>JAGVJQ010000034.1 GCA_020051015.1 Gammaproteobacteria bacterium
AAAGCAGTATATGAACTACCTATTGAAAAACAATTTCTGCATATGAAAAATATTTTCCTTTATGGAAACTCGGATTTAGAAACCATGTTTGTCAATTTGTGTAATGATTTACTTCACCCAGCATTGCTGAAGGAAGAATTACTAAAAGAGCAAAGTTCATTATTGCAAGCCATTTTCAAATATACATATGCAAAAAATGATCGCCATGATGAAGCCATTGTCCGTTTAATTCGTGCGTTACACAAAGAAAAAAATGATAGCGCTATAGAAATTATCTTAACTTATGCCTATTCCAAGAAAGAAAATCATCAAAGACTTGCAACGCTTATGGAAGTAATACCCGAGATTGAGCCGTGGGCTACTCCAATACGTGAAAAATATGAAACTAAATTTAACATACCATTAGAAAATATTTTTATCGTAGAACCATTTGAAAAAAATACCTCTTCGAAACCTTCAAAGCGAGTGAGAAGGAGAAAATCTGCCATGCATAATGATGATTCAAATAGTAATCTAGTCACTTCTACAGAAGATTCAATGACTATGTCGAAACGTAGGCCTGTCTCTAAAATATCATATAACCATACAGACGATGTTGCTAATTTAACGAAACGTGATGAAGCAGCGATTGGGCAATTCTTACAAAATACATTTCAACGTTATCCTTTACCTCACCGGTTTCGCTTTATCCAGACAGTGATTAGTAGAGGAACTGAAAAAGTACAAAACATATTTTATCCTGAAGTTTTATCACTGTTAAAAGAGAATGACTCAGATATAGTTTTTAGTAATAAAATTAAACTTTATAAAAACATCATGCATGCTAAAGAAAAGTTTTCCTCTGATGAGAATTATGTGAAATTATTGCTAGATTTTATGGAAAATAATCTTACCGATGAGGTACGCGTAAAACATATTATTTATTTGTTACTAAATTGCATGACTACCTCTTTTAAAGACATATTTGATAACCAACAAATTAATAATAATAAACTTATTTCATTAATGAACATTGTTATATTAAATGAAGAAAAGATATGGGATTTAGAAAAAACCATCGCAAAGTTTCCAATAAGCATGATTGAAGGCTATCCACGTTATAAAAAGGAATGTGAAGCGCTAATTGATGACATCTTACGATCGTTTAATCAGCTAACAATAGCAAATTCGGAAGGCGTGGTTTTCGATACCCAAGATATGGAATTCGAATCAACCGTTGAGCCTTCGCTATATGATGCCGGTTTGTTTTACCCCGATACTTCTACGTTTGACTCCGCGCCCCCACTTTTGGCTTTCAATAACCCATCATCATCTTCTTATGTTAATCTCATGGAAATTTTGACTGGTAGTATAAGCGACAGTAATGAAAATAACTCTGCTTTTACCGATTCACAATCTATCACCCCTGAAACAGAGGAAGAATTATCGCAAACGTGCAATAGCTCTCCTGCAGAGGAGGAGAATGATATTTTTGCACGCGCTAATTTTAGCCCATCTTTTTCTAATTTCGATAAACTACCTACATCAGCAAGTAGCGATGACATCGATACGGAAAATGTAATGCCAAATAGCACATCGTTAATCAATTTTGGTATTTTTAATTACCAAGAATTAGTCGAATTACTCGATATAGATGATAATCATTTATATGAAGAAATGATTAATAATATAGACATGGGATCGCCTTAATTTAATACTTAAGATCTGCTTAATCGCAGGATGATATTATAGATATAATTTTTAATTTATAGAAAGTGGTCCATGTTCAATACTCTAGATCGGAATAAACAAATAGACGCACAAGCTTTTACTTTAGCGTCAGTTTTGCAAAAAACAAACCCGCCAACATTTTTTGCTGGTATGAACACACGACATATTGTTAAAAACAACCAAACAAGAGCTGATGGGGATGCGCAAGGGGTTTCAACATCATCGTATATGCCTTTGCAATTAAAAATGCCAACACATTTGCAAGATAAGCCACAAAAATTAAGTGATGTGGTATTTCGCATGTTAAACCATAACTGCGTAAAGAAATTAATTGCACAATATTCTCCAGAGCAATTACAAAAAATTAAAGATTTTATTGCTGAAAAAAAGAATTCATGCACCAATAATAAAGAAAAATCGGCCTTTGACCGTTTATTAGAAGAAATAGAAAATCATCTGCAAGCTATTACACCAGTACCACGAGTTGGATTGCAATGTAAATTATAACTTAGTTTGCTAGGATTTGTGCCCAGCATAGTAAAATTATAAACAGCCCTTAGTCAATTAGGCTCTTTATAAGCATATTTATCTGAAGGCTGAAATTCGGCGATATTCTCTTTTTGACTCAAGGGATAAATAACAACATTTTTTGCATCCAAATCTTGCTTCATTAAATCAAGACAACGTATTTGTCTATCTGCTTCAGTATGAATGCAATAACGTTTATGCGTAAGATCTGCAACGCTGGTCCATAAAGTGAATTCATAAGTGATTTTGCCATCGACATCATCTCTGACAGCACCCTCTGGAACATCAAATTGATTAAGAATATGAAAAGCTTGATCAATGGTTTCTGGCGCATCATCTTTTTGGCGTGAACTATAAGTTAAGATAGCCGCGCGAATAAAACGTGAGGGTGGTGTGAAATCACCAGGTAAACCAACTAAACCAGAACCTTGCCCTGATGGCGCTAATTTAATTTCCCCAATGGTGATGGGCTGTACATTAGTAGGTGATAAGTGTAAATAATTTTTTAAATTGGTCATATGCCAATTAAAATTGGGGGCATTAGTTAATACATTAACGGGATCATCATACACATGTAATTTACCTTTAAAATATTCGATAACGATGCTTTTTCCTTTTGCATCACGTATAAAATAATGTACTGGTGGCGCAAATCCCCATGCTGGTAATATTGCACCCGTCACTTTTATTTTACCAATCATGTTTTTTACATCATTAGTATCAGCGCAATTGCCTAATAACCAAGTACCTAATTGCCATGCTGCAATACTATTTTTATATTGATCAGGTGAAATTTTTTGATATTGTGCATAACCTGGAAAATAAAATAATCCGACCGCTAGTCCTTTTTCATTGACGCCGTCAACCGTAGCCAATGTTTTTGATGCGTTAGTGCCAACAAAAGCATATTTTGTTTTCCATGTTAAACCTGAACTATTATCTGCTGTTTGACCGGTAAATTGATATCCATGTGGGACTACTATTAGATCAGATTGAAAATCTTGGCCAAATTCCAGTGTTCTTCCATAAATCATGGAGCCATCTTTTGCGTTTAATCCAATACCCGTACACGCTAATGCAGAAAGACTGATTAAACTCGTACAGATAAATAAACAAAATAGTATTGCTTTTCTCATTAAAAAATCTTCCACCACGGTTTAGGAATTTTTCCTTCGCAGGTTGATAATTGTCGCTGATACATATTAGCACGTGATTGTACTTTTTTAGCGACATTCATCAACCATGGTTTACTTTTATAAGTTCCATGTTGATAATTACCAATCCCTTCATGATAGGCAAGATAAAGAGCATAAGCATTATAGTAAGACACACCCGCCTTGCGATAAGCACGATTCGCATACCAACCTACAAAATCGGAGGCATCTTTAAAATTATTGCGGCTTGCTCCCCAATTGCCAGTATCTTTTTGGTAAATTTCCCACGTACCATCTAATGCTTGCGAATAGCCATTCGCTGTTGTTGGACGCTTCCAAGGAATGACCCATAATAATTTACCGCGAGGCGGTTTTGCATTGGCATTAAAACTCGACTCTTGGAAAATGATGGCCATTTGCACTGACACCGGCACACCCCATTTCTTTTTAGTATCATTTGCAGCCCAATACCAATTGGGATATTCCATAAAAATCGAACAAATATTATTCGGTTCTTGTGGTGGTGTTGGAGCACAAGCAGATAAAAAAATTGCCATTAGTATGATTAATACCGTTGTTTTTATCGATATCCGTATCGTTGCCATTATTTCCCTTATTGGACTTGCAAAATTTTCATTGTATTCGTGCCACCAATCTTACCTAGATGATCACCATGCGTTACAATCACCCAATCACCTCTTTTAATAAAACCATGTTTGGTTACTTCATCAATTGCGGCGTTGTAAATTTCAGTTACTTCCAATCGAGTAACATCAAATGCCAATGGATAAACACCTCGATACATTGTCATTTTACGCTGTGTTGGTACATGTTCTGATAAACCATAAATTGGAATGCCCGAACGAATACGTGACATCCATAATGGGGTAGAACCTGTTTCAGTTAACGCAATAATAGCAGCAATATCTAAGTGATTTGCGGTATACATGGTTGCCATCGCTACCGCTTCATCAGCACGTTCAAATTGACATTCAACACGATGTTTAGAAATTTGCGTACTGCGATCACGTTCTGCACCTAAGCAAATACGCGCCATCGCTTCAACGACAACATCAGGATGATCACCTGATGCTGTCTCTGCTGATAACATAACAGCATCTGTGCCATCTAATACCGCATTCGCCACATCAAATACTTCAGCCCGCGTAGGAATCGCATTATGAATCATGGTTTCCATCATTTGCGTAGCGGTAATAACGGCTTTATCTAATGAGCGACAACGATGAATAATCTTCTTTTGAATTGAGGGTAATGCGGCATCACCAATTTCTACGCCTAAATCACCACGTGCCACCATCACTGCAGCCGAGGCTTTAATAATTTCATCTAATGTTTCACTTGCAACCGCTTCAGCACGTTCAATTTTTGCAACGACACCCGCTGTACCACCCGCATCTTTAATTAATTGTTTGGCTTCTTCCATATCTGCCGCAGTGCGTGGGAATGAAATAGCAATATAATCCGCTTGCAGGGCAACAGCCGTTTTTAAATCCGCTTTATCTTTATCCGTCAATGCTTTTGCTGATAAACCACCCCCTAAGCGATTAATGCCTTTATTATTGGATAGTTCGCCACCAACAATGACACGACAATGAATTTGGCTACCGTCTACATACTCAACCTTAAAAACCACACGGCCATCATCTAGTAGTAAGGTATCGTTTGCTTGCACATCTTGTGGTAACTCTTTGTAATCAATTCCAACCGCTTCGACGGTACCCGCATCACTGTCCATGCTCGCATCTAAAATAAAAGTTGCACCCGGCGTTAAGATAATTTTATTTTCTTTAAACCGCGCAACTCGAATTTTTGGTCCTTGTAGATCCGCCATAATACCAATTTCGCGGCCTAATTTAGCAGAGCATTCGCGCACCATTTTGACACGATTTTCATGATCAGCTGTTTTGCCGTGAGAAAAATTCAACCGTACCACATCAACACCAGCACGAAATATTTTTTCCAACATGCCTGGCTTGTCCGTAGCAGGACCTAATGTTGCAATAATTTTGGTTCTTCGTTTCTGTAACATATAACTATTCCTTACTACGTGATTCTAAAATGGTAACTGCAGGTAGTGCTTTGCCTTCTACATACTCAAGAAAGGCTCCGCCACCAGTTGAAATATACGAAATATCAGATTCTAATTTAAATTGATCAATTGCAGCTAAGGTATCACCGCCACCAGCAACACTAAATGCATTACTTTGCGCAATCGCCTCTGCCACGACTTTTGTACCATTGGCAAAAGCAGGAAACTCAAATACACCGACAGGACCATTCCATAAAATGGTTTTTGCCTTAGCAATAATCTGTTGATAGCGTTCTGCTGTTTGCGGACCAATATCTAAAATCATATCATCCGCCTGCACATCAGCAATTTTTTTAACGGTTGGCGTTGCAGAAGCTGAAAATTCTTTTGCGGTAACGACATCAACTGGCAAGGGAATATTGGTATTAGCTAATAGTTTTTCTGCAATAGGTAACATGTTTTTCTCATATAACGATTTACCCACTGGATATCCTGCCGCTGCTAAGAAAGTATTAGCGATACCACCGCCAATAATCAAATTATCAGTCACTTTGCTTAACATGGTTAATACATCTAATTTACTAGAAATTTTTGAGCCTCCAACAATGGCCAATAATGGTCGTGCTGGATTTTGCATAACTTTATGTAATGCCGTAACTTCAGCCATCAATAATGGCCCCGCACAAGCAACTTTCGCGTATTTCGCTACGCCATGTGTAGAAGCTTGAGCGCGATGCGCCGTTGCAAAAGCATCCATGACAAATACATCGCATAAGGCAGCCATTTTGCGAGCCAATGTTTCATCATCAGCATTTTCGCCGACATTAAATCGTACATTTTCACATAAGACAACGTCGCCATCCGCAATCTCAAAACCATTTAGCCAATCTTTTTCTAAACGAACTGATTTTTTTAATAGTTGAGTTAATCGATCGGCAACAGGTTGCAATGAATATTGTGCGTCATATTCTCCCTCTGTTGGCCTGCCAAGATGCGATAATAAAATTACCTTAGCATTTTTTGCTAACGCCATTTTGATAGTAGGTAATGCCGCTTCAATTCGTACATCACTAGTGATGTGACCATCCTTGTCTTGCGGCACATTAAAATCTTCGCGAATCATGACTCGTTTGTGATTGAGATCGATATCTTGCATGGATAACATAGTTTTTCTCGGCTTATAGTTTCACTTCAATTTGATTAAACCATTTTCTTCATTGTCATTCGCTGGCGAAAACGTAGCCCGGGATAAAATCCCGGGATCAATATACATTGCAAGTACCGATCCCGGGATTTCATCCCGGGCTACATGTTATTTACTTCGCATTATAAAACGAAACACAGGTATCCAACATACGATTAGAGAAGCCCCATTCGTTGTCATACCACGCCATCACTTTTACCAAATTGCCAATGACACGTGTTTCACTGGCATCAAAAATTGATGATGCTGGATTATGATTAAAATCGATGGAAACTAATGGTTCGGTGTTGTATACCAATATGCCTTTTAATTCCCCTGCCGCTGCCTGTTTCAATATATCATTGACTTCTTGCACGGTAGTATCGCGTTTTGCTGTAAATGTTAAATCTACTAACGACACATTTACTACTGGCACCCGTACGGCTAATCCATCTAACTTACCATTTAATTCTGGCAATACTAAACCAACTGCTGCTGCTGCACCGGTTTTAGTTGGAATCATCGATTGTGTCGCTGAACGAGCACGACGGACATCACTGTGTATGGAATCAACCAATACTTGGTCATTGGTGTAAGCATGAACGGTCGTCATTAAACCGCGTTCGATACCTAATTTATCATTTAATGGTTTAACTAACGGTGCTAAACAGTTCGTAGTACAAGATGCATTAGAAATCACCGTATCTGTTGCTTTCAATGTTTTATCATTGACACCGAATACAATAGTTGCATCGACATCTTTGCCGCCTGGCGCTGAAATAATAACTTTTTTGGCGCCTGCAGTAATATGCGCTGAGGCTTTCTCTTTGGTGGTGAAAATGCCGGTACATTCCATCACCACATCAACATCCAAGGCACCCCATGGCAATTTGGCCGGATCGCGTTCGGCAGTAAATTGAATTAAATCACCATTAACTAATAAATTATTACCTTCGATTTTTACATCACCATTAAATGGGCCGTGTGTACTATCATGACGTAATAAATGAGCATTAACTTCAATATTGCCTAAGTCATTAACTGCGACAATTTTGATATCTTTTCTATTTGATTCATACAAGGCGCGCAGAATATTACGCCCAATACGCCCAAAACCATTAATCGCTACTCGAATTGTCATGCCCGTCTCCTGATTAATAAATATGAGAAATTTTTCTGATTCGGCCTCGAAAATGACAGGCCCAATCACTAATGTCGACCATTATACAGCAACCATCATTTAACGCTAACTGAAACTGGTCGATAATTATTAAATAAACAATTGTTGCATTGTTTTAATATGTAATAAATATGGCTAATTATGCTAATTTTGTATTAATAAAAATCTGCTAAATTTTTGTCTTAATGAAATAATTCATCATCCAACAAGAGAATTAGAAATGCTAGGTGTCGAACAAGTTATTGGACAATTAATAAGAAATCGAAGAAAGGCTAAAGGCTCCTTACCACAAAATATTGAAGCTGAAGCTATGTCTCTTCTTCAAGAATACTGTGAAAATGAAAAAAGCTTTCACGATCTAGAGGCAGAGGATCTTACATTATTGATTAAATTTTTTGCATGTCGCGCAATAACCAAGGAGAATACGGTGACTGTTGGTCTAGCGCTGGCAAAACGACTTAAAGAGAAGATCGATAATGATGTACTTATCGCTATATTGAAGCGGCTAAAGTCATCCTATGTAGATCGTAATATCTGTATTGCGTTTTTTTCAACGTTTCTTGATCACCTTAATAACGAAACCATACTTACTACTTTCCGAAACATCGTCAACTCCTCTACAAGTGACAACATACCTGCATTAATAGCCATAGTTGATTCACGAATAAACGCATTAACAAATATACAAAAAAATGTAACCATGACTGTTGCTCAAGCAGATAACCCGTCTAACCGTGGAGTAAAAAGAAAGCGGGAGCAAAGTTTTACTGCTGATGACGAGTCTTCTAGCTCAGCACCTCCTAAAGAACAAAAAAAATTATTAGGTGAAATACCTCATGCTTTTTTTAATGAAAAAAAGCATCCTATCAAACCAACTTCCTTTGACATAGCACCACCAAAAAATATTTTAGAATTTTCATTTTTGACTCCTACACAATCTCAAGTTCATGATCGAGAAAATAGCGTCAATACCGTTATCAGTGAAACACCACCATCAATGGAATTGAATAATAGGTTTAAAGCAATAGAGGTGTTGAATAATGAAGAGGGCTGCTTACTTTCTGATTGTGCGTTTTTCGACACTCATAAAAGCGGTAAGGAATCTTCTGTAGAGAAATTTGAGCCTCACGTATTACCTAATGTCGATGATGAAGATGAATTATCATCATTAACTAGTGAATTTGTATCATCACCACTACCTTGGCGACGATGATAGCGCAGATCGGAATTTTTCTTTGAAGGTGAAACATTATCACCTCTTTTCCCATGAGATTAATCCAGGAATATACACCATGCCACGTATTAATATTGAAATAGTTATTAAGTTCTTAATAGACACTAAAAAGCAAACGCAAGATTCGGTACCTGATAAAATTAAGAATGATGCTGTATCTTATATAAATGAATATTGTAACAAAGATAATAGTTTTCAAACCTTAGACGATAGAGAGGCCGTGTTATTTTCTGCATTCCTGGCTGCACGCTCAATTTCTAACAAAACGAAAAATTTAATCTTCGACCCATTCGTGACAAGAATAAATAAAGATATTGATGCGTCGGTAAGTGAAAAGATATTGAAAAAAGTAATTGCGGCTCGTACAAGTCATATTTTATCAAAAGATTTTATTCCCAATCTTATTAAAATATCCTCTGTGAAAACTAAAAAAATAGTAGCACTTCGTCTTGCCAAATCTAGGAGTAGAAGTGAAGAAATGACTAAGTGGCGAAAATTACTACCTAGTGATTCTTCACACAATGAAATTGTGCGAGCACCTGTTGACCAATCTCTTAATAATCATGCCAGTGGTGGTCCCAGTCAGGAACAGGCACTACCCATTACATCCTTGGCTATGTATTCGCCAGATAAAGAATATATATCAGCTGAAGTTCAAATATCGGCTTTATCTCAACTTATAACCCACCTTCATTCTGAAAATAGTTTCAGTGATCCACAGGGAATAGACGTCAAATTATTTACCAGCGTCTTTAACGATAAAACTGTAAATATTCAAGAAAAACAAAATATTGCAAATGCTTTATTAGCACGACTGCAAAGAGCTATTAATTCTGCTTCACTTAGCATCATGTTTGATAATTTAATCTCAGCTTATTTAGATAAAGATTTTGATTTTGAATTTATTTCTGCATTTCTAAATAATCTTAACAACGAAGAAATAATACAACTTTTCCTTAATGTCTTTAAGGATGTTGTAAATAGATTTGAACCGTCTGAGCAAACATTACTTAAGCAAGTAATAAATGAAATGTTCGAAAGCAATAATTCAATGATGCCGGAAGTTATAAAAAAAAGAGCTTTGAGCCCACCTATTAATCAGCCTCCACTTAAAAAGCAAAAAACATCAGATACTAGTGTAAAGAATATTTTTACCAAACCGAGTACTAATACTTTTTTTGTTGGGAATCCAATCCCTTCGTCGTCTCTTACGACCAAAGATTGGGCTTTTATCCGTGAATTATCAACCTCTGACGTTTCGCCAACAGTTACATCCATGAATAACACGCCTCGTTACTCAGCAAACACCATTCAACCTGGAACACCGTGGAGGAACATCCTGATATCAGCTATCGCTGAAGCTTCTCCACCAGTTATGCCAATGAACGAAACACCTAGCTTACCAGCAATACCCGCTAGCGAATTAGATATACAAATACTAGAAACTGGTGATTTATGTTTGCTTTCAGATAGCGCATTTTTTTCAACATCATCATTAATTACTGAAAATGATACAGAAGCATTACCCGTATCTGCTGATTTTGCATCATCACCGTTACCGTGGCGTACAAAAACATAAGAGATTTTATGTGGGGTGCAGTATGTTAATTCTGCTCATACAAGTACATAATGCCCTGAGTAAATGCATCAGGAAAAATCATGTCGTGATCGTCATTGGGTAAAATCATATATTTTGATTTAAAATTTTTGTAATTTTGCTGTTGGAGCATTTTGACATAGTTATTTAAACTATCTACCATTTTGAAATCGCCACCATTTTCTTTGCTTCCAATGCCAAAGAAAACATTAACTGGTAATTGCTTGTGTGATTTAGCATAGGTTTTTTCTAGCTTAAACATATAATTATTGTCATACCATAAAGAAGGGCTGACAATAATATAACTGCTAAATAAAGCTGGATTGTTAAGCATCGACCAGCTACCAAATAAGCCACCAAATGAATGTCCAACTAACGTTCGTTGATCGTTTAAACGAAATGATTGATTTAAGTAAGGAATCAATTCTGATTGTAAAAATGCAGCAAATTTTGGCGCGCCGCCTGATAATTTTTGATATTGTGCACCATAACCACCATCGGCCACATACGTTGGAGTGTAATCTTGGGTACGATGTAATTCATATGCTGGAGCGCCAGCATATGCAATACCAAAAATAAACATCGGTGGAATACGATTACGATCCGATAAATGATTAGTAATCGCTGTCACAATTGGAAAGCTATAATCTGCATCCAGTAAAAAAATGGCTGGGTATTTTTTATTTGGGTGGATGTAATACTCTGCTGGAATACTAACGTAAATACGATAAGATTCATGTGTATTAGTTGAATCAAGATAACGCACTTCAGTGTTGGGCAAGGTCAACGATTCGTAGCGTGCAACATCATCGACATTGCCGGCAGCTAATGCGATTTTTAGTTGCAATAAACTTAGTAATACTGTGGTAATTATTATAATTTTTTTCATGAGCTTCTCTGCTAACAACAAATAATCAAATGTAGGGGGCGTATACAATACGTCCCCTACAAAAAATCTATGCTAATTCCACAGCCGTTTTTACAATATTCTCTACTGTAACCCCTAATGCTTTAAATACATCGGCTGCTGGTGCTGATTCACCATAGCGATTTAAGCCAATGATTTTTCCTTGCAAACCAACATATTTATACCAATAATCAGCTACGGCTGCTTCAATGGCAATTCGTTTTGTGACATCAGGCGGTAATACGCTATCACGATAAGCTTGATCTTGTGCGTCAAAATATTCCGTACACGGCATGGAGACAACCCATATATTTTGTTTTTGTTCGCGTAATTTAAATGCCGCTTGTTCAGCTAACGATACTTCAGAACCTGTTGCAATTAAAATTAAATCAGGTTTTTGATTACGATCCCCACTTAATACATAACCACCACGTTTAATATCTTTTAATTGTTCAACACTACGTGGTTGGCACGGTAAGCTTTGACGAGATAGTAATAAAGAACTAGGACCGGTATGATGTTCGATCGCTTGTTGCCATGCAACCGCTGTTTCCACTGCATCAGCTGGACGCCACACTGTCATATTAGGTGTTAATCGCAACATCGCCGCATGCTCAACCGGTTGATGGGTTGGGCCGTCTTCACCTAAACCAATTGAGTCATGAGTATAAACAAAAATAACTTGTTGCTTCATTAATGCAGCCATTCTGACTGCATTACGTGCATAATCAACAAACGTTAAAAATGTACCAACATACGGTACAAATCCGCCGTATAATGCCATGCCATTGGCAATCGCTGACATACCAAATTCACGTACGCCAAATGAAAAATAATTTCCGGTGCGATTTTTACGACAGAACCAATGTGATTCTTGCCAATTGGTTAAATTGGACTCCGTTAAATCTGCGGAACCGCCAAATAATTCTGGCAATAGAGGGGCATACGCATTGAGCGCGTTTTGCGATGCTTTACGTGAAGCAATACTCTCTGCTTTTTCTTGCGTGGCTACAATATAATCTTCACTGACTCGTTGCCATTCAGTTGGTAATTGCTTGTGCCAACGACGTGTTAAATCAGCTGCTTTTTCTGGATAAGCTTTTTGATACGCTTGCCATAAAGTTTGCCATTTTGCATAACGCTTGGCACCGACTTCCTTCGCATCCCATGCTGAATAAATAGTATCGGGAATTTCAAATGGTGCATAAGACCAATTCAGCGCTTTACGTGTTTCATCAATTTCGGCAGCACCTAATGGTGCGCCATGGCATTTATGTGAGCCGGCCGCATGAGGCGCACCATAACCAATGGTGGTACGACAACAAATTAAAGTTGGTTTATCAGTCACATCTCGTGCTTGTTTAATAGCTTTGATTATTGCTTCCGATGAATGCCCATCGACATCAGCAACCACATGCCAACCATATGCTTCAAAACGTTTAGGCGTATCATCGGTAAACCAGGGGTCAACATTACCATCAATGGAAATACCATTGTCATCCCAAAACGCAATTAATTTTCCTAATCCTAATGTCCCAGCTAATGAACATACTTCGTGGGAAATGCCTTCCATCAGACAGCCGTCGCCTAAAAAGACATACGTATAATGATCAAACAGCGTAAAATCCGGTTGGTTGAATTCTGCGGCTAAACGTTGTTCAGCAATCGCCATCCCGACAGCATTAGCAATACCTTGCCCCAATGGCCCGGTCGTAGTCTCAACACCAGGCGCATAACCATATTCTGGATGGCCTGGGGTTTTAGAGTGTAGTTGGCGAAATTGCTTTAAATCATCCAACGTCATGTCATAACCAGTTAAATGCAATAAAGAGTACAACAGCATCGAACCATGACCATTTGAAATAATAAACCGATCACGATTGGGCCATTCAGGATGGACGGGATCATGGGAAAGAAAATCATGCCATAATACTTGGGCAATATCAGCCATACCCATAGGCATTCCAGGGTGGCCAGAATTAGCCTTTTGTACCGCATCCATACTTAAAAAACGAATTGCATTCGCTAGTTCGCGACGTGTTGCCATTGATAGCACCTCAATATCAATTAATCAATTAAACCCAATTCTTTTACTGCATCACGTTCACTACGTAATTCATTGAGAGTAATATCAAATTTTTCTTGGGAGAATTTATTGAAACCAATACCTTCAACGACTTTAAGTTGACCATTTTCAACACGGCATGGATAAGAGAAGATCAAACCTTTATCTACCCCATACTCACCCGTTGAGCATTTCGCTACTGAAAAGCTTTCGCCCTTTGGCGTGTCATGCACGATTTGATAAACGGTAGAAATAATCGCGTTGGCTGCAGATGCAGCTGAAGAAGCGCCACGGGCTTTAATCACAGCAGCACCACGTTGTTGTACAGTAGGAATAAAATCATTTTTTAACCAGTTTTCATCATGAATCACATCAGCAGCTGAACGGCCATTAATTTTCGCATGATAAAAATCGGGATATTGAGTCGCAGAATGATTACCCCAGATAGTCATTTCGGTAACCGCAGTTACATCCACACCTGCTTTTTTCGCTAATTGGAAACGGGCACGTTTTTCATCCAACATAGTCATTGCATAAAAACGATCATGTGGTACGTCTTTGGCATTGTGCATTGCAATTAACGCATTGGTATTGCATGGATTACCTACTACTAATGTACGTACATCACTAGCTGCATATTGGCTGAGGGCTTCACCTTGTTTAGTGAAAATACCACCATTAATTTTTAATAAATCAGAACGTTCCATGCCTGCTTTACGGGGTACGGCACCAACCATTAATGCCCAATTAATGCCATCATATGCTTTTGATAAATCAGATGTACACACCACATTTTTCAATAATGGGAATGCGCAATCATCTAATTCCATCGCTACGCCATCTAAGGCGGGCAATGCTGCTTCTAACTCTAATAGATGTAAATCAACATCAACATTGGGGCCAAACATTTGACCTGATGCAATTCTGAACAATAAGGCATAGCCAATTTGGCCTGCCGCACCAGTAATAGCCACTCTTACGCGTTGATTAGCCATGAATTTCTCCTGTTATAGGTTTGTGGTCAGATCATACAAGCACATCTGCGGAAAGGGAATAGTTTGCTGTGATTAAACTTTAGCATAAATCTAATTTCTTACCCTACGGGGAAAACCCGGAGATTAGCTTGATACAATAGTCGTATCAATTTCATTTTGTCTGGATAAGCGATAAAATCTATACTCATGACATCTCACGATGAAGGTAGGCGTATGCAATGCCTCTAACAAGGACTGTTTATGAAATCCACATTAATTCAAGCCGACATATATCAAGCAATTAAATACATTGCTGAACGTTTATATCAACGCAATTTATTAGCTGCTGCCGACGGTAATATCAGCTATCGTATGGACAATGGCTATATTGCGATTACGGCATCTGGTATTGCCAAAGTGGCTATTCAGCCCGATGAATTAGCCATCATCAAGCTCAATGGCGAGGTTATATCTGGTAATCCATCAAGTGAAAAACTGATGCACTGTGCAGTTTATCAAAAGTGTCCGACTGCCCGTTGGGTAATACATGCGCATCCACCTACCGCCATAGCCTGGACTGTTGCCAAACCAGAATTATCCGAATTGCCAGGCAATTGCATATCGGAATTGATTCTTGCCGCAGGAAAAATTCCTATCGTTCCTTATGCCAGACCTGGTACTGCAGCAATGGGTGAAAACTTAATTCCTTTTTTACCAACATATCGTATTTTATTGCTTGCTCGTCATGGCGCCTTGGCATGGGGTGAAAATTGGCAAGAAGCACTCAATGGCATGGAACGTCTTGAGCACGCTGCACAAATTTTATTGCATGCCGAAAAATTAGGTGGCATTACTGATTTACCCAGTGAAGAAATTGCGATATTACAAGAGATGCGTATTAAAATTGGAAATAAAACCATATGAAAAATTTAGTTAGTACTGGTATTCGTCATGAAAATAAACAATTATGGGTATTAGACCAACAGAAATTACCACAAGAAGAAATATGGTTACCTGTCCCTGATGTCAATACCATGGTTTTTATTATTAAAACTTTAAAAATTCGTGGTGCACCTTTACTAGGGGTTGCAGCTGCACTAACACTTGCACATCTTGCTGAGACAGGTGCTAATTTAGTTACATTACAACACGCTGCCATGTTATTAAAAAGTGCGCGTCCAACAGCCGTTAATTTAATGCATTGTGTTGATCGCATGATGCAAGTTTTAAACGAAAATATTGATAACACAAATCGTTTCATTGCTGAAGCTGAAAATATTTTTGATGAAGATGTAAAGCTTTGCCAAGCCATGGGGAAACATGGCGCTTCACTCATTAATGATGGCGATAGTATTTTAACGATTTGCAATACAGGTGGATTAGCAACTGCTGGCATCGGCACTGCATTTGCAGCATTTAAAACTGCCCATGAACAAGGTAAGCGTATTCATGTTTATGCTTGTGAAACACGACCTTTATTACAAGGCGGTCGATTAACAACATGGGAGCTAGAAAAAGCGGGTATTCCCCATACTTTAATTTGTGACAGTATGGCTGGGATGTTAATGGCGCAACATAAAATTCAAAAAGTATTTGTAGGTTCTGATCGCATTGCTGCCAATGGCGACTTTGCTAATAAAATTGGTACCTATAATTTAGCGGTATTAGCAAAATTTCATCATATTCCATTTTATCCGGTGGCCCCCTATACGACATTTGATCGCAATTGTCCCAATGGGGATGCCATTGTTATCGAACAACGCGATCCAGATGAGGTTTTAGGTGTTGCGGGTAGTTTCGGTAAAGTAACATGGGCACCAATACACACCAAGGTCTATAATCCTGCCTTTGATGTTACACCAGTTAACTTGGTAACCAATTTTGTGTCGGACAAAGGTGTAGGAATGTTTGATTAACGAAGATTGTTCGGCGCTTTATATGAAGTAAAGTGATAATTATTACGGCCATGTGTTTTGACATAATACATAGCATCATCAGCCGCTTTTATTAAAATTTTTGCCTCATGACCATCATCGGGATAAAAACTAATTCCGATACACGCGCTAATATAAACGGTATGACCCTCAATACTCATAGGTTCTGCTAACGATTTACAAATGCGTTGCGCAATCAAAATAACGTCCGAACGATCTTCTACCTGCTCAACAATAACCGTGAATTCATCTCCACCAATACGTGCAAAAAGATCTGACTCACGTAAAAAGCTTTTTATTCTGTTGGTCACTTCTACTAAAACTAAATCACCTGCATCGTGACCATAATTATCATTGACTAATTTGAAATTATCTAAATCAATATAAAGCAAAGCAATTAATTTTCTTTTGCGCTTAGCTCGCTTGATGGCATTGACTAAATTAATATGAAATAACAAACTATTATCAGCGTGAGTTAATGCATCATGAGTAGCCAATTTTTCTAAATCTGTCAATAATTTATCATTTTCAAATTGTAAGTAAATCGTGCTTGTTCTAGAGGCATTAACTCTGAGAGATAATATGATTAAATACCCCAAATATAGTATTAAAGCTACGCCAAGCAAATCATGATTGTCTCGATAGTGGAATAAAGTTTGAATAATAAATGGTAATATTATTGGGATTAAAAAAATAAACGTAGCGATGCGCATGGTCGATATAGTAATAATGGCTCCTGCGGTGACCCCAGCTACGATTATTAGGCTTAATGTTTTTTGTAAACTATCCGCCATTGGCCATAAAAATACACCTATGCTACCCCAACTTACCGCACCTAAAAATAAACTCAATAAAAATAAACCTTGCCATTTTGATAACTGTTGCTCATGCTTTTGATTAAGATTAAATGCAATCGCAATAATGCTACGAATCAATGTTAGTACTATAACAGATAAATACCAGGTCCATAAAATGGCCTTATCGGGTACACTATCGAAACCCCATAAAACTATTGAAGCTAAAATAATAATTGGGACTACATTAATATATAATTCATGATAACCGCGTTCTAATAAGGACATGCTCACTTGTCTCGCAACAGCAGGCGCAATCTTATTTCTATCAATGAGGTTATCTAGTTCCATTAGTGTAGTATTTCCATCCATAAAGTATTATTTTAGGGTCTAGTATTATAAATAGCCTCTAATACTGTAACAAAAAAATCTTGTTTAAGAAAATAATTTTCGATTCTGGGTCATTTTATTCAAAAGAAAACATCTTAAAAACCTCTTGTAACGTTGTCAATGGAGCAGAAACCATATTTTTACTGCGCCAAGCCACATGTCCATCTGGTCTTACTAAAACAACACCATCATAATCAACCTCATAAATTTCATGCCATTTATTATGATCATCATGTAAATCACCATCAGCTGCCACACGATAAATTTTTAATGGCCAAGATAAGTTTTTCTCATTTATTTTTTCCGCAGCTATTTGCCAAGCTTGGCCATTTCTTCCCAGTAATAACACAAACTCTTTCTCAAATAAATCTAATATAGAAATTTTCACTCCGTCTTTTATTAATTCCATATGGGGTACTCGACTACCAGGTAATGTGGTTGGGACATATTTTGAGGTTGTTACACTTAGCATTTGATCATTTTCTGAGATAATAGCTTTTGAATGATAAATAAAACCTAAATCCAACCCAGCATAATTTAAATGGTGGTGCTGTTCTTGTAATTTTGTTTTTAATAAATCCATATTTCCTTTCTTAATAGCCATGCTAATTTCAGAGAGCCGCTTCGTGTTATCACAACTCCATTCCATATTATGCTTGGCTACCGGTGCGCGTTCGTCATAATAGGTATCCAATAATGTTGTAGAAGTGCCATAATTTAATACCATTGCTAATTTCCAAGCTAAATTATGGGCATCTTGAATCCCTGTATTCATACCTAATCCACCAGTGGGTGGCATGCGATGTGCAGCATCACCAACTAAAAAAATGCTTCCTTTTCGATATTGATTAGGCATTTGTGCGCCCATGGTCCAAAAATTTTTACTTAATATATTAATAGTTAACTCTGGCAATCCTGTAATACGATGAATTTCACTAAGACAATAATCATCAGTAAAATCTTCTTTAGTTTGATCTCCAAAAAAACGCATTCCAACTAGCCAACGATTTTTACCATCAACAGATGCCAAAAAACGACCCGTTAATGCTGGATTTGCGAAAAGAAGGTTAATCGCTAAACGATGTTGTGTCCATGTCGATATATCCATTTCGCAATATACATTGCAATAACGACCCATATCACCATTGCCATGCATCTCTATATTTAATTGCTTACGAATATTACTATTTGCACCATCAGCCGCAATTAGATAGTGTGCAAAAATAGCTTCTTCCTGCTGAGTTTTTCGATCTAATATGCGTACAGTTACGCCATGATCATTTTGCGTAAAATCAACTAACTCTTTTGAAAATTGAATATCTGCTTGCGAATATTTTTCTAAGCTATGAACTAATGACTGCTCAACTCGATCTTGGCTCACATAACTGGAGTAACTTGGACTAAAAGACTCCATGCCCGTGTAATTTTTTTCAACACGAGTAATTTCTTTACCTTGCAATGACTCCATCCAAATAAATCGACGTGCTTCTTTTGGTAATTCATATGTCAATAATTCTTTTCCATTTCCCCATTGCCGAAATAACTCCATGCTACGTGTACTGACACCACGTGCTCGTGGATGGTGCATTATGGTTGGATTGCGCTCAATTAATATTGATTTCACATTTTGGCGTGCTAATGCTAATGCCATACTGAGTCCAACAGGACCACCGCCGATGATGATGACTGGAATTTTTTTCATCATTATATTCGCCTTATTGTGATAAAACTCGTCACTCTTGTTAGAAAGTGGCTAATGAAACAGCAATTTCACCAGCTATTTTTGCATTATTAATTAATAAGGATTTATTTGCTTGCAATGTCTTTCCTTGCGTAAGTTCACCTAATCTTGCCAGTACAAATGGCGTTACCGCTTTACCTAAAATATTTTTTTGCGCGCATTCCTGGGTCGCTTGATCAATAGCACTTTCAACATCACTAGCATTTAAAGCATCTTGCTTTAAAATAGGATTAGCAACCAAAATTCCAGTCAATCCCAATTCCCAATGCGCTTTAGCTATCTTGGCTAGATTTTCTGTTGTTTCAACATTGAGATTTAATTTGTATTCACTGTTATTTAAATAAAATAACGGCAAAGTATCGGTTTGATAACCTATCACAGGTACACCTTGAGTTTCTAAAAACTCTAATGTTTTTGGCACATCTAAAATTGATTTAGCGCCACTACAAACGACTAGCAATGATGATTTAGCAAATTCTGTTAAATCAGCTGAAATATCAAAACTGATTTCGGCACCGCGATGAACGCCGCCGATACCACCCGTGGCAAAGACCCGGATACCTGCTAAAGCTGCACAAAACATCGTACCAGCAACTGTTGTCGCTCCCATGCATTTTTGAGCAATACAATAAGAAATATCAGCTCGACTTATTTTTAATATATTTTTTTCTGTAGCAAATATTTTAATTTCATCATCACTCAAACCAATTTTTATTTTACCATTAATTAATCCAATAACAGCTGGCACAGCCCCTGTCGCTTTCACTACGGCAAGCATTTTATTGGTTACATCCAAGTTATCTGGATATGGCAATCCGTGCGAAATGACGGTTGATTCTAATGCCACGATCGGTTTATTTTGTTCAATGGCATTGATAATTTCTGGAGCAAATTGTAGAAAATTTTTATTCATTGATCATACCTCTTTGATTTATTTTTTCACTTGATAACATGCCATAAGTTTTGCTTTTAACCTCTACTGCTAAACTTGCTGCAGCAAGTCCTTGTTGTAAACAGTCTATCGCGCTTTTTTGTTTAATTAATCCTGAGATGGCGCCGGCAGCAAAAGCATCACCCGCGCCAGTTGTATCTATACTATTTACTTTTAAAATGGGTAAACTTTTTTGGGATTGCTCTGCGCTTACACACGCACCATGTTCCCCCAATGTAAGAAATACCGTTTTGACACCAGTTTTTCTTATCTCATCTGCAGCAAGTAACGCATTCTCCGTTTTAATCTCTTCTGACAAAATAAGTGATGCTTCAGTTTGATTTAGAAAAAGTGCATCCAAATGAGCTAATGCAGGAGTTATTTTCTTACTTTTTGGTGGACAGGCTATCACAGCATAAAGTTTAGTTTGTCTAGGTTTAATATTAACAATATATTTTATTGCTTCTTCACTCAAATTCGTATCAATGACCCAGGTATCAAATTTTTTCATATTAACACTCTGGGTTTCAATCAGCTCTGGTGTCAAGAAATCATATATTTCTGTCCTTGGCTGCATAAAAAGATGCTTACCTTGCGGATTCACTACAAATAAAATTGATGCTGTTTTCTGGTTTGCTAATTGTAGCAATAATTTTTCTGTAAAACCTGATGAACCTATTTCAGCAATTATTTGATCGCCTTCAATATCCATTCCTACCGCACTCATAAATCCAACGTCATGACCAAGACTTTTAAGATTTTGTGCAATATTGTGCGCCACTCCACCAAAAGAACATTTAAACGTAATAGGTATATCAAAGGCTGGAAATGAATTACCAGGATATTGACCTATCCAGTCTATGTTGGCACCACCAATACAGAGAATATTATTTTGACCCATACTGACCTCATTTTAATTAGGCTAATTATACATGTTTGTTTATTATTTTGCCTAATATACCTATTTGCTCCTGAGAGGCAACGGCGATATTCGCCCCTCAAGGGGTATATATCTTGCTACCAACCGCATCTCGCGTTAAAGTGTCTCATTCTCCTATGTAGATTAAATCATGCTTAACATAGTACCTAAACAACACGATCTTAAGGCTACTCTATTAGTAGCTATTTCAGCCACACTTTATGGTTTTTTGGCTTTCTTGGGAACTCAACTCATACGAGCACATTTCTCCATTGAAAATATGTTATTTTGGCGTTTTTTTATTGCTGCAATTTGGATGCTTGGCTATTACACTTTCCAAAAACGAAAAACTTTTTTAAAAGAATTGCCCAATATTCGTGCTTTAATTCCAATTTTTCTTCTTGGTGCCATTTGTTATAGTGGTAGTTGCGGTTTTTATTTTCTAGCTACACAATATACTGGTACCGGTTTGGCTATGGTTATTTTCTTTTCTTATCCGATGATGGTCGCTATTTTGGTATGGTTTACAGATCGACGTGCCATTAGTATATCGTTAATTACAGCATTAATTGCTATATCTTTTGGGTTGTTTTTATTAAAAGGCCCTAGCTCACATAGTATTAATTTATTAGGCATTTCTTTTGCTTTGTTGGCTGCATTATCTTATGCATTTTATGTATTTGGTACAAAATGGACTGTTAAGACTATTGATTCTGGATTATCGACCATTGTAGTTTGCCTGGGATGTGCAACCGCTTTTTTATTGATTACTCTCTTAACACATACCTTTGTCATCACTCACTCAATACGAGATTGGTTATATATTATCGCCCTCAGCATTATTGCCACGGCGATTCCAATTCAATTAATGCTTGAAGGTTTGAAATCAATTAATCCGGTACATGCATCTGTATTGTCTGTATTAGAACCTTTAGTGACGGTCGGCGTTGGAATTATCTTGCTTAGTGAAACTATTTCGTTTATTCAAGCAACAGGTTGTATCATTATTTTAATTAGTGCCTTAGCTATTCAATTTCAACGAATTTCACCACATCAGCGTGAACTAATACAATCAATATCTGAATAAGCATAGATTAATCCTTTTTCAAATAAATGAGTATATTTTTTCGATGAAACTGAACCAACCATTAAAACCCCATCGATGAAAGAACCACATTGCGCACAATAGGTGCGAGCACCTTGTCCCTGAATATTTTTTACTTGCTTATTGACTGGAGGTGAAAAAAACTGTGCTACGTGCGTTAAAAATCCTTCACTATTAATAAAATGAAATCCATCATGATATGGATGTTGATAATCTGTAATTTCATTTAAATATGCGACTAAATCTCTTGAGCCAACTTTCAATTGCGGAATTTTTTTATCATCATCGACAAGATCACAATGATATTGTGATAATGTGCTCATGTTTTCATATAAAACCAAACCCACGCCAGAAAATCCCTTTTTTTCTGTCATGGATAATTCTTTTGTTAGTTCCAAAAATGCATTAGTAATCGCTTCATGTTTCATTTTCATCACTTACTCCAAATTAATTTCATCAAACATGCTTAATTGATTATTTACAATTTCAACTAACTTAATTGTTTTTAGTTCCCCATGAATATTAATTTTTTTCATATTTAAATGAGTTATCAATTGTTTACATTCTGCTTGATCTTGAAAACTACCAATAGCTATATGTGGTATAAATGATAACGTTTCATCGCAAATCATTTTTTGTTTTATTAACTGGTGAATCTTTATAATACAATCAGATCCGTTCTTTGGAATTAAATATGCATACCATGATTTATGATCATTTGATGGGGGCATTAATATGGATTTTTTAATATTAAATTTAATTCTTTTTATTGTCGTTAGTTGTGCTTTTACTTGCTGTGACAATAGATTTTTATCAATTCTTGTCGTGGTAGAAAACAATGTGAAATGCGGATCTATAAATGCATAGCCACGTGGGTCATATTGCTGACGATAATTTTGTAAAAAATTCCAATCTTCCATATTTAACTCTGGAATAGCAATAGCCATGATTTTTGACATTGTTACCTCATGATCTATTTTTACCATTTCGATAATCCATTTCTTGGATGGTTTTGAATATTAATTGTTTTTTATCGACAGAAAAATTCCATTTTTTATCAATATTCTCCTCAGCCCATAAATAACAACTACCATTACTGTGGTTATTTTCTTGGCTAATCGCCGTCCAATCCGCAATCATTTCAATAATATTGGCATCAGTCATTGCATCATGTGATGCATGTGCTTCTGGGTGGTGTGAGTTATGGCAAAGGTGATGTTGCCAGCCTTGAAAAACCATTTGTTCTATGTTTTTTGGATAAGTAAATGGGATGTTATTGTTTTTACAATAGTACATCCAGGTCATCCAAATATATGATATACGCTCAGATTCATCATATTTACTTTTATCGTGCATACAAGCTAACTCTTGGAGAAAATTAATATCAATACCTAAATAGCCTTCCATCTGTAAAAGATTTTTCTTTACTAAAGCAATATGATGCTTTGTTCTTTTTTCAAATAACGCTATCATCTCTTTGCTAGGTACGATAGCAGACATCAGTTTACATCCTTGATTGCAAAGACATTATAAATCCCTGATTTTTTTAAATTCTTATCACTTTCGATATGCAATAGAAAATTTTTGCTAGTTAGTATTTCCGTTATAATATTCAAGTCTTCTTTATTATGTACTTCCATGACTATTTGATTTATCTTTTCCCAATCGTTTTGACTTATGCCATGTAGTACAGCGAGCTCT
The DNA here is from genome assembly GCA_020051015.1 of Gammaproteobacteria bacterium. GTDB lineage: Bacteria > Pseudomonadota > Gammaproteobacteria > UBA1113 > UBA1113 > JABEVJ01. Next base: position 24,098 of record JAGVJQ010000034.1, read on the forward strand.
GCTCCCTCTACATCAATTTTAAGCAAATCAATTTTCATTATTTGCTCGTTTTTTATAACACTTGACAAGGTAATCATTTGACATTGATAAGCTATTTTTTTTGATAATCTATTGTTTACCAATCTGGAAATTTTCTCTGGTTTATCATTATTTTTATTAGTTGCCATCATCCCACTAACAATAATATCTGCATCACGCTGTTGGTCAGCATAACATCCAGAAATAACTGAATAGCCTGGATAATAATAAAAAGTTTGTGGTGCATTGGTATCAGACAAGCCAAAATTATAGGTCTTAATATCTTTGCTAAGTTTTTTCATATTTAGGTCAAGCACAGCATAGGTCGCCGGGGCAGGTTCAAAAGCATAAAGTTTACTAGTTTGAAATTTTTCCTTTATATACAAACTAAATAAACCAATATTAGCGCCAACATCAAATATAGTTGCACATTCTTTAATTTTTATACCATGCTGCAAATAAGTTTCGTCAATAAATATTTCATTGAAGAGAAAGTCGGTTTCATAATCATTAATATGAAATATTTCTTCCCCATTTGGTAAGTTATATCTATCAAAGTTGATTGTTTCAAGTTCAATTATTCCTTTTCTACTACCAATCCAACTTGAACTTTCACCTCTTGTTATGCTAAAGCACGCTATATCAGGTTGACAATGTTTTGTTATTCTTAAGTTTTGTTGCAATACATTATTATCAAATTCTATTTGATCCCAAATCATTAATGCACCTTCAGCACTAGAAAGCTCTCTTACTTTTTTATAATAATAGGGTGCTGCTTGATGATGTCTTATTACAATAGCAGCAATACGTTCTTTTGATAAGGCAATTGCTTCGCACAGACGTTGTGATTTGTCAGCTGCTATTGTCAGTATGTCTTTTTCTTCCTGACTTGATTTATCGGTATTAATTTTTTTTGGATCAACTAAAACAATTACCTTATTTCTTTTGGTATGCGATTTTGCTAGTGTTATTGCTTTTGCAATTGCAAAATCCGGCGTCAGAATATGGTGCGTTGACTCCATGGATGGAATAATAGCTTGTATTAGTTTTAATGTGTCTATTTTTTCCATTAAAAAAATCCTCGTGCGTACCCATCACTAGTAGTGCCACTTTCATTTACTAGTAATTCAGGCTTAAAGTATTTTTTAGTTAATTTCATTCCATCTAATAAAAAACGCAGATTGAAGTCTTTGTTTTGTATTGTTCGCATTGCGTCATTATAGGCTGTAAAAATACTTAACCATGGCACTATTTGCGTATGTTTTAACGATTGATTTATTTCAGCTAATTGTTGGAAGAAATATTCAGTAACATCTAATGAATCCAAACCCATTAAATAAGTAACACGAACCAAATGTTTACCTAATTCTGGTCGCGCATCTAAATAGTTAGCATAAGTCTTTATCAGCTCGACAAATTTTTTGCTATCCCGGCCTTTATGGCCAACTTTGCCATTTAACGCTATATTTCTTAAATTTTGATCGTAACATTCTAATGTAACAAAAATGTCATAACCTAATTTACCTACTATGTCATCAAATTGTTCTTCAGTTACAATATTATGTTCAAGCACGCGATAGGTTGATGGTTTGCAATATGCATCGATATTACGACGAACATCCGTTAAATGCTGCTTTAATTGATTAAAACTGGGAAAACATCCGGTTACTACAGCAACACTATTAAGTTGTTTAATTGCTTCTTGATGTTGTTCAAAAATTCGTGTGACAACTGTTTCGGCTGACAAGGTACTATCCATCCCATTATTTACACGACCGGTTTTAGCACCCGCACATAATACACATTTCTCTAAACAAGCTGGACTTAAATTTAAGGTCATGGAATCATAGGGTTGGTGTTCTTTATTTGGATCATAATGAAAGTACCAAAATGGCGTAGTATGTGGAATTGATTGAGGATAAATAGCTGTTTGAATGTGATCTATCATCAGTAAACCATTTTCAAACCTAATATTTGGTCTTTTTTCATGTTTATTTTGTGACATGGGAATTAAAAAAAAATGATCCTTTCCACTAACAGAATCAGTATAACGTGCATAGGTATGTGTTTGCCAAATACCAGTTGGGGTCATGCCATGGGCAGTTATAAATAATCTTAAGAAATGTTCTGGTGATAATTCATTTGCTGCAATTAAAACTATTTCATCCTCAGCATGATATTGATTTGCTAACCAAATGCATTCTGCAGTCCCAAGATTAACTTTTTCATACGCGAGGTTTGTTGCTTGCATGCTCATACTCCAGTTTGATATAACTTGAGCATTAGCATAATAGAGGTTTACATTTCACATTACCGTATTAATACGGTAATGTATTAATCTTTTAAAATATCAATTAAATTCAAATCAATGAGACTCTTTGGCACATGTTTTTGATAACCTTGTTCAATGGCTGTAACTAGTAATTCAGCTTTGTTCATGCAACCTAGCTTTGATTTTATATTTTCGGTATACGATTCGACGGTGCGTTTGGATAACTTTAGTATTTCACCAATTTGTTTAGCTGTTTTACCACGTAACTGTAAAAATAGACACTCTAGTTCACGTTGTGATAATTCAGCAGGATTATCATTAGCATTTAAATTGTAATAGTCTGGAATAGTTGCTAAAGGTTGGAATTTCTTATCAATTTGTTTTAATGACGTTAAAAGATTCTCTTGTTGCCATGATAAGCAGTGATAAAGCACACCAATAATTTTCTCTTCTTCATTGCGTAATGGTTTTTTCTGCAAAAAATATGTTTTATTATCTGTTGAACTCTCTAACGTATGCATAATTTCTATGGTATGCCCTTGCAAAGCGAGCAAATCATGTTGCCGATAAATTGCATTTTGGGTTGGTTTGCTCGAAGTTAATTCATCATCGCTAATACCAATTAATTCTTCGCGGCAGTTTAATTTCATTTGTATGATTAAACTTTTATTGGCACCAATATATTTTAAATTAGTATCTTTCCAAGCAACAGCGGCAGGAATTTGATCAAGAATCAATTGATTAGTAATGATTAACATGACTTGATTCCATTTAGGATAGAGAAAAAACTATAACAACTGTTTTCTTGCTTTACGACTTGGAAACAATGTTTTAAAAAAAATATCACCATTAGCTTCCAGAACAAAAGGAACAGCATACACTTCATCAGATAAACGTACATAAAGAATCTTCTGATTTGGGTATTTCTTTTGATTATAATGATCTTTAATTTCTAAAATATTTCCATCAGAAATAGCTTGAATTATTTCATCAAAACCAATACCTATTTCATTTAACAACAATGCATTCTTTTCGTAATTATATTTAAACTGCATTGGTTTACCTTAAAAACTGGTTGCATCTTTATGAATTAGCATATTGAGATAAGTTTGGTAAGGAATGCCGCACTTCGAGGCTTTAATTTTTATTATTTCGATATCGTGTGCTGAAACACGAATAGTAATTGGTTTTTTATCTTGTAAATGTTTTTTTGCTGCGTCCTGTAACTGATTGATTAATTTATTTTTATTACTTGTAACAGGTAATCGCCCGAAATTATCTTCAAGATCTTGCTCATATAAATCTAGATTGTCTTTCTTTGCCATCATCGTACCATTTAATAGAAATTATAATACTTAATATAGCTCAAATACATACATTGTCAATACTGAATCAGTTTAATTAAAATCACCAAATATAGCTTGCAGCGCAGCAATGACGGCTAAACCGGCTGTTTCAGTACGTAAAATGCGGGGTCCGAGTTTAATCCCAGTAAATTGATGGGTAGTAGCATATTGAATTTCTTTATCACTTAATCCGCCCTCACCCCCAATGAGTAAAGCAAACTCGAGTGCTGGTGTTAAGGATTTGATGGTGTTTTCCGCTGCGGGCTCAAGTATTAATTTATGTTGTGCTTTAGCACTAGCGATCCAAGTTAAAATGGGTTGTGGTTGATGTAATGTAGGTACTATTGTCCGCCCTGATTGTTCACATGCGCTGGTCATAACACCTTGCCAGTGCGCCATTTTTTTATCTGCGCGTTCTTCTTGTAACTTTACATTACAAAAATCACTGGTGAGTGGTGTAATTTCAGTAACACCTAATTCCACTGCTTTTTGTAAGGTATAATCCATGCGTTCACCACGGGAAATAACTTGACCAAGGTGAATGGTTAACGCACTACTAATATCTTGTGCGATAAATTGCTCGAGCATGACAATAACTTCGCGTTTACTAATAGAAGTAATGCGACTGATATATTCACCGCCGTGACCATTGAACAAGTGAATTTGCGCACCAACTGGCAAACGCAATACTCGTGCAACATGATTGGCAGCATTTTCATCAAGAGCAACAGCCGCACCAAGTTGTAGCGGCTGTGTTGTGTAAATACGTGTAATGCGCATTGATGATTAATAACGGTAGTATTCTGGTTTGTAAGGACCGTCAATAGGAACCCCTAACGCATCGGCTTGTGCTTGTGTTAAGCGTGTCAATTTAACACCTAATTTATCAAGATGTAAGCGTGCCACATCTTCGTCTAATTTTTTCGGTAAAACATAAACTTGTTTTTGATACTTATCGCTATGTTGCCATAATTCCATTTGCGCCAATACTTGATTGGTAAATGAATTTGACATAACAAAGCTTGGGTGACCGGTGGCACAACCTAAATTCACCAAACGGCCTTCTGCTAATACAATGATACGTTTGCCATCTGGGAAAATCACATGATCAACTTGTGGTTTGATATTTTCCCACTTAAATTGACGTAATTCAGCAATTTCAATTTCAGAATCAAAGTGACCAATGTTGCACACAATAGCTTGGTGCTTCATTTTTTTCATGTGCTCAAGCGTGATAACACGATCATTACCTGTTGCCGTCACGAAAATGTCACCCATTGGTGCAGCATCTTCCATCGTAACCACTTGATATCCTTCCATTGCTGCTTGTAATGCGCAAATGGGATCGATTTCAGTAATTAATACGCGTGCACCTAAGCTACGCAATGATTGTGCACAGCCTTTACCCACATCGCCATAACCTAATACCACGGCAATTTTACCTGCGATCATGATATCAGTTGCACGTTTAATGCCATCCATTAAAGATTCACGGCAGCCATATAAATTATCAAATTTAGATTTAGTAACGGAATCATTTACGTTAAATGATGGCGCTTTTAAGATGCCTTTTTTCGCCATTTCATATAAACGATGGACACCGGTTGTGGTTTCTTCGGTAATGCCACGTACTTCAGCCATCACTTCCGGATATTTCTCATGTAACACTAAGGTTAAATCACCGCCGTCATCTAATACCATATTGGGGCGCCAGCCGTTAGGGCCAAATATAGTTTGATCCACACACCACCAATATTCTTCTTCGGTTTCGCCTTTCCAAGCAAAGACTGGAATACCCGCTTTAGCAATAGCAGCTGCTGCATGATCTTGGGTGGAGAAAATATTGCATGATGACCAACGTACTTCCGCACCTAAAGCAACTAAGGTTTCAATTAATACAGCAGTTTGAATCGTCATATGTAAACACCCAGCGATACGGGCACCTTTTAAAGGTTTTTGCGCCGCATATTTTTCGCGGATAGCCATTAAGCCTGGCATTTCAATTTCTGCCATGGTCATTTCTTTGCGGCCCCAATCGGCTAGCGACATATCAGCTATTTTATAATCGTTCATGGTGGTTCCTCTAGCAATAGTACAATTTTTGAGTATCGCTATCTTACTTGGTTTTGCATGGGATTTAAACCTTCATTTAAATATATTTTATATTTATGCCTTGAAATATTACCTTGTGATGTATATATTTATCATATACACTATTAAGGATGATATTAATAAATCATGTTGAATTTTGCTGAAATTGAAGGTTTTGATTGGGATAAGGCCAACATCGAAAAAAACAAGAAAAAACATCAGGTTGAGTACTGGGAATGTGAACAAGTATTTTTCAACCAACCACTGTTATTGCATGAGGATATTGGTCACTCACATCATGAAAATCGTTTTTATGTCCTTGGTCAATCTGATAATAAACGACGATTATTTATTGCTTTTACAGTCCGCAAACATTTAATCCGAGTAATTTCAGCTCGTGATATGAGTCGACGGGAGAGAGAAAGTTATGAAACACAGAGATGAACAAAAATTACTTGATGAAGACTCAAGTGAATTTATAGATTGGAAAAAAGCTAAAAAAGTTGCTTTTCCAAATTTAAAACCATCGACACGCGCCATTTCTTTGCGTCTTAGTGAATCAATGCTCAATGAAATTAAGGTTATTGCACATAGTCAAGATATACCCTATCAATCCTTAATCAAGATGTGGTTCAATGAGCAAATTAGAGCATATCATCATGGTTATACCAATCTCAGCGTTAGCGAACCCTCTAAAACTTATAGCGCAAAGAAAAAAACTAAAAAGTCATAAGAATATACTACTCACTAATGAAGATGCGAAGGCATGGACAGCAAGATACGAAGTGATACTTCATCATGGTTGTTTTTTATGTTGTAACGACGTTTGCATTTGAAAACTTGTAATCTTAGGTGAAGATTTTGGTGTGAAAAATGTAGGTCTAATAAATTTTTTTACTGGTTGTTCCAATGGTTTCAACCCAAAAGGATCAGATGGGTTAGTTGGATCCGGTGCATACCAGAAAAGCAAAGTTTTACAAACTGCTTTAACTCCACCAGCAACACTTTCGAATACACGAAAAGACATATCCTCTCCTAATTTATTTTTCTTCTTACTCTATATGCTAATTTATATTCCACCATTTTAATGATGAAATTTTTACCATTTACCAGAACTCTCAGCATATGAAATCTATCTTGAGATTACACATTATGATAAAGTACATTAAATTTTAACACACTTTGCGCAGGAGTCATCATTATGCAATCAGTCGATTTAATTATCGCGCCACGTTGGTTATTGCCCATTGAACCAGCAAATACCGTCTTGGAACACCATGCCATTGCTATTAAAAATGGAAAAATTGTTGCCATTCAACCTGCTGAAATCATGCGTGTTAATTATACGACGAAAGAATACATTGAGTTATTAAACCATGTTTTAATGCCTGGGTTTGTCAACACGCATACTCATGCTGCTATGAATTTATTACGTGGTTTGTGTGATGATATTCCCTTGATGGATTGGTTAAATAATTATATTTGGCCTGCAGAAAAAAAATGGTTAAGTGAAGCTTTTATTCATGATGGAACACAATTAGCCATTGCCGAGATGATTAAATCAGGCACCACTTGCTTTAACGATATGTATTTCTTTGTTCCTGCTGCTGTAAAAGCAGCTGAAGAAGCTGGGATTCGTGCCGCACTGGGAATTACTGTATTTGATGTGCCAACCCCATGTGGTGATAATGCTCAAGATTATTTAAATCGTGGCTTACCGCTATTTGAACAATATAAGAATCATCCACTCATTCAATTAACGATGGCGCCACATGCGATTTACACCTCTTCGGACGCAACGCTAGTTGAAGTGCGTAAAGCTGCAGAACGTTATAATGCATATATCAATATGCATGTGCAGGAAACGCATGATGAGATAGAACAATCAATAGCAAAAACTGGCAAACGTCCATTGGAGCGGTTACACGCACTAGGGTTGTTGTCAGATAAATTTATTGCCATTCATATGACACAAATTACACCTGAAGAAATTGAGTTATCTGCAAAAACAAAAATTTCTGTCGTACATTGCCCCGAATCTAATATGAAATTAGCAAGTGGCATTTGTCCCGCACAACAATTTTTAAATGCGGGAGTTAATGTTGCTTTAGGTACTGATGGTGCCGCCAGCAATAATGATCTGGATATGATAAGTGAAATGCGTAGCGCCGCATTTTTATCTAAATTAAGCGAAAAAAATCCAACCACTGTCTCTGCTATTACAGCATTAACCATGGCCACATTAAATGGGGCTAAAGCATTAGGCAAAGATAAGATTTTTGGTAGTTTAATTGAAGGCAAAGCTGCCGATATGATTGCGATAGATTTACATCATGTCAACACCGCACCTGCTTATCACCCTACTTCTGCCTTAGTTTATGCAGCTAATCGCCATCAAGTTAGCGATGTGTGGGTTGCTGGAAAGCGATTATTAGATAATCATCGATTAACAACCATTGATGAAATCGCTTTATTGGATAATATCGAACGGTGGGAAAGACGAATTAGTTCTAATTAATGAAATTCGTAATGAGAGGGTGGGGCTCTATAATAGCTCTATCCCCTCATTGCGTAGGCAAATACTTCGTTTAATTAAAATTATTGCTTGCCGAAAATATAAGTTTTTATCATTTATTTTGTATGTTTAATAGGAGCGACTAGACTACTTACTTTATGGCATTAATTGCTTCATCAATTTGTGTTTCATCGAACACTTGAATATGATTTTGCATTAATAAAGCAGCAGTAATGCCCATACCGTCAATGATTCTGCCCGAATGCGTACCATCATAAATTTGGCGACTACCGCAAGAAGGGCTACGTGCTTTTAAAATAGCAACTTTAATTCCATATTGTTTGGCTAATGCCAATGTTTTTTGTGCGCCAGAAATAAATTGTGCGGTTACATCTTCGTCGTGAATAGTAATAATCTTTGCGTTGCTATTTAAGACATCGAGACCATTATTACCATTTTCAATTTCAGCAGGGGGTCTTGGGGTCGGTAAACCGCCCGCCATTTCAGGACAAATAGAAATCACTTCGCCCGCTTTAATTAATGCTTGTAACCCGGCATGTTCTTGCAAACAATTCTTGCCATCATAGCGGACATTTTGTCCTAGTAAACAAGCACTAATTAATATTTTCGGCATGATGCTATTCTCAACATTTGCAAATTACTTTATGCCCCCAGCTTACCTGCATCTGCTTTCAATGCGGCGGCCTTATCGATTTTTTCCCAGGTAAACTCACCTTCTTCACGACCAAAATGGCCATAGGCCGCTGTTGGTTGGTAGATTGGTCGACGTAAATTTAACATCGTGATAATGCCATAGGGTCTTAAATCAAAATGTTTCCGTACTAATTTTACAATTTCTGCATCAGGAATCGCGCCCGTACCAAATGTGTCGATACTGATCGATGTTGGCTCCGCAATACCAATGGCGTAGGAAACTTGAATTTCACAACGTTTAGCAAGACCCGCTGCAACAATATTTTTTGCTACATAGCGACCCGCATAAGCCGCACTTCGATCAACTTTGGAAGGATCTTTGCCAGAGAAACAACCACCACCATGACGTGCCATGCCGCCATAAGTATCAACAATAATTTTACGACCCGTTAAGCCGGAATCGCCCAATGGGCCACCAATAACAAAACGCCCCGTGGGATTCACTAAAAACTTAGTATTAGCTGTAAGCCATTCCGCTGGTAATTCTGGTTTAATAATTTCCTCAATCACCGCCGCACGCAATGTCTCTTGGTTAATTTCTGGTGCATGTTGCGTTGACAAGACTACAGTATCGATACCAACGGGCTTTCCATCATGATAAATAAAGGTGATTTGGCTTTTTGCATCAGGTCTTAACCATGCTAATTTACCTGATTTACGTACTTGCGCTTGACGTTTCACCAAGCGATGCGCGTAGGTAATTGGTGCTGGCATCAAAACATCGGTTTCATCACTTGCGTAACCAAACATTAATCCTTGGTCACCGGCGCCTTGTTCTTCTTGATGACTGCGATCAACCCCCATGGCAATATCAACGGATTGTTTACCAATAGCAGTTAATACCGCACAGGACTCCCAATCAAAGCCCATTGCTGAGCTGCTATAACCAATATTGCGAATGGTTTCACGAACTATTCCTTCAATATCAACCCATGCAGTTGTGGTAATTTCCCCTGCCACCATCACCATGCCTGTTTTCACTAAGGTTTCACAGGCAACACGGGCATGGGTATCTTGTGCCAAGATGGCATCTAATACGGCATCTGAAATTTGGTCAGCTATTTTATCTGGGTGGCCTTCAGATACTGATTCTGAGGTAAATAGATAGTCGTGTTTCATTATGGTCCTCGATCTTCTTAAATAATCGTGGCTACGGCATATGATGCAGAACGCATTACTCCGAAGCATTATTGTTTAAATCTTACAGAGATTATGTTTTATACTCTATACAATAAAGGCAAATTGGGAATTAGCATACCACATTGGTAAATTATGTACAGCACGTTTTGACTGCTTTGCATTGTTGCCGATTATTGCATAAAAAAAGCGCGAAAAAATCGCGCTTTTTTTATAATACTTATTAACAAAGCAAATTAATCATCATCTGGTTTGTGGCCATACTTGATTAAATAATCATTTGCTAATTTTTTTGCTTCCTCTTGCTGTGCTGGAGTAAGCAAACTGTAGATATCATTCTTTGCTTTATTATAATCACTAACCGTTGAATCTAATGTACTTGCCGTCGCCATCCATGCATAAGCTTGCACCATATCTTGCTGCACGCCCTTGCCATTATAATACATCAATCCCATACTGTAATCGCCTTCAGGATCACCTAACTCAGCAGCTTTTTGATAATATTTAATGGCTTCCTTATAATCTTTAGGTACGCCATGTCCACCTTCATAAAGCCCCCCTAAAGCCAGGTATGCGGACGTATATTTTTGAGCTGCTGCTTTTTGATACCAATCCATGGCCATTTTATAATCTTTCGGTACACCATCGCCATATTGATACATAGAACCCATATTATATTGCGCTGTTGAAAGCCCTTGATCTGCGGCTTTGCGATACCATTCAGCAGCTAATTTATAATCTTGCGTCACACCATAACCATTATCATATAAAATGCCTAAACCAAGTTGTGCGCGTGCATTGCCTTGATTAGCAGCTTTAGTATACCACTCATAGGTTTTAGCATAATCCTTGGCTACACCATCACCATGATAATACATATTACCAACGTTATACTGCGCATCAGCCATACCTTGTTCAGCGGCTTTTTCATACCATTTTACCGCTTCCGCATAATCTTGCTTTACACCATAGCCACCATCATACATTGATCCAAGCTCATATTGGGCTGCGGCTAAGCCTTGTTCAGCAGCTTTGCGATACCATTCGGCGGCAGTACCATAATTACGCATTGCCCCATCACCGGTATCATACATAACTGCCATATTATATTGCGCTTGGACATCGCCTTTATTCGCCAATGGCTGACAGGTAGCAATATCACTACAAACGTTATAAGGTAAATCATCTGCCGAGGCTATTCCGGTTGCCAATGCCCCCATTAATCCGACAGCCATTGAAACCAGAACATTTTTCGTTTTCATGTTAGTTCTCCGAACCATAGCTCTTTGTATTAATTATAATCGTAGATTGATTACTTGCTTTAAATCTAAAAAAGAATGCTTTTTATTATATGTTATTTTATTTGAAAATCGGTTGTGGATAATTAATATTTAATAAAAAATATCAACATATTAGTGAAAAGTAAAAGGTGGCACCTTTACCAACCTCGGCCTTAGCCCATATTTCCCCACCATGCTTCTTAACAACTCGAGAAACCGTTGCTAATCCAATACCAGTACCTTTAAACTCCTCATCGGTATGTAGTCGTTTAAATGGTACAAATAATGTATCTGCTTTCTTCATGTCAAAGCCAGCACCATTATCGCGAACAAAAAATATTTTTTTACCATTTTTGTTTTTTTCACAGCCTACTTCTATCACTGCATTCTTAACATAAGAAGTATATTTCCAAGCATTATTTAATAAATTTTCTAATAAAATACTTAATAAGCCGCTATCGCCTTGAACAACTAAATCATTCTCGATTTTAAATGATACCGCTCTTAATGAATCTTGCTCCTTTAATTTTTGTGCAATATCTTTCGCTAATTGAGATAAATTTACCTTACTAAATTGTATTTTTTTACTAGTTACGCGCGATAACATCAATAAACTATCAATTAAATCACTCATATCAAAAACAGCTTTTTGTATTTGTTGTAAATATTCCTTACCACCATGATCAATTTTTTCGCTACATTTCATCGTAAGTACATCGCTATATGTGGCAATTCGTTGTAATGGTGCACGTAAATCATGAGATACAGAATATGAAAAAGCTTCTAATTCTTTATTTAAATCTTCCAATTCGACTGTTCTTTGTTTAACTCGGTTTTCTAATTCACCAAAAATTTGAACATTCTCCATGGCAATCGATGTGCTGTCCGCTAATGCTTGTAATAAATGAATTTCTTCATCCGTTGCAATATGATGCGTAGCCCAATAATTGCCAATTGCACCAATTGGAGATTCGGTACGAATGGGAACCATTAAAATACTTTTAACGAAAGTCGGACGATATGCATCAATTGGAATTCGTGGATCAACATAAATATCTTCAATCATCACTGCTTGTCGATTTAACATCACCCAACCACTGATACATTTTTCCATGGGAAATTTTTGCCCTTTCCATAATGGCGCAATAGCTTCTTCATCATAGTAATAACATTTATCACCATCTCGCAACACAAACGTCGCGCCATCGGCACCAGTTAGCTGACGTGCCGCATGTCGAACTATTTTAGTAATAGAATCTAAATCACGTGTTAATGACAGATCTTGAATAGTTTTAATTAAACTAAACGTTGCTTCATAAAAGGAAAGCTGAAGAGAATTATCACTTAATGCATCAAACCTAGACTCACTCATAACTTTTTCTCTTTAAAAGTAATAATATGTAGCCTATTAGTAAGTATAATACGCTTATACTTATCGCACCGTGCTAATAAAGCTATTTTGTTAATATTAGCGTAATATTTCATTAGCAATTTCGATTAAATTACCATCAGGATCACGGCAATAAATTGAATAAATTGGGCATAATGCACCGGTTCTTTCGACGGGACCGAGCTCGATTACAATATGATTTTTATGTAAATATTCAATTATGTTAGCAATAGGTGTTGAAGTTATTAAACATATATCAGCTGAACCTGGTTTTGGATGAACCGCTTTAGGTTCTATTTCTTTTCCAGATTCATGCAGATTAATTTTTTGTTGTCCAAACTTAAGTGCAACTCGTTCATTATCTTTACCAAAATGAACTAATTCCATACCTAATATATTATGATAAAAATCAATGGTTTTATTAATATCACTTATGGTTAAGACCAAGTGATCCAATTTTTTAATATTGATATTCATAATCCGTTACTCTGGATATAATTTTGGTAATTGTCCATCATTTTTTTTGCTGATACTCTTTTCTGGCACTAAATCATTCGCAATCATTTGCCAAGTAAAATCAGCTTGCCAGGTACCACTACTTGCGGAATATCGTATCTTATCTAATGCTGCGATTGCTTCTTTTGCTTGAGCTGATTTACATTTAGATGCAATATCTGTTAAAGATAAAATCGATGCCTCTGGCCATACTCGTTGCGCCAAACCAATTAAAGCTACTGCAAATTGCTGTGGATTTTGCGCTTTAACTGCTTGCTCAACTCGAGCTCGTGCTTGCCGTAATGTTTCTGATGTACCAATATCATGTGATTTTTCATTGAGTTGCGCTACCGTTTTCTTAACTCTAGTACCTCGATAAATCAACCATGCAATAATGGTTATTAACCAAATAATACCTAATGCAACAGTGATCCAAAACCAATAATTAGTCGCCTTCATTTTAGAAATTACTGAATTCTTTTGTGTCGTTAAATTCGTCATTAACGTGTTAGATTCTGTATTTGAAGGAATTGACACTGGCGTAATTGGCTGTGAAGAACCACTAGCCGCTGGCAACACATTAATAGTTTTAGCAGGTAAAGTTGCTGTTTCCATCATATCTGTTTTAGTATCCCACCAATTGACAACAATAGATGGTAAAGTCACCGTTCCAGCTTGTGTTGGAATATATGCTGCTTTTTCAATACGCGTACCAAATACATTTTCACCATCTGAGCTGCTAGTCATCGCTGGCTTATCTGGATAAATTTGAAACCCAGGAATATTATTTGCGATCATAACTGGCAATTGTGTAGCCATAATACCTTGCGCTGCTAATTTGACCGTGCGCGTCACAGGGACACCAACTTGAACATTATCTAAATTAGATGACCACTGTTCACTAATTTGTACGTCACCTGCTGGCAACCACCACGTATTGGCAGCAGCAGTTGGAATGGGTTGAATAGTTGCCTTAATCGAATTCGCTGACGTTTGAACTGACTTAAAATTTGCATTGGTAAAACTAACCATACTTCCTACCAACATATTTCCCATAAAGGTAGGACCTTTTATGTTTACCGTTCCACTTTTTTCGGGGAAAAATGCATATTTCATTTCAATAACTTGATAGGGATGATTATTAATAACTTTTTGATATACATCATTTTGGCCAATACGAATAAAATTAGCGCCATCAGCACTTGGCTCTGATATTTGTGGATTGGCAATTTGTTTATCGTAATATAGCCGCAAAGTATAAATTGCCTGACTTTGTACATAAGGTGAAGATGGTGATAAATCCGCTTTTAAAAACACATCCGGTATGGATGGTGTTGCAGTGCTTGGCGTCACTGGTGGTGGTGCTGATGCAGCAACAGTGGGTGTAGCACTAGCCGTAACTGGCGCATTGCTGATACCGCCTGTACCATCGTTTACACGAATAGTGATAGGTGAAGTTTGTTGGCTGCCAAGACTAATAGCAGGAATTGTTAAAATACCAGCATGTTTAGGTGATAAGGTAAAGATCCAAACTGTCTCTGTTACCATACGATTGTTTGACATAGCAACTTGTTGTGTTTGGCTGGAGCTCAACAAATCAAAATCATTCACTACGGTGCTTAAATCCGGCACTGCATTATTAGAAATATTACCTGCATAAATTGTTAGTTGAATATTATCGCCAAGATCCAGTGATTGTTTGTCAACGCTTGCTGTTACATCTGCTTTCACTATCGTTGAAAAGCATAACAAGCTAATTGTTATCACCATGACGAATATCTTATGAACACTAACTAGTTTTGAAAAAACTTTACTGATTTTTTGCAAAAGCAAACTATGTAAAATTGGTTTTACCATGGTTGTTGCCCTTGTTGTTGTAACTGTTGATAAGTTGCATGGTCGCGTAAAAATTTTTGATGTAAAAGTCCGCCAGGATCATCTGGAATACTTTGTAACCATTGCTCGGTTGCTTGTTGTTCGCTTTGTTGCGTTGACTGGCCTTTATTACCTAATTGAGCTGGTTGATTATTAGCATGACTATTTGCTTGTTGTTGGTCATTATTATTTTGTTGTTGATTATCCTGATTTTGGCCAGTTTGATTATTTTGATCATTTGATTGCTGGTTATTTTGATTATTATTTTGTTGCTGATCTTGTCCAGCTTGTGTTTGATTATTACTGGTATCTTGATTTTTTTGAACGTTATTTGATTGATTAGCATCATTTTTTTGATCTGATTGGCTATTTTGTTGTTGAGAATCGTTTTGGTTATTTGATTGAGATTGATCATTTTGTTGTTGTGAATTATTTTGTTTATCTGACGATGATTGATTGTTTTGCTGTTGATTTGATGACTGTTGTTGCTCAGACTGATCTGATGAATTAGAATTTTGCGCTTGTTGTTGCGAATTATCTTTTTTATCTCGTGATGATTTTGATGAATCTTGTTGATTTTGTTGTTTTTGTTGCTGTAGTAATTTTTCTACCATCTCTTTATTGTATTGTGCGTCACTAAAATGAGGATTTTGCTTTAACGCTTGGTTATAGGCATCAATTGCTGCTTGATAATTGCCTAAATGCGCAAGAGTATTCCCGCGATTATAATACCCCTGTGCTGAGTTATCTTTAGCAAAGAGCTGTTCTGCTTGTTGATACTTGCCGGCGCGATAATAAGCGACGCCTTGCCAATCCGGCGTTGTAAATAAATTAGCAGCCGCTGCAGGTTGCCCAGCTTGTAATGCTTTGGCACCTTGCTGATCCGGACGCAACCATAAATCATTCCAAGAAAATGCCGATGCAGATTGGGCAGTAAAAAATAACATAAAAACAGCCATAGCTGCGCGATATAAAGCCCCTCTTTTCTTACTTGCAGGGGTATACCCATCATATGGCAATTTCATAATCGCCCTCCTAACCAACCGCGGCGGAATGCAAATAAACTAAGGAATAACAATGGCCATATCAACCACCTTCCCTCATCTTGCCATAAAGCTGTCGTTGCTTTATCTTTACCCGCTTTAAAATGAGTAGCCATAGTTGGCGTAATTAATAATTTGCTGATATCGCTATCATCATTACTGAAGGTGGCATATTCACCATCTCCAGCCTGTGCTAAAGCTTGTAAACTAGCTGCATCTAATTTACTAAAGATAATGGCACCATTTTTATCTTGCAAAAATTGTCCATTTGGTTGCATGATCGGCGTATTCTTATTGGTTCCCACCCCCAATACTGAGACGTTATAACCTTCTTTGGCTAACTTCTTTGCTTTATCAATAGCATGTGGTGTCGCTTTGCTCGCGGTAATAACAACAATTTCACCTTGGGTAGCACCTGCTTGCTTTAATAACCTAGCAGCTAAGCTTAATCCTGAGGTCAAATCACTACCTTGGACGGGCATTAATGACGGATCAAGATCAGGAACCATAGCAGCTATCGTATTAGTATCATTGGTTAAGGGTGAAACCACATAAGGTTCCCCACTGTAAACAACTAAGCCTGTTTGTCCATCTTTACTTTGTTGCAATAAATCCAATAATTTATAACGTGCTCGAACTAAACGTGATGGTGCAATATCGGTTACTCGCATATCATTTGATAAATCAAAAACAATGACCCGATTAATGTCTTGTTTATAAACGGGTTGAGGCAAACGATCCCATGCTGGACCGGCTAATGCTATAACGGCAATTAACCAACCTATTGCCATTAATATCCACATCGCTAAACCACGTGTTCCAGCTTGATGTATCAATAGATGTGGTAATAAATGAGGATCACATACTTTTGTCCAGTTGTGCGCTTTACGTTGGATTTTATTCGAGAAAATCCATAGCAATGCTAAAGGTAGTAACGCTAATAACCACCAGGGACGAATAAAATGAAATTGATGTATAAATGCCATCATTTTTTGTTTAACCTTCCTGTCACTACTAATGCTGACAGCAACAATGCCAAACCAAGTGGCCATGGATATAACTCTTTCACTGGCCGAAAATATTGTTTATCCGCAGAAATTGGCTGTAGTTTATTAATTTGTTCGTAAATTTGTTTTAGTGCTTCACTATCACGCGCACGGAAATACTGACCACCCGTAATAGATGCAATTTGCTTTAACGTTCCCTCATCTAAATCGGCAGAAGGATTAACGTATTGTGGCCCCCAAAATGTTTGTACAATAGCTTTATCAGAACCAATACCAATGGTATAAATTTGTATCCCTTGTTTAGCAGCCATTGCTGCGGCATCAGTGGGCGATACAAAACCAGTATTACTTGCACCATCAGTTAATAATACCAACACTCGACTTTTTGCTGGGTATTGCATTAAACGCTTAACCGATAAACCAATGGCATCACCAATGTCGGTCATCTGTCCTGCTAAACCAATGGTTGCATCACTAAGCATTTGGTGAACCGTTTTGCGATCGAATGTTAATGGTGTTTGTAAATAAGCTTGCGATCCAAACAAAACTAATCCTAATCGATCGCCTTGACGTTGGTCGATGAAATTACCGGCCACCGCTTTAATCATCGTTAAACGATTTACTGTTTTGCCATTGAGTGACATATCAGGAATTTCCATACTGCCTGACAAATCAACTGCTAGCATAATATTACGGCCTGCTTGCTGAATCATGACCGGTTTTCCTAACCATTCAGGCCCGGCTGCAGCAATCACGATTAATATCCAAATAAGATAAGCTAATAAACTTTGCCACGTTTTTATGCTGGTCGTTAATTCTGTTGGCACCGCATTAATTGCTTGCAAGCGTGCAAAAAATGGCACTCGCAGTGCTGATTGCTCCAGTGGTTTTGCGCGCGGCAATAAATAAGGAACAACCAAGGGTAATGGTAATAATAATAACGCCCACCAAGTCGCTAAATGTAGCATCATAAACACCGTTTAATGGTTTGTTCGATTAATGAAAACAAGTCATCTAAGTTATCATCTATTTCACTGGCATAAGGTGCCGTTATTAATAAACGACCACAGCCTTGAGTATATTTTTTTGATCGCGAAACTTCATCCAAAAAAACTAGCCAATTTTCATCATATAATCCAGCAACTTGCTGCCTGGAATAACGAACTAATAAGGCTTTTTTTAACAAAATCGACATTTGACTAGCGACATGTTGTTTATCGGTATATTTGGCAAACCAATGTCGCAACTCAACCAGTTGTTTTAAGGCTAATCGACGACGGCGTAATTTAAGCCAGTGTCGCCATAAAAAATAACCCACAGTAATCAACAATAAAATGCTTAATCCAAGTAAAATATACCAACCAGGCGCGAGTGGCCACCAAGAAACTGGAGCGGGTTGCTGAATATCTTTTAACTGTTGTAACACACTATCTGCCGGGTTATTCATTTTTTAACCCCTCGCACTTTTAATAATGCATGATAAAGAACTGTCGCAACATCATCTTGCGTTGATAAACTAATTAATGGAATTCGTTGTCGCCCTAATATCGTCTTCACTTCATCAAAATGCAAAGTAAATTGTTGATTATATTTATCACAAAATGCTTTTGAATGAGTGTCAAATCGTAATAATTGATTGCCATTAGTAACTTGATAAGTACCAGGCAATGGCGCATCACGCTCCAGCGGATCGCTAACATGACAAGCAATGATTTCACTATGTTCTGCGATATTACGCATATGACGCTCTACAATTGGCGTCATACCAGTGAAATCACTAATCATAAAAACCAACCCGCCGGGATAGCAAATTCGTCTCAATTGTGCAACGACAAGTTCTAATTGTTGTGATGAAAAAAACTCTGGTGTTTCATTATTCAAACGAGCAATTTGCTGCATCAATGGTAAAACACCTTGTTTACGACTACGCGGTTTTATGGCATGAAAATCACTATCATGAAACACCACGCCGCCCACTCTGTCGCCTTGATGAACAGCAGCCCAAGCTAAAATAGCAGCAGCTTGCGCTGCAACCACCGATTTAAACGTAACGCGACTACCAAATCGCATACTGAGCGATTGATCTAATACAATAAAGACTGGACGTTCACGTTCTTCTCGAAATAATTTGGTATGCGCACGACCACTTCGCGCCATCACTCGCCAATCCATAAAACGAATATCATCGCCAGCTTGATAACCTCGTGTTTCGTCAAAATCCATACCACGTCCGCGAATATGCGATAAATAACTACCAGAACGAGCGGTCTGCACGGATTTTTTGTTAATTAACGCTACATGCTCAGCGGCTCGTTGCAACGCAATTAACTGACTGATATCAACGTTAATATCGGTTATTAACATACTTATCCTCGGTTATGGCACAGCAACACGTTTGAGAATTTCTTGAATCACATAATCAGTAGTAATGCCTTCCGCTTCTGCTTCAAATGAGAGAATAATACGATGACGTAAAACATCATATGCGACGGCATGAATATCTGCTGGCGAGACATAATCTCTACCTTGCAACCAGGCATGCGATCTTGCACAACGATCTAAACCAATCGTGCCACGCGGACTTGCCCCATAACGCAACCATTTTGCCAAATCAGAACCATAAGGCGCTGGCTGACGGGTCGCAATCACGAGTTGCACCATATACTCTTCTAATGCAGGACTTAAGAACATACCCAAGACTTCTTGGCGTACAGCAAAAACAACTTCTTGTGATAGATGTGGCACTTTAGCTACGGCTTCTTGCTGCCTAGAAACATTACGATTTAATTGCAAAATGCTTTTTTCAGCTGTTGCATTAGGGTAACCAATTGAAACATACATCAAGAAACGATCCAATTGCGCTTCCGGCAATGGGTAAGTTCCTTCTTGTTCAATTGGATTTTGGGTTGCCATTACTAAAAATAATTCTGGTAATGGATAGGTGTGACGCCCAATCGTAGCTTGTCGTTCAGCCATGGCTTCTAATAGTGCGGATTGCACTTTTGCTGGTGCACGGTTAATTTCATCGGCTAATAATAAGTTATGAAATATGGGGCCTTGTTGGAAAGCGAAAGAACCATCCTGCGGACGAAATACGTCGGTCCCGGTTAAATCTGCCGGCAATAAATCAGGTGTAAATTGAATTCGGTGGAAGCTGCCTTCGATACATTTAGCCAATTCTTTAATGGCCGTTGTTTTTGCCAACCCCGGCGCACCTTCGACTAATAAATGACCATCTGAAATCAAAGCAATCAACAAGCGATTAATTAATACTTCTTGTCCGATAATGCGTTGATTTAAATAGGTTTTTAGGTCAGCAAACACTTGATAATAGGTTGATGATTTTCTTAATTCCATATGCCCCTCGCTGACGATTTAATGAAATTCAATACTGAGACTGTCATGCATCATACCAAGACATGTGGCTGGTGTTAAGTACTAATAAAGAAGTCGCATTAGGAATGCCTTATTATTTCTTCTTAGGAAGCGGTAATTGCGCTGCGGTGAGTCTTATCAAATGAGTTAACCATTCATGATCATCCCATTTGTCACCTGTAATCAGCAAATAGGGTTTGGCACCAGGATAAGGATAGGCTTCAACATATTCACCAATAAATGCTTTGCCTGCCATCGTTGGCTTAACAAATAATTGGTCATCGCAAACAAACGCCACTATCTTCCCATTGCAATAAACACCATATTCGCCAAACATTTTTTTTGCTGTAATAATGCCCGCTGCTGCAATTTGCTCAAGAATAAAATCTATCGTACTTTGCTGTGAGGCCATAATAACACCCTTATATGCTTGTTGATGGTACAATAATAACTCAAATAAGCGTATAATCACCTTTCGATATAACGTGAAACAACAGTTTCTTTTATCAGTGATAATAACACCTTTAAACAATAAGAAATCTTCACCATGAAATCATCCGCTTCCAAACTCAACAATGCATTAACATTAATGGCACTGTGTCTTGGCTTTTTCATGGTTATCATCGATGTGACTGTCGTCAACGTCGCATTACCTAGTCTGGCCCAGCAATTACATACTCAGATTACTGGCCTGCAATGGGTGGTGGATGGTTATACCTTAACTTTTGCCTGTTTACTATTATCGGCTGGACATTTAGCTGATCGTGTCGGTGCAAAAGCGTCTTTTCTGTGGGGGTTAAGCTTATTTGTTATTACTTCGCTTGGATGTGGTTTATCAACATCAGTTGGATTATTGATTGCCTTTCGTCTGGTACAAGGATTATCCGCTGCCTTAATCGTGCCGACTTCGATTGCACTTATCAATGCCTCATATGACAATCAACCCGCGCGTTCGCGTGCCATCGGTATATGGGCTGGTGTTGGAGGGATTGCGGCGGCGTCTGGCCCCGTTTTGGGCGGCATTTTAACTGCTGGATTTGGTTGGCAAGCTGTTTTTTATATTAATATTCCGGTAGGAATTATCGCTATTCTTCTTACACTTAAATATGTTGCCCATGCTGCACAAGATAACAAAGGAGCTTTTGATTTACCAGGTCAAGTGGCCGGTATTCTCAGCATAGCTGCATTAGCGTTTGCATTAATTGAGGCGGGACGGCTGGGATGGTTTTCATTACCTGTCCTGACTGGTTTTGGCATTTTTCTAATTTGTTTTTTATTATTTTTAGCAATCGAATATCGCTCTAAAGCTCCTATGTTGCCATTAGCGTTATTTCATTCGCAGACATTTTCAGCTTCCATTGCGATTGGCATGATTTTAAATAGTGCAAGTTATGGTTTGTTATTTATTTTACCGCTTTATTTTCAGCAAATAAGAGGATTTTCTGTTTTACTCACGGGTTTAGCTGTCACGCCATTTTTGGCGTGTTCATCTATATCATCTTATTTTGGCGGTAGAGTGGCCAGCGTAATTGGCCCTCGTTTACCGATTACTATTGGTTTATCAACCTCTGCCATCGGTTTTTTAGGCATGTTTTTTGCCTTGAAATATTCAACGCATTATTTTGTATTAATGATACCATTGGCGATGATTGGACTTGGAACGTCATTCACCATGCCAGCGGCAACCATTGCGGCCATAAGTTCGACGCCTGAAGGACGAGCTGGAATAGCAGCTGGAACATTTAATGCTAGCCGCCAGCTTGGTAGTTTAATTGGTGTTGCTATTTTTGGTACCATTATCAGTACGGTGGGTCATTTTATGACGGGTATGTATCTTTGTTTGTTGATTGGTGTTGTGGTATTTTTTAGCGGCAGCATTATTGGAAAAATCTTCATAAAGAAATAATTGGAATGAGCATGGCTTATCAAAATTTAATTATTGAATTGCATCAAAAAATTGGTATCCCAACTGACTATGCAGAGCAACGTAATTTATCACTGCAGATTGAGGCAACTGAATTAATTGCTGTAGAAACCAATGCTGTTGGGAAAACATTTCGGGCCACTCCTGAAACTACATTGGCATGGAAAAATATGCAAACAGCTGCAACTAACGATGGCGTGATTTTGCAAATCGGCTCTGCCTTTCGCAGCGCGATTTATCAAGCCCAAATCATCGAGGATCGTATGGCACAAGGTCGCACCTTGGATGACATTTTAAAAGGTATTGCCGCACCAGGTTATAGTGAACATCATACTGGCCAAGCCATTGATGTTATCACCACAGATTCCACACCGTTCAGTGAGCATTTTGAGTCAACGCCCGCTTTTGCTTGGCTGCAAAAAAACGCTGGCCAATTTGGCTTTCGGTTATCGTATCCACGCGGCAATAAATTTGGTTTTGTTTATGAACCATGGCATTGGTTTTATGTAAAATAATTCACAAAAAAAGGAAGTCACATAGAATGCAAATAAAACAACTATCCGCTAACGAGCTTAATAAACTGTTACAAAACGGTGAGATTGTATTAGTTGACACACGTTCCCAAAAGAAACAAGAAGATGACATTGAAGGGGCACTAAATTGTCCTCTTCATCTTACAATATCTGACGCTCGTTTTGGAGTTGCCTATGATGAATGGGTTGAAAATTTTAGAGCCTTCTGTGATCGGAATAAACAAAAAATCGCGACTGCAACTCATGTTGTCATTATATCCTGGGATAACGGAATCAGTTCTTTATGCATCGAGCGTGCGCTACTAAAATTATCTAACCCTTTGTCACAAGAAATTAAAAATAAACTTTTCAATTTAGCTGGTGGCTTTTCAGCATGGAAGGCACAAATGCCCGTCTCTCAGCTTTCCATTTTGCTTAACAATCCAGAAAACCAAGTTTTAATTGTTGATGTGCGCTCTGAAGATGAACAAAACGAAGAAGGTAAATATCCAGCAAAAAATACAATAACTGTTCCGTATGATAAGGATTCTATGATTTGGCATCATCTTCTACAAAAAAAAATACGATCTGAACAAGCTCGATTTGATAACGCTACCCACATAGTTTTTGCCTGCCACAATGGTGAGCGTAGTGAGGTATGTCGAAAAACTGCTAGAGATCTATTTGGTTACCCTTTAGAAGGCAGGGACGTTAATTTAGCTGGTGGTTATCTTGCTTGGAAAGATTATCTCCGATCTTTACCAATTGAATCTAATAAAAAAATAGTCATGGAAAAAATTTCTGCTCAAGCCCTCCAAAATAAAATTGACCAAAAGAAAGCCGTATTAATAATTGATGTTCGTCCACCTGCCGAACAAGAGGCTGAAGGGCAATATCCTGAAGATAATACTATTACTATTCCTTATGATTCAAACAAGCCCGAAGAATGGTTACCGAAATTAATAACTGAGATCGAAAAAAATCCAGAAAAATTTATTGATACTACTATCGTTTATGGCTGCCGCAGTGGAAATCGTAGTGGAAAATGTCAACAAATAATAGCTGATGCGGATATTTCATCTTACCCTGAAAATGTACAACGCATCTTAACATTTATGAAAGAAAATAGTTTTAATTTAGAGAATGGTAATAACGGTTGGCAACTTTTATTAAAATCACAACCGGTTTCGACTCTATCATATGGTGAACAATCTCATCTTGCATTTGCTGCTCCTAAATCACCAAGAGAAGGCTCTTCTTCAGCCGAGCCAAGTGCACAGCCTAGCACACGCGAAACAGCGTCATGCGGTATGTAAGCCGTGTTAGGTGGTGTGAGTAGCAAAATCCGCGCCTTCTCTCCGCAGTTATTGTTGGACAGCAAGAATAGCAAAAACCGCTCCCGCTCCCCGCAGCTACACGCTCATAATTGCCACTTTCATGGATGTAGAAGCTGTGCGGGAGAGGGCTGGGGTGAGGGGTTCTTTGCCAATAGCATAGTGTCAATCGAAGCAAGTTAATTGAACTTTTAATTTATTAATATATGCATTAAAATATTAATAACTAAAAACAATATGACCTATCTGATGACTCATAAATACCTATCCTACGCAAAACAACTTCGCCAAACTCATACGCTAGCTGAACAACGACTATGGTACTACTTACGAAATCGACATTTTTTAGGAATAAAATTTAGGCGCCAAGTGCCTATTGGACATTACATAGCTGATTTTATTTGTTTTGAGTATCGTTTAATTATTGAAGTTGATGGCGGACAACATGCTGAGCAATTAGAATATGATGAAGTTCGTACTCAATGGTTTGAAACAAATGGCTACTCAGTGCTGCGTTTTTGGAATCATGATGTAATAAAAAATATTGAAGGTGTTTTACAGAAAATTCAATGTTATCTTGAAGAAAATCATGTTTTGACTCGGAAACAATAACCCATATTGTGCTAACGATAGAAAACCCCTCACCCCACCCCTCTCCCGCACAGCTTCTACATCAATATAACGTTAAAATCCAGCGTGTAGCTGCGGGGAGAGGGAGCAGATTTTGCTATTTTTGCTGTCCAACAATAACTACAGAGAGAAAGAGCAGCTGTGGGTGGGCTAAATATTGTTGCCCTCGAAGAGATATCGCATAACAATATGTGCCCACCATTGGTTATGTGTGCTGCCATGATGGTGGGCACATATCGCTTCATTATCATGCTAATTTGTCCTCTTTGTACGTGACGCGATATTTAGCCCACCCTACAGCGTTCAGTATACAATACGCCCCGCTTTCGCGGAGACCATCTCTACAAAAGAGATTACAGTAAATTTTATCCAATAGCCGATGCTTATCCCGCCCACATTCGGTATAATGTTTGTTCTTTTTTAAATTGATAGTTTTTAACCATGAATTCACCTGATATCACTACATTTCAAGGCCTTATTCAAACGCTGCAGCAATATTGGGCAGAGCAAGGCTGTGTTATTTTGCAACCCTTAGATATGGAGGTCGGTGCCGGTACCTTCCACACCGCTTCTTTTTTACGTGCCATTGGGCCTGAGCCGTGGCGTGCTGCTTATGTGCAGCCATCGCGTCGACCGAAAGACGGCCGTTATGGCGAAAACCCTAACCGTGGTCAGCATTATTATCAATTCCAAGTGATTTTAAAGCCGTCGCCCGACAATATTATCGATTTGTATATCGATTCCTTGCGTCGTTTGGGTGTCAATACGTCTACGGATGATATCCGTTTAGTTGAAGATAACTGGGAATCACCAACGCTTGGTGCGTGGGGTTTAGGTTGGGAAATCTGGCAAAACGGGATGGAAGTCACTCAATTTACTTATTTCCAACAAGTCGGGGGGTTAGACTGCAAGCCCGTCACTGGTGAAATTACTTATGGCTTGGAACGTATTGCTATGTACGTTCAAGGTGTCGATAGTATGTATGACTTGGTGTGGGCTCGTGGGCCACAAGGTACCGTGACTTATGGCGATATTTTTCATCAAAATGAAGTGGAAATGTCCACCTATAATTTTGAATACGCCGATGTGCCAACATTATTTGCTGCTTTCGATAATTACGAAAAACAAACGCAAGTGTTACTTGAAGCCGGCTTGCCATTACCTGCTTATGAAATGGCATTGAAAGCGTCACATACATTTAATTTGCTCGATGCGCGGCGTGCAATTTCCGTGACCGAACGACAGCGGTTTATTTTGCGAGTTCGCGCTTTAACGCGTGCGGTCGCTGAAAAATACTATGAATCGCGCGAAAAATTAGGTTTCCCTTTGTGTAAATAATTTAAAGGTCATCATTCATGACAAATATTGACAATTTATTGGTTGAATTAGGTACTGAAGAATTACCACCCAAACCATTAAAAAAATTATCTGACAACTTTGCTGCGCTGGTACGCCAAGGATTAACGCAAGCTGGATTAAGCTTTGTGGATATTATCCCCTATGCCGCGCCACGTCGTTTAGCACTTAAAATAACGGGCTTAAATAACAAACAACCTGATCGCTATGTTGAAAAACGTGGTCCAGCGTTAACAGCCGCATTTGATACACAAGGTAATCTCACTAAAGCTTGTGAGGGGTTTTTACGTTCTGCAGGAGCTACCGCCGATCAAATCATTAAGCGTGATAACTATGTGTGGATTAACAGCCACGAATTAGGAAAATCAGTAGCCGATTTAATACCTGGCATTTTAACTCAAGCCATTGCTCAATTACCGATTCCTAAACGTATGCGTTGGGGCAATTATACTGCTGAATTTGTGCGTCCAGTGCATTGGATTGTGTTGTTATATGGTAATCAAATTATTCCTGCCACCTTACTTGATCATCCAGCTGGCCGAAATACATTTGGTCATCGCTTTCATCATCCACAAGCCATTGCGCTTAATCATGCCGATGATTATGAAGCTGCATTAGAAGCAGCTTACGTTATTCCCTGCTTTGAGAAACGTCGCGAACAAATTCGATCGCAAATTATTGCGTTAGCTCGTGAGAAAGGCGGGCAAGCGTTAATTAACGATGATTTGCTTGATGAAGTCACCGCATTGGTTGAATGGCCAGTTGCATTATGCGGCCAATTTAACGAACGATTCTTACAAGTCCCGGCTGAAGCATTAATTTCAGCGATGGAAGGTCATCAAAAAAGTTTTGCCATTGTTGATCAGCATCACCACTTAAAACCGTATTTTATTACCATTAGCAATATTGAAAGCAATGATACACAACGCGTCATTCAAGGTAATCAACGGGTTATGCATGCACGTTTATCAGATGCAGAATTCTTTTATCAAACCGATTTGAAATCACCTTTATCAAGTTATGTTGAGCCATTAAAAAATGTGGTGTTTCAAACTCAATTAGGTACCGTATACGATAAAACTCTGCGAATTAGTACATTAGCCGTTTTAATTGCTGAACAAATTGGTATTGATAAAATTGCTACACAACGTACGGCTGTCCTTTGTAAAGCGGATTTGATGACCAGTATGGTGGGTGAGTTTCCAGAATTACAAGGTATTGCTGGATATTATTATGCTAAACAAGCTAATGAACCCGCTGAAACAGCATTGGCAATTAAAGAGCATTATTTACCACGTTTTGCTGGAGATGAATTACCAACAACAATGACCGGTTGTGCTGTGGCGTTGGCTGATCGGATAGATACATTGGTTGGCATTTTTGGTATTAACCAAATTCCAACCGGTGAAAAAGATCCATTTGGTTTACGCCGCGCAGCATTAGGTATTTTGCGAATTATTATTGAGCATAACTTAACATTAGATTTGTTGAGTTTAATTCAATATGCTTTTTCACAATATAAACATTTACCTAATCAAAATACCGTAAATGACGTATTTGATTTTATTATGGAACGTATGCGCGGTTGGTATAGTGAACGTGGTTTGCCTGCTGACATATTTCAAGCTGTCATGGCTAATAAACCTACTAAACCGCTTGATTTTCATCACCGTGTTAATGCGGTAAGTTATTTTTTAACCTTGCCTGAAGCTGCCGCATTAGCTGCTGCCAATAAACGGGTAAGTCGTATTTTACAAAAAGAAGCTCTAAATAATACTACTCATGCCATTAATCCAACATTATTGACCGATGATGCTGAAAAAATTTTAGCGGAAAAAATTATTGCCTTAGCTACAGTAGTTAATCCTCTGTATCAGCAAGGGAACTATAATGAAGTATTGACTACACTGGCTCAGTTGCGTGAACCGATTGATCAATTTTTTGATCACGTAATGGTAATGGTTGACGATGCGGCAATGAGACAAAATCGAATTGCCTTATTGCAACAATTGAGGGCCTTATTTTTATTAGTGGCTGATATTTCCTTATTACAAGGCTAATATTAGATATAAGCGTGTCGAATTCCAAAACATTAGTGATATTTATAGAGG
>JAGVJQ010000097.1 GCA_020051015.1 Gammaproteobacteria bacterium
AATATGGCTATAACATGTTTAATACTACACTCATGCTCATTACGGTGGTTGTATTAATTATCATGGTGCAGGGTATGCAATGGATTGGGGATTGGATAGCTAAGAGAATTTATCGGATTAGGTAGATCTATTCTTTATGGCTATAAAATTCTTGATTTCAAATAAAGCTAGAGATCGCTAGTTGGCATAATCTTGATTTGGCTGTTGCTCCCCTCGCCCCGCAGCTACACGCACATAATTGCCATTTCATATATGTAGAAGCTGTGAGGGGAGAGCGAAGCGAGGGGGGCGAAGCCGGTTGGGGGAGAGGGGTTACTTCCCAGTTAGCACACTCTCACTGAAACCGCCTGCATCGGTGGAAAATGCACGCAAACACGCCGTGAAAAATTGGCAGGATTGCCAATTTCGACGGCTAAAAGCCGCCCCGAAGGGGTGAGCGCCATGGATGGCGCGAATCAATCATCCCTGTAGGCTCGACTTCGCCATCCATGGTTCAGACGGTTTGCTTCGCTTTTTCCACCGATGCAGACTGCATTGCTGAGCTGGCTATTCCCATTTTGCTTCGCATGCTGCTCAGTATTCAATACGCCCCTACAGCTAAGTTAAAACGGAATATCATCATCAAATTCAGGCGCTGGTTCTCTAGCTGCTGGTTTAGCAGCAGGAGCATTACCTGCAGCAGGTGCATAACCCATTTGTGGTGCATCGTGGCCCATCATACCTTGTTGACCTGCGCCAGCACGATCTAACATTTGTAGATCATCACCATGAACTTCCGTCATATAACGATCTTGGCCGGTACTTTGATCTTGCCATTTACGTGTGCGTAAACGACCTTCCACATATACTTTTGAACCTTTTTTCAAATATTCGCCAGCAATTTCAGCTAAACGACGAAATAAAACGACACGATGCCATTCAGTACGTTCTTGTGTTTCACCTGTTTGTTTATCTTTCCAACTTTCGCTAGTTGCAACAGATAAGTTTGCGACTGCATCGCCATTTGGTAAATAGCGAACTTCAGGATCGCTACCTAAATTACCAATTAAAATAACTTTATTAATTCCTCGTGCCATTATCTACTCCAATGTTATACAATTCTGCTTTGATATTATCTTCGGTAATCAGTCCGGGATCATACTTGATATAAATATGATTTTCATCACGTCCTAAATAGACTTCAACAATTCCCGTGACAGAGCGTAATCTAGCTTCCAGATTGCCGTCCATAAATGGATTAATATCTAATGTAATATGTTTTAAGTGTCTTGGTTTGGCCATTGAAATTGCGAAACAAAGCCACGCAATCCCAATTAAAATGCTAAATACAAAAATACTATTAAATAATTGTAATCCGTATAGCCAGCCACCAATGACCCCACCTACAAATATACCAAAAAATTGCGCTGACGAATAGATGCCTGTTGCAGTGCCTACTGCCCCAGCGGGGGCAATTTTAGAAACAAGGGAGGGCAAGATAGCCTCTAATGCTGTAAAACTTGCCAAAAAAAACAATAACATAGCCGCCAGTCCTAGCTTAGAATGTTGTACAATTAACATACCCAATACTGACAGTATTAACATGACAACGCATCCCAATAATGCAGCTTTAATTTGGTGCATTTTTTCGGCAATAATAATCGTCGGAATGGCTATGACAAAAGAGAGCAATAAAACGGGTAAATATAATTCCCATTGTTGTACTTCAGGAAGTTTCCCATAACGGACTAGCAAAAATGGTACCACACTAAAAATAGCAATTAAGATGGCGTGTAAGCAAAAAATACCAATATTTAATCGAGCTAATTCAATATTTTTCAGTAAAGAAATAAATTGTGGTACTGCTGGTACGATATCGCGTGCTGCAATAGCTAATTCAGGATTGGGAACAAGGAAATAAAGCAAAATTAAACCGCTGGCCGCTAAAATGGCGGTAAACCAAAAAATAGCACTGACACCAGCAAAAGCATTGACTATTGGGCCCAATACCAAGGCAGATGAAAAGGAGAGGCCTATAATAATACCGATTGCAGCCATGGCCCGAGTGCGGACTTTATCACGCGTTAAATCTGCTAATAGTGCCAGTACTGGGCTGCCAATGGCGCCAGCACCTTGCAATGCGCGACCAATGGTGACACCCCAAATTGAATCGGAAAATGCAGCGATAACGCTACCAATGGCTAATAAGACAAGACCCGTAGCAATAATGGGCTTGCGGCCAACTTTATCTGACAGCATGCCAAAAGGAATTTGAAAGGTGGCTTGTGTTAAACCATAAATACCAAAGGATAAGCCAATCAAGGTCGCGGTGGTGCCGTTTAAGGTTTGGGCATACATGGTAAAAACGGGCAATATCATGAATAAACCGAGCATGCGGAACGCATAAATCAGTGATAATGACCAAGTTGCGCGATGTTCTAGTGAATTCATAGATAGTTAATAAATTTCAAATGATTCAGAATCATAACTGGATTGTAGGTTAAGTACAAATTTGTTTTGCCGCATATAGCCAAAAAATGATACAATTACCGATCGTATAAAAAATCGGATGGCTACATGAAAACTATAGAAATACGCGGTGCTCGTACGCATAATTTACAAAATATTGATGTTGTTTTGCCGCGCGATAAATTGATCGTGATTACTGGTTTATCCGGTTCGGGTAAATCGTCGTTAGCATTTGATACATTGTATGCCGAAGGGCAACGACGTTATGTCGAATCATTATCTTCCTATGCCCGTCAATTCTTGTCGATGATGGATAAACCCGATGTCGATCACATCGAAGGCTTATCCCCCGCTATTTCAATTGAGCAAAAAGCGACTTCACATAATCCACGTTCAACGGTGGGTACTATTACTGAAATTTATGATTATTTACGCTTATTATTTGCGCGTGTCGGTCAACCGCGTTGTCCAGATCACAATATTATCTTAGAAGCGCAAACGATTAGTCAGATGGTTGATCAATTATTATTGTTGCCAGTTGATACCAAACTAATGATTTTGGCGCCAATTGTAAAAGACCGAAAAGGCGAGCATGTTGAATTATTCCAGCGCTTACGTACTCAAGGTTTTGTGCGTGCGCGAGTCAACGGTGAGGTGATTGAGCTTGATAGTCCACCGTCATTAGAATTACGTAAAAAACACACGATTGAAGTAGTTGTGGATCGTATTAAAGTACGTCCTGATGCCATGCAACGAATTGCCGAATCATTAGAAACCGCGTGTACGCTGGCAGAGGGTATTGTGCAAATTGCTTTTATGGATGAACCCAAACGCAAAGAAATGGTTTTTTCAGCTAAATTTGCCTGTTCGCAATGTGGATATAGTTTATCTGAATTAGAGCCGCGTTTATTTTCATTCAATAGCCCGGCAGGCGCTTGTCCTGATTGTGATGGGTTGGGAATGAAACAATTTTTTGATGAAAAACGTATTGTTCATGATCCAACAGTAACATTAGCTGCCGGCGCAATTCGTGGTTGGGATCGCAGAAGTACGTATTATTTTAATTTACTCACGTGTTTAGCTGAACAATATAAATTCAGTGTTGAAGTGCCTTATGAAAAATTACCAAAACGCATTCAAAATATCATTATGAATGGTACAGGTGATGACGATGTTGATTTTAGTTATTTAACAACAACAGGTAAAGTGGTGCGAAAACGCCATCCATTTGAAGGGGTGATTGCCACCTTAGAACGACGTTATCATGAAACTGATTCTGGAACTATCCGCGAAGAATTAGCCAAGTATTTAAGTACTAGTCCCTGTCGCAGTTGCCATGGCACACGATTACGTCGTGAAGCGCGACATGTATTTCTTGAAGACATGAGCTTGCCTGAAATTGCTAGACTCTCTATTGATAAAGCCTATGCATTTTTTGATAAATTGCATTTACCCGGTTATCGCGGTGAAATTGCTACTAAAGTGCAAAAAGAATTATGTAGTCGCTTAGGTTTTTTAGTCGATGTGGGCTTAAATTATTTAACCTTAGAACGAAGTGCCGAAACGTTATCAGGTGGTGAGGCACAACGAATTCGTTTAGCTAGTCAGATTGGTGCGGGCTTAGTTGGCGTCATGTATATTCTCGACGAACCCTCCATTGGTCTGCATCAACGTGATAATGAACGATTACTGGATAGTTTATTGCGATTAAGAGATTTAGGTAATACGGTTATTGTCGTCGAACACGATGAAGATGCAATTCGCAGTGCGGATCATGTTGTTGATATTGGGCCAGGGGCAGGTGTGCATGGGGGAACTATCGTTGCGCAAGGGACACCAAAGCAAGTCATGCAAAACCCGGCGTCGATTACCGGACAATATCTATCGGGCAAACGAAAAATTCAAGTACCAGCACAACGCACAGCATTCGATTTTACTCGTGTTTTACGCATTAAAGGCGCAAGTGGTAACAACTTGAAACAAGTGGATGTTGAAATTCCTGCAGGATTAATGACGTGCATCACCGGCGTATCAGGTTCTGGAAAATCAACATTGATCAATGATACGTTATACCCAGCAGCAGCACGTGAATTAAATGGTGCAACGCAAATTGAACCAGCACCATTTGATAAAATAAGTGGCATGGGATTATTTGATAAAGTTATCGATATTGATCAAAGTCCAATTGGCCGCACACCGCGTTCTAATCCAGCCACATATACCGGCATTTTCACTGACGTACGAGAATTATTTGCTGGTACCCCAGAGGCACGATCACGAGGTTATCAAGTAGGACGTTTTAGTTTCAATGTCAAAGGAGGTCGCTGTGAAGCGTGCCAAGGTGATGGTGTTATTAAAGTTGAAATGCATTTCTTACCCGATGTGTATGTAATGTGTGATGTTTGTAAAGGTAAACGCTATAACCGTGAAACATTAGAAGTATTTTATAAAGGTAAAAATATTCATGAAGTATTGGAAATGACTGTTGAAGATGCCTTAGCATTTTTTAATCCAGTGCCATCAATTGCACGTAAATTGCAAACATTGATGGATGTAGGTTTGTCATATATAAAATTAGGTCAAAGTGCAACGACACTATCGGGCGGTGAAGCGCAGCGTATAAAATTAGCAAAAGAATTATCGCGCCGAGATACAGGAAATACATTATATATTCTTGATGAACCAACAACAGGATTACATTTTTACGATATCGAGCAATTATTGCATGTTTTACATCGATTACGCGATCATGGTAATACAGTCGTTGTTATTGAACACAATCTCGATGTTATTAAAACAGCGGATTGGATTATTGATTTAGGGCCGGAAGGTGGTGATGGTGGCGGCCAAATTTTAGTGGCTGGCACACCTGAAACTGTGGCGAAGCATAAACACTCGCATACGGGTCGATTTTTAAAATCGATGTTATAAAATGCCGATACAACAGCGCTCCTCCCCCGCGAAGTGGGGGAGGAGCGTAGCCGGTTGGGGGCATACGCGTCAAGCTAAGCGAAAAGAACCTAAAATTTGCACGAAAAGCTCCCTCTCCCCGCAGCTATACGCTGGATTTTGCCGCTTTATTAATGTAGAAGCTGTGCGGGAGAGGGTTGGGGAGAGGGGTTTTTTGGGGTTAGCAGGGCTTAGCTTGACGCGTATGGGAGAGGGGGCTGTTTCGAAATCAAATTAAAGAGATATCTGATATGACAACAACATTTCAATTACCAGCACCAGCTGGAGAATTAGAAGTCATGGCTGAAATGCCAGATGCAGTAAATACAGAAATTACCATGGTTATTTGCCATCCACATCCATTATTTGGTGGCACCATGCATAACAAAGTCGTGACAACCTTAGCGAAAGTTGCCAATGAATTAGCGATTCCCAGCGTACGTTTTAATTTTCGTGGCGTAGGCAAAAGTACAGGTCAATATGATGATGGTGTTGGCGAAATTGATGATTTGCAAACTATCATTGAATGGGTAAATAAAACACGACCTCATACCCGATTATGGCTAGCAGGTTTTTCATTTGGGTCGTATATTGCTGCTGAAGTTGCAACAACCGGCATCGCTGAGCGATTAATTAGTATTGCACCGCCAGCAACGCGTTGGCACTTCCAGGAAATTACTAAAATGCCATGTCCTTGGTTAGTTGTGCAAGGAGATGCAGATGAAGTTGTTGAGCCAGCAGCCGTATTTGACTGGTTTGCAACTAAACACCCTCAAGTGGATATGATTCGTATGGAAAATGCGAGCCATTTTTTCCATGGTCGATTAATTGAATTGCGTGAGATATTGATTAATAAATTGCAACCATTCTGCTCTCCTCCCCCGCGAAGTGGGGGAGGGGTTGGGGGAGCGGGGGCTGTTAGAAATAGCGAGAAGTGAGAATTTCAGGATGCAAAAATCATGACACCGTTACAACGATATCAACAAGATATAACAGCAGGACATATCACTGCTGATGAACAACAAGCAATGGCTATGCAGCACTTGCAAGATGTATATGATGCCGTATTAAACTCAGCTAAATCACCTTTAATATCACGATTAACAAACCACTTAAAACGCAAACAAGAACCTGTACGTGGTATTTATTTGTGGGGTGGCGTAGGGATTGGTAAAACATATATGATGGATATCTTTTATGAAAGTTTACCACTGCAAGAAAAACGTCGCATGCATTTCCATCATTTTATGCGAATGGTACACCAACAATTACAACAATTAGAGGGTCATCCCGATCCTTTAAAACTCATCGCAAAACGATTATCACAACAAGTGAGAGTACTTTGTTTTGATGAGTTTTTTGTTAAAGATATTGGCGATGCCATGTTGCTGGCGGGATTGCTAGAAGCACTTTTTCAACGTGGTGTAACCTTGGTTGCGACATCAAATGTTGAGCCAGATGATTTGTATCATAATGGTTTGCAACGCGGGAATTTTTTACCGGCAATCGAACTTATAAAGAAATATACCCTGGTGTGGCATGTTGATTCTAATCAAGACTATCGTTTACGTCATTTAAGCCAATTTGGCGGTTATATTTGTCCATTGGATGATAATGCAAATATACAATTAAAAAATTTATACCATCATTTGGCGCATGGGGCAGTGGATGAGCCAGGAGTTATTACCATTAATCAGCGTGAAGTTCCCTATCGTGCTATGCATGCCGATGCGATTTGGTTTGAATTTGATATTATTTGTAATGTCCCACGTAGCCAAATGGATTATATGGAAATTGCTAATCAGTTTAATAGTGTTATCGTCAGTAATGTGCCAATTATTGGACAAGATCAACTCAATGCGGCGACTTATTTAATTAATCTGGTAGATGTGTTTTATGATAGCCGTGTTAAACTTGTTTTGTCAGCTGCAGCAACGCTTGATGAGATTTATCCAGCTAATGGCGGTATGGCATTTGAATTCGAACGCACGAAGAGTCGATTACAAGAAATGCAATCAGAGGATTACTGGCACCAAGCAAAATAAGGATGTAAATATATCATGAATGAAATGAGTCAAATTAATAAGCCTGCTTCATTAATGAGTAAATTGAATGTTAATTTATTGATTGGCCTTGTTGGTATGCTCATCGTTATTGGCGGTACCTTAATTTCACCAGGCACGACGCAAAAAGTGCTTTATCTGATTGGCGCTGTGTTTATGTTAGTGTCAGCGGCACTGGAAAGACAATTATTTTTTGTCATTTTACAAGTTGTTATTGTTGTCGGCGCAGCAGTTGCTTTTACCCACTGGCCAATTTTAGTGAAAGCAATGGTACCACTTGCATTCAGTATCGCGGCGTTGATATATTTTTATTTCACCGAGGCGTTGCATGATCGATTAACACAAGTTGGTTGCGGTGGTTTAATTGCTATTGCGCTGGGTTTTGCTAATAGCAGCCCCATTATCTATTTGATTGGCGGTGTATTACTCGCTATTTATGGTTTTTGGTCATTTCGCCGAGGCGTTAAAATTGCCATGTTGTGGGCAATATTAAATAGTATTTTTGCATTAACATCATTAGTGGCCATATACCATTGGGTTAAAGTCTGATAGGAAAGCATGCATGAGCGATAAACAAATTAAGCGACAAAATAGCGAATTTGTTGCTGGAAATGAAGATGACGAAGGTGGCTCGGGTCGTATCGATTTAGGTATCCCAGACATAAACCTCACTTATCAAGATTTATTTAATAGACCGCTGAGCCAAGAAGAATTTTATTATTTATTATCGCTCTATCCTTATATCACCGTGTGTGATCACAATAATGCTTTTATTGGCCCGGATGAAATACCAAAGCGACTCAAGACTGAAAATGGTTGGAATATGTTTGTTTATGAATCAGCGGTTTGTTTAGGG
This sequence comes from Gammaproteobacteria bacterium, assembly GCA_020051015.1. Lineage (GTDB taxonomy): Bacteria > Pseudomonadota > Gammaproteobacteria > UBA1113 > UBA1113 > JABEVJ01. The sequence goes on from JAGVJQ010000097.1 coordinate 8,317, forward strand.
ACCAATTATCTTGCAGCAGAGCGCTTCCAAATTGAAAATGATGTCAAAGGCTTAGGGACGTTAAGTAAGCAAGGTATGGATGCCGTTACTGAAATGATTGAATACATCAAAGCCAATAAACAATGGGAAACATTAGAGATTGTCTTTGGTTATTATCCATTACAGCGGATGGTATGGATAATCTGTACTATTTTCGGTTATCCAGTAACTGGATTTGATCCCCGAGTAGAAGATGAAGTAGTACGTCGTTGGTTAGAGAAAATCCGCAAACGTCAATTGTATCCGCCAGAGTATCCAATAAGTATTTAATCAGTGTTTCGCTGTTCGATCAGAGGGGCGGATTCAATACTGAGAAATCCTCGCAAATTTTTGTACAATTCATAAAGTGTTGAACATCCCATAATTGCAGAATATGCTCCCCTCCCCCCACGAAGTGCGGGGGAGGGGTTGGGGGAGAGGGGCTGTCAGGCGGGTTTTTAGCATGATCTTTGCATTTTTCGTATGAAATGAAATGCTCACTATCGGCTCTTTATTTTAACGCTAGGCAGAGCAGGATCTGGCTCAACATGTGTGCTACCACCAGAGCGTATGCTTGATGGAGTGCCGCTAGCTGCTGCTGCCGCTGCTGAATTAACAGGGGAGCGTGTTCCAGCCCCAAATGCAAGCGAACGATTTTGTTCTTCAGTTAATCCATTGACACCTTCAAACGTAGTACCAGGGCTTTTGAGTTGGGGTACGTTAAATGGCATTGTTGTGATAGATGGTGACGAGGTAGGAAATCCATGTCGCGCCCGACTTTGTCGTTGAAATTTTCCTGACAAGGCATCATTTTGCATATCAATAAATGCTTTATAGTAACCAGTATGCTTTCCATTAGGCATTTTCCCAGGTAAAAAGCCCGGTGTGATTTTAGCATTAGGGTTTTGCGCCCAAATGTGTCTGGCCATGTCTAATAATGCTTCATAACGCTTTGATTCAGGATTTTCTGGAAAACTAAGCTTCGCCCACATCAAATTAAAATTATTTTTATCTTTTGCCAATAATTTATCGAGAGCAGTATTCCATGCACCTAAACGTTGTCCATGCGGAATATGTTTATCATCGGTATCAAAGTAAATATTGGCAGTTGCTTGATCGCCTGATCCTTTGATATTAATAGAAAACTGAACTCTTTCATCAGGATATTGACCATTTGATAGAGGATCCCAGCCAAAATTCTGTTTAAATTCTTTAGCAAAATTTTCCAGATTTCGAGTATGCCACCATTTGGCAATAAAATTAGAGCCTTTTTCAGCGTTTCGTGCTTTTTCGTAAAGCATGGCAAGTTTAGCGCGAGATTCCCATGTATAATCGGGATCAGAGCTATCAAGAATAAAATACTCTAATGGAACAGAACGAAATGTGAAGTTTTGATCAAGCGTATTTTTTATTTCAGAATTAATGGCATTACCATAGATACTGGGTTGAATTAGTGCTTTTCTTGCTTCTTGCTCGGTTTTACCTTGGCCTTGTAAGATTGTTAAATCACGATCAACATTTTGTACGCGATTTAAAAAGTTTTGTTGACGCTCTTCATATAGTGCTTTTAAGTGATTTAATTGTTGTTGTTGGTATGCTAAAAATTCATTATTTTGTTTTTCAGCAAATTCTTCAACTTTGAGATTTGTATTGGCACTTTTGAGACGGGCTACATAACCCTTTCCTTGCTCAGTAAATTCTCGTAGCTCACGAGCCTGCTGATCTTTCAATTTTTGTAATGTAGCTTCAAAATTGTTTTGATATTGTCTTAACGTTTCATTGATAGCATCATTTCGAGCTTTCAGATATTGATGCTGTTCTGGGCTGTTTGGATCATCTGAAGATGGAATTTTGGGAATTTTATTGAGCGGTGGTTTAGCTAAATTAGTTGGATCGATTGCCCCTTTGTAACTGGGTTGATCCTCTAAAGTAAGGCTGGTGTTTTGATCATCGACCAAGATAGCGTGAAATGCATCTTGATAACGATTGCGCAACTCTTCAAAATGCCGTGTTTCGCTTTTAGTAATGTTTGTTGCTGCAGCGTTATTTTGCGTTAAAGTATTAGCAGCACTAATTATATTGCTATAAGTCGTGGCAGTTAAATTTTTATAACTTTCGCCAGGATCTTCTGAATTCAGTCGACTTTGATTAATTGGAGTTGGCATAGTTCTAACGCTCTAAATAATAAAGAATATACTTAATTATATCATCAATTATGGACGATTTATAATCAATACAATAGGTATAAGAAAATATGCGATAAATTTTGACAAGTTAAATAGAAAATGGTAGAGGGGTAGTCAATTTACTTGAGGGGGATTAAGGCGAATATTTAGGTATTATCGTTAATAAGATAGCATAGTAAAGGCATTAATAAAATGGTGCGGGACATAATCCATCGGGCTATGCCACCGCACCATCATGGTAGAATTAATCAACCATTTCTTTCAATTTCTTCAATGCTTTAACCTTAACAACGTTACGTGCAGGTTTTGCTTTGATCATGATTTCTTCGCCAGTGAAAGGATTTACGCCTTTACGAGCTTTAGTTGCAGCTTTACGCTTAACTTCAACTTTCATTAAACCGCCAATTGTGCAAACGCCAATAGCTTTTGAACGAATGTGGCCTTGAACAACTTGACCAAGACAGTCAAATACTGAAACAACTTGTTTGCGGCTTAAACCAGTCGCTTCTGCGATTGTGTTATACATTTCCGCTTTAGTCAGTGGTACATCATATTTAACATTTTTTGGTAATGCAGTTGTTGTAGTTGACGCAGCTTTTTTAGCAGCAACAACTTTTTTAGTCGTAGTTTTTACTGATTTTTTAGCAGTAACAGCTTTTTTAGCTGGTTTCTTAGCTACAGCAGTTTTCTTTGACATCGTCACTTTTCTCCGTGTTGAAATGAACTAACCATTGCTAAGATATCACAAAAAAAATAAATAACTAGCATTTTTTGCGAAAAAACTATTTTTTTAGTGATTTTCTCAGTAAAATTGTCAAAAAAAACACAGGAATGTCTTATGTATTACCAAAAACACTTATTTTTATGCGTAAATCAACGTCCAGAAGGTAAGGCTTGTTGCGCTAATCACGATGCAGCAGGTGCTTGTAGTTACGCCAAAATGCAAGTCAAACAACTAGGTTTAGCTGGACCCAATAAAATTCGCGTGAGCAACTCAGGTTGTTTAGGTCGTTGTGAAGAAGGACCAATTGCAGTGGTTTACCCAGAAGGTAACTGGTATACCTATAAAGATTTGACAGACATCGATGAAATTATCGAACAAGATCTCATTAATGGTAAACGAGTCGAACGTTTAGCTTTACCTGATAAAGACATGTAGCCCGTATTAAAGCGGAAAAAGTGAGTGGGTGTATGATATTCATTAACCTGGCTTGATGAACAAAACAAGACGAGTCACGAGCAAAGCGTAATACGGGGATCCGGTAGCGGAAAAAGTGAGTGGGTGTATGATATTCATTAACCTGGCTTGATGAACAAAACAAGACGAGTCACGAGCAAAGTGTAATACGGGGATCCGGTAGCGGAAAAAGTGAGTGGGTGTCTGATGTTCATTAACTTGGTTTGATGAACATAACAAGACGAGTCATGAGCAAAGCGTAATACGGGGATCTGGGTAAGAAAATGTAGGGTGGGCTAAATATTGTTGCCCTCGAAGAGGTATCGCATAACAATATGTGTCCACCATTAGTGATGAGTGATGGCATAATGGCGAGCACACATCGCTTCATTATCGTGCTAATTTGCTCTCTTTGTAAGTGACACGATGTTTAACATAAAATGACGTTCTTTGGGAAGGCATTTCTCTCGAAGATAGCTTGCGCCCTCATTTAGTTGTGCAACTAATGATGGCTACCAATCAGTCTCGTAACCAGGGGAAACCCGGGAAATATACAGAGTCCGTATTAAAGCCGGAAAAGCGAGTGGAAAGACGACGTTTATTGGTTTTGTGAGACGGAACGAAAAAAATCACTTGTACCTCTTGCCTATTTCTCATCGCTTCTGTACAATGCGTGCCTCTTTGGAACAGATATTAGCTTTCTGGATAACACTTTCGGATACCGAATATGAAGACATATAGTGCAAAACCACAAACTGTTACTCACGACTGGTATGTCGTTGATGCAACAGATAAAACCTTAGGCCGGCTGGCTAGCCGAATTGCCATGATTTTACGCGGCAAAAATAAACCAGAATATACTCCACACGTTGATACTGGGGATTATGTTATTGTTATTAATGCAGATAAAATAAAAGTAACTGGTAATAAAGCCTCAGATAAGATTTATTACAGCCATTCTGGTTACCCAGGTGGTTTAAAAACCATTAATTTTGAAAAGTTAGTTGCAAAAGCTCCTGGCCGTGTGATTGAGCTTGCTGTTAAAGGCATGCTGCCAAAGAATCCACTAGGTCGTGCAATGTACCGCAAACTTAAAGTTTATGCAGGTAGTGAGCATAATCATGCTGCGCAACAACCTAAGTTACTTGATTTGAAAACGGAAGAGTAATTATGTCAGCGACTGCTAAAAAAGTTTCTCAATACAATGGTACGGGCCGTCGTAAGTGCTCAGTAGCTCGTGTATACCTTCGCCCAGGTAAAGGCGATATTAAAGTTAATCATCGTACATTAGAAGATTACTTCCCACGTGAAAGCGTACGTATGCAAATTGTACGCCCGCTTGAAGTAGTGGATATGATCAAAAAGTTTGACATTATCGTTAATGTACGTGGTGGTGGTTTGACTGGCCAAGCTGGTGCGGTGCAATTAGGTATCGCTCGTGCATTGGTTCAGTATGACGAATCAACTGGTACAGTTTCAACTGATGAAAAAGCATTTCGTCGTGCGTTGCGTAAAGAGGGCAACTTGCTCAAACGTGATGCCCGTATTGTTGAACGTAAGAAAGTTGGTCGCCATAAGGCACGTCGTGGGGTTCAGTTCTCCAAACGTTAATCATTTCTTTCTACTTTCAAAAAGCGGAAACGGCATCACGCCCTTTTCGCTTTTTTTGTTTGTCTCAAGGAGGCACCAATGGGCTTAATCAATAATCGCCGCTCGGTAATGAACTTATTGTCTGATCCGCTAGATGTCTATTGCCATCGTGTTCGGTTTGTCATGGCTGAAAAGGGTGTTAGTGTCGAAGTTATTGATATTAATCCCAATGATAAGCCAGAAGAGTTATTACAATATAATCCTTACAATACAGTACCAACATTAGTTGATCGAGACCTCGTTCTATTTGATACACAAGTTATTTGTGAATATCTTGATGAACGTTTCCCACATCCTCCATTAATGCCTGTTTATCCCGTTATGCGAGCAGAAACGCGTTCATTGTTATTACGTATTGATCGTGATTTATATCGTTTATACGATATTATTGTGCGAAATGATTCTGATCATGTCATTACGGCAAAAGAGCGATTGGTCGAGGCCTTAATAAGCATGTCGCCAGCTTTTTCCGAAAAACCATTCTTTTTAAGCGATGAGTTCTCATTATTGGATTGCGCATTAGCACCATTATTATGGCGTTTGCCACATCTTGGTGTGACATTACCAACACAAGCAAAAGCCGTGATTAAATATGGTGAAAAGATTTTTGCTCGTAATGCGTTTCAAGCTAGTTTAAGTGAGTCAGAATATGAGCTCCGTAACGAATAAAACACAATTAACCTCGAGCAAACCCTATCTGCTTCGCGCGCTATTAGATTGGATTATTGATAATAGTTTGACGCCATATATTGTGGTTAATGCAGAATTGCCAGGAGTGCGGGTGCCAAGACAGCATGTGAAAGATGGTCAGATCATTTTGAATATTTCACCTTCTGCAACAAGCCATTTTGAAATGAACAATAGCAAATTGCAATTTAGGGCAACTTTTAGTGGTTCATTATTTGAAGTATTAATGCCTATTCATGCGATACAAGCTATTTATGCTCGCGAAAATGGTCAAGGTATGGCATTTAATATGGATATTCCCGGCGGTGATGGCGGAGACGATGGTGGTGAATCATTAGAGTTTACTGAACAACCTGAAAAGCCAGCTGAAGAAAAACCAAAGCGTCCACAATTAAAAATTGTTAAGTAGGGGCGTATTGCATACGCCCATCTCGTTTATTTCTGACAAACCTCACAAAACACAGTGCTACGTTGTCCTATCCGGGTCTCAATTAGTTGATTATCACACACGCGACATGGTTTACCGCCTCGGCCATAGACATATAATGTTTGTTGAAAATAGCCAGGTGAGCCATCAGCAGATATAAAATCGCGTAATGTAGTACCACCAGCAGCAATGGCTTCAGTTAGCACAATTTTAACTATTTCTACCAACCGTGAAACGGCTACGCGCGTTACCTTATGGCTGGGTTTCAATGGATGGATGCCAGCTCGAAAGAGAGCTTCATTAGCGTAAATATTGCCAACCCCTACAACGACATGATTATCCATCAAACTCAATTTAATCGCTTGTTTGCGACGTCTTAATGATGCATATAAATAAGCTGGATTAAAATCATTGGTTAATGGTTCAGGCCCCAGTTTTACTAGTAAAGGATGTTGTTGTATATCCTCGGAATACCAGAGCATTGCTCCAAATCTACGGCTATCATTAAACCGAAGGCAATAATCGTTGTCAAACACAATATCGACATGATCATGCTTACTCACTGGCGTCATGGCAGGGACGATTCGTACACGACCAGACATTCCCAGATGTAATAACAGCGTTCCCGTTGGCGTAGTAAATAGCAAATATTTTCCGCGTCGAGTAAGTTGAGTAAAGCATTGATTTATCAATATTTTTGGTAAATCAATGGGGATGGGCCAGCGTAAGCGTGAATTACGAATGATGACTTGTTTTATCGGGTGATTGATAACATGCGGTTGTAAGCCAAGACGACATGTTTCAACTTCAGGTAGTTCAGGCATGGTAATCAACAATGAGTGATTTATATCAGTTCGAACAATAGCTATTTATGGTATAAAGTCAAGGTTTTTAAGGGTTGGCAATGAGAAGCTGTATATCATTTGCCTAATTGGCTAGATTTCTGTATTATCGGTACCAGTATTAAAGGAGTTTGAAGATGTTATATGGTCTATTAAATTTGTCATTTTGGGGTTATGTAATCGCTGTGCTATTACTGACTCACTTGACAGTCATCTCGGTGACGCTCTATTTGCACCGTGATAAAACCCATCGTGCCATGGATCTTCATCCAATCATTGCGCACGTGTTTCGCTTCTGGCTCTGGTTAACAACCGGTATGATTACTCGAGAATGGGTCGCTATTCACCGTAAACATCATGCAAAATGTGAAACGGTAGATGACCCGCATAGCCCACAAGTACTTGGTATTAATAAAGTATTTTGGGAAGGGGCAGAGCTTTATCGTAAAGAATCAAATAATAAAGAAACCATAGAACGTTATGGTCATGGTTGTCCTAATGACTGGATTGAACGTAACCTTTATACCAAATATAGCAAACTGGGTATTGCCATTATGTTTGTATTGGATTTAGTGCTATTTGGTATTCCAGGCATTACTGTCTGGGCGTTGCAAATGATATGGATTCCATTATTTGCTGCCGGCGTCATTAACGGTATTGGTCACTATTGGGGTTATCGTAATTTCGAATACCCAGATGCATCACGTAATGTCGTCCCATGGAGTATTCTTACCTGTGGTGAAGAGTTGCATAATAATCACCATACCTATGGTACATCTGCTAAATTCTCAGTCAAATGGTGGGAATTTGATTTAGGCTGGGTTTATATTTCAATATTAAAAGTATTTCATTTAGTGAAAGTACGTAAAACTTTCCCAGAACTGCAAATAGTTGAAGACAAGAAAGTCATTGATGTTGATACCATGAAAGCTTTTATTACTAATCGTTTTCAAATTATGTCGCGTTATGCCAATGAAGTTATTGCGCCCATGATTGAACGTGAAAAGAAATCAATATCAGCAAATAGCCGAAGTTTATTGGCTAAAGCAAAGGTATTATTAATACGTGATAGTTCACTGGTTAATGCTGAAGGTAAGAAAAAATTATCACAAATTCTTGAAGAACGTGCACAATTAAATATGGTTTATCAATACCGTATGAAATTACAAGCCATTTGGGATAAAACCACAGCGAGCCAAAAAGAATTGGTGGAAGCTTTACAAGAATGGTGCCATCAGGCAGAAGAAACGGGGGTTGATGTATTACATCAATTCGCTACCCGTTTACGACGTGTAGGCGCTAAAAACGCAGCTTGATATTGATAGGGTGGATTAGAGCTGCCTGGCTCGTAATCCACCCTAAATGTGTAACGAGTATTTTAAATTTATTCCAATATTAAAGAACGATGAATGGTGGTTCTAATCCACTCTACGTTTTCCTTCTATTTTTTAAGAGTAATAAATGATAGAAATCAATCCAATCATTCAACAAATTAAAACCATGCAAGAACGTTGTGATGTATTACGGGGGTATCTTTGACTTTGATGCAAGAAAAGAACGTCTAGTTGAAGTCGAACGTGAATTAGAAGAACCGGATTTGTGGAATAACCCAGAACGGGCCCAAACATTAGGTAAAGAACGCGCGGCACTTGCTCATGTTGTTGAAGGATTAGAATCACTCATCAATGGCTTACATGATTGCGAAGAACTATTAGAAATTGCCAATGATGAACGTGATATTGATACTGTTAATGTCATCGTCGGCGATTTAGAGCACTATGAAAGAATACTGCAACAGTTAGAATTTCAACGCATGTTTAGCGGCAAAATGGATGCTAATAACGCATTTTTAGATATCCAAGCTGGCTCTGGTGGGGTAGAAGCCCAAGATTGGGCCAACATGTTGTTACGTATGTATTTACGCTGGGGCGAACGCCGTGGCTTTTCTCCTCAATTAATGGAAGTATCCGATGCTGATGTAGCAGGCATTCGAAGTGCCACGATTAAATTCACTGGTCCTTATGCCTATGGTTGGTTACGCACTGAAACGGGCGTCCACCGATTAGTGCGCAAATCACCATTTGATGCTAATCATAAACGCCATACCTCATTTGCTTCGGTCTTTGTGAGTCCAGAAATTGATGACTCGATTGAAATTGACATTAATCCGGCAGATTTACGCGTTGATACTTATCGAGCTAGTGGAGCGGGTGGTCAGCACGTGAACCGAACAGAATCAGCTATTCGGATTACGCATATCCCAACCGGCGTGGTAGCACAATGCCAAACTGATCGTTCACAGCATCAAAATCGAGCTAATGCGATGGCGCAATTGAAAGCCAAATTGTATGAGCTAGAAATGCAAAAACAAAATGCCGAAAAACAAAAATTGGAAGAGCAAAAATCAGATATCGGCTGGGGCAGCCAAATTCGCTCATACGTGTTAGACCAATCACGCATTAAAGATTTACGTACCGGCATTGAAACCGGTAATCCACAAGCTGTATTAGATGGTGATTTGGATCAGTTTTTAGAGGCTAGTTTAAAAAGTGGTTTAGCTGGTGGAGCATCCGCAAATATTGCATTTAAGGATGATTGATTGTAAATAATACCGTATAATCTCCTAATGGATTTATGTTTAGGCAAAGATAGAAACTTTTATTAAATAAAGAATGAAGATGATGAATACAGAAAATACTACCCTTGAACAACAACTTGACGAAAATGAACAAATTGCATTACGTCGCAGTAAATTAGCTGAATTACGTCAGCAAGGCATTTCCTTTCCAAATGATTTTCGCCGCGATTGTTTAGCGACAGCATTGTTAAAAGAATTTGGTGAATTAACGCAAGAACAATTACAAGATAAAAAAATTAAGTGTCGTATGGCTGGTCGCATGATGACCCGTCGTTTAATGGGTAAAGCGAGTTTTGTTCATATTCAAGATATGTCAGGCAAATTACAATGGTATGTCCGTGCTGAAGATGTAACACCAGAAATTTATGAAATATTTAAACACTGGGATATTGGTGATATTTTAGGAGCCGAAGGTTGGTTATTTAAAACTAAAACTGGCGAGTTATCATTGCATGTTACCGGTATTCGATTACTGACAAAATCATTGCGACCGTTGCCTGATAAATTTCATGGTTTATCTGATGTAGAACTTTGTTATCGTCAACGATATGTTGATTTGATCATGAATGAACAAACGCGTCGTACGTTTATGATTCGCCAACAAGTCATTACGGGTATTCGCAACTTCTTAAATGCACGTCAATTCATGGAAGTTGAAACACCGATGATGCATGTTATTCCAGGTGGTGCGGCAGCAAAACCTTTTGTGACACACCATAATGCATTAGGCATGGATTTATTCTTACGAATTGCACCTGAATTATATTTAAAACGATTAGTCGTGGGCGGGTTTGAACGCGTTTATGAAATCAATCGTAATTTCCGTAATGAAGGTTTATCAACCCGCCATAATCCTGAATTCACCATGATTGAATTTTACCAAGCCTATGCTGATTATAAGGACTTAATTGAACTAACCGAAGATTTAATGCGTGCATTGGCACAAGACGTCATGGGAAGTTTACAAATTCAATATCAAGGTGAAACCTATGATTTATCACAACCATTTGTCAAAATGACAGTGGTGGAATCAATTTTGCATTACAATCCTACTATCAAACCACATGATTTAGCATCGTTACCAACGGCGACCGCTATTGCAAAAAGCTTAGGTGTTGATGTGAAACCCAATTATGGTTTAGGTAAAGTGCAAATTGAAATTTTTGATAAAACTGTAGAACACCGATTAAAACATCCAACGTTTATTACTGAATACCCAGCTGAAATTTCACCGTTAGCACGTCTCAATGATGCGAATCCTTTTGTTACGGATCGTTTTGAGTTTTTCGTTGGCGGCCGTGAATTAGCAAATGGCTTCTCAGAATTAAATGATCCAGAAGATCAAGCGGCACGTTTTATGCAACAAGTTGCGGACAAAGAAGCGGGTGATGAAGAAGCTATGCATTATGATGCAGATTATATTACCGCATTAGAATTTGGGTTACCGCCAACTGCAGGTGAAGGAATTGGTATTGATCGTCTGGTGATGTTATTTGCTGATGCACCATCGATTCGTGATGTCATTTTATTCCCACACATGCGACCAAAAGCTGCGGAATAGAAGCATCTTATATAACATGAATAACACTGAAATCAACATCCGTCCCATGGAACCTGCCGATGTGCCGATTGTTTCAGCCATCGAACAACAAGCCTTTCCTCATCCTTGGGGTGAACAAGCTTTTTATGATTGCATCCGGGTTAATTTCAAATGCTGGGTACTGGAAATTCCTTGCTCCTTCCGCGCAAATGAAAGTACGGTTGGCATTAACTCAATGAGCTCCCTGACCGAAAGCGAGGTTGATATTAATTCAATCTGCTCCCCGACCGAAAGCGAGGTTGATATTAAATCAATCTGCTCCCCTCCCCCGCGAAGCGGGGGAGGGGATGGGGGAGAGGGGGCTGTCCGAGAAATCGTCGGTTACGCCATTGTCATGACAGCCTTAGATGAAAGCCAACTGTTAAATATCGCCATTGCTCCAACTCACCGCGGCAAAAAACTCGGCAAATATCTCTTAAGCTGGATCTTGGCGCAACTCAAAGCTACAGGCACGAAAGAAATGTTTTTAGAAGTGCGGGTGTCTAATATGACAGCAATCCATTTTTACGAAACATTAGGTTTTGAAAAAATCGGCATTCGTAAAGGTTATTATCCTCTCGATAATGGCCGCGAAGATGCTGTGTTATATAAACTTGAACAATTATAGTTTCATTTGACACTTGATAACGCACGTACTAAAATAATATTGCGTACGTACTTATAGGGGTGAAAATAAATCATGTCTATGTCATTAACTTATTTAAGATCTCATTTGTATAAAATTGTTGACGAAGTCATTGATAGTGGTGTGCCAGTCGAGATTGAACGTCACGGCCAAAAAATAAGAATTATGTCAGTTCAGCCCAAAGACAAACTTAATCGACTTAAACAACATAAGAATGTAGTCACGGGTGACTCAGACGAGTTAGTTCATTTTGATTGGTCAAATAATTGGGATGAGAAAAAAAACTTATGATGTATTTGGATACTCACGTTATTATCTGGTTGTATGAAGGTGCATTAGATAAGTTTACCGCAACCGGTAAAGCATTACTTAATACTGAAGAATTAAAGATTGCACCAATTATCAGATTAGAACTACAATTTCTATATGAAATTAATAAGATAAAAATTAAAGCAGATAAAATTCTTGATGAGCTTTATTATCAACTAGGAATAACTACGTTTAATGCCGAAATGCCACGCATTATTCATCATGCTATGGATTTAAGCTGGACACGCGATCCATTTGATCGACTAATTGTTGCAACCGCTGCCTGTGAAAATGCTTTACTCTTAACAAAAGATAATATTATTCATCAACATTACAAACTAGCAGTTTGGGATTAATCCATCATATCAACAGCACTTGTCTAATTTAAATAAAAACAATTAATAATCAAAGTGTTACTGTTTTAATTACGACACTGGATCGATTGATTTTGCTCAAAAAATATGCTATGGTGTGTGCGTTCTTGATAACATTAAGTTATCTTAACATACCAAAACAACAATCCATCTGGAGAAGTTTAAATGAAAAAAACAACGTTAAACCGCTTAGTTATTGCAGCAGCAGCGTTAACTTTATCTAGCGCAGCTTTTGCTGGCGATTTTATTTGCCAAAAGAACAGTGGTTGCCCAATCAATGTTGATTTTCCACAAGTTAATGCCGTAAATGGCCAACCTATTCCGCCAGTTGTCGTAAAATTCAATGCCATCATGTCTACTCAAAATGGTACTGAATTAAATACCGATGATGGTTGGGTTTCTTATCCCGTATCTGGCCCAGCATATACTCCTCCGGGTAATTAATCAGGATTAGGGTTGTTGACAATTACAATCTAGAGAACTTTTAACAATCCCAGTTTCAAAAAGCCCTGATGTTAACATCAGGGCTTTTCCAATCTTACACCATATCGCTAATCTCAATATTGCTCTGTACTGAATTTTCAAAAAACCTGGACAAAATAATTATAGTATATGTCACAAAAATAACTTGACAGGTTATTTTTGTGACATATAATATAATTATATGAACAATAAACTATCTTCTTCCAAGACACTAGGGCCGATAAGTGCAAACTTGGTCACTCAGTTACTCAATCTAGGTAAAATTATTTTTACTTTAGACGATGCCTTATCTATCTATGGAGATATGCGTCAAGAAGTCATTAAGCTGTTAAGTGATCTTGTTAACCGTGGGGTGCTGGTCCGCATCAAATCGGGCGTGTATTGTATTTTACAAACAGGTCAAGAGAATGCACAACTTAGTAATTGGCCAGTGATTGCAAAGCACTTAGTGGCTTCCGATGATTACTATATTTCACATTATAGTGCGATGCGTTTACATGGCATGACTACCCATGCGTTAACAAATATACTTATTACTATGCCCAAAAGGCAACGCCAAAAAAAAATTAGTAATTTTAACTATGGTTTTATTTACTCTAAACCAAATCATTTTTGGGGCGTCGAGACATATTGGGTGACACGTCATGAAAAAGTAAATGTTAGTGATCTTGAGCGTACGTTGCTAGATGGCTTAGAACGTCCTGAATTGTGTGGCGGCATTAAGGAACTTGTCCGCGGAATTTGGGTGAAACAAAAGCAAATTAATTGGGGTAAGTTATTGCAATATGCTGCTAAATTTCATACTAAAGCGGCAATAAAGCGACTGGGATATATTTTAGAGCTATTAAACTTAGGAGAGGGTTATGTGTCACAATTACTCTTGATAGTTTCTCCAGCAAAAGATTATATTTTACTTGATCCTTATGGCTCGAAAATGGGACATTATTTAGAACGGTGGCATATAAGATTAAATATGAATATTGAAGAATTAAAAGAAGGTATTTGGGGATGATCTCATTAGCTGAAATAAATAATTTAGCCAATGAATATCAAGTTTCAGCAGAAACAATAGAAAAAGATTATGTTATTAGTTGGATCTTACTTTGTTTGATGAAAAGCAAACTAAAAGAGAATTTTACATTTTATGGTGGAACAGCGATCAAACGTATTTATTTTGAAGAACATCGTTTTTCAGAAGATATTGATTTATTAAGCGCACATAAAATAACACTCAACGAGTTATTATCAGAGCTTGATAGCTTACAATATGCACGAAACAATGCCAATCTTACTTTAACAATTAATCGTGACAATGTTATCGCAACAAAAAATCGTATTCAATTATTTATTCAATATTCTGGCTATGAAGAGATCATCGGAGCCCCAAAAGAAATTCGACTGGATTTTGTAATGGATATGCAATTGTTTGGCAAAGTAATAAATAAAAAAATAATTGCTTCATACAGTGATTTATACCAGTATAATGAAACATTATCAGTAATGACGTTGAATACCATATTAGCCAATAAAATTGGGCTGCTAATGGATTCAACACGTAATGAACCTCGAGATGTTTTTGATATTTGGTTTCTTTTGCAACGAACAGCGCAGTTTGATTTCAATTTTGAGGAAGTGCGTAAGACTCTGAAAGAGAAGTATGGTTTTTGTCCTGGTTATAGCACGTTGCAGTCATGTTTACAAAAGCCTTCGCTAAAACATAATTGGCACATAAGATTGAGTAAACAGATGGCCCATCTACCAGATATTGAGCTAATCCTGAAAGATATCGATCTAGAACTTAAAAAGTTGTTTTTATCATGAGCAATAATCATGGTAAAATCAGCGCCAATTGACCACCTATTTGATTGAGATATTTAAGACATGGCTTTAACTGACGAAATTAATCAACGCCGCACCTTTGCGATTATTTCCCACCCTGACGCGGGTAAAACGACATTGACAGAGAAGTTACTGTTAATGGGCGGTGCCATTCAATTAGCAGGAACCGTAAAAGGGCGCAAAGCCGCTCGCCATGCGACTTCTGACTGGATGGAGTTGGAAAAACAACGAGGTATTTCGGTAACCACTTCCGTCATGCAATTTCCTTATAAAGATCGCATGATTAATTTACTCGATACTCCAGGTCACGAGGACTTCTCAGAAGATACTTATCGTACTTTGACTGCAGTTGATTCAGCCTTAATGGTGATTGATGCGGTAAAAGGGGTGGAGTCGCGAACAATTAAACTATTAGAAGTTTGTCGTTTACGTAATACACCGATTTTTACCTTTATTAACAAATTAGATCGCGATAGTCGTGAGCCAATTGATTTACTCGATGAAATTGAAGATATTCTTAAAATTCAATGTGCGCCGATTACCTGGCCTATTGGCATGGGTAAGATATTTAAAGGTGTTTATCATTTATATGAAGACCGCGTGTATTTATTCGAACATGGTAAAAGTGATCGTTTATATGAAGACAAATATATTGATGGTTTGGATAATCCAGAGTTAGATAAATTATTGGATGGCCAAGCACAAGCACTACGCGATGAAATTGATTTAGTAAAAGGGGCAAGTCACGAATTTGATAAAGCAGCCTATTTAGCAGGTAAGCAAACGCCAGTATTTTTTGGTTCGGCATTATCAACGTTTGGTGTTAAACAAATGTTGAACTTGTTTGTCGAAGATGCGCCTGCACCGATGCCACGGGCAACTAAAACTCGCGAAGTCGAAGCAACCGAAGAGAAATTTTCTGGATTTGTTTTCAAAATTCAAGCCAATATGGATCCAGCGCATCGCGACCGGATTGCATTTTTACGTATTTGCTCTGGTAAATATCAAAATGGTATGAAAGTACAACATGTGCGTTTAGGGCGTGAAGTGCAATTACGGAATGCTCTCACTTTCATGGCGGGTGCGCGTGAATTAGTCGATGAAGCGTATGCGGGCGATATTATTGGGATTCATAATCATGGTACCGTACAAATTGGCGATACCTTTACCCAAGGCGAAGCGTTGCAATTTACGGGTATTCCGTATTTTGCGCCAGAATTATTTAAACGCGTGCGGTTAAAAGATCCATTAAAAATGAAAGCATTGCAAAAAGGATTAATTGAGTTATCGGAAGAAGGTGCGACACAAGTATTTAGACCTTTGGTCAGTAATGATTTAATTCTTGGCGCAGTTGGAATTTTGCAATTTGATGTGGTGGCTTATCGATTGCAACATGAGTATAACGTCGATTGTGCGTATGAAAATATTTCGGTTACTACGGCACGTTGGATTCGTTGTAATGATGAGAAGAAACTCGAAGAATTCAAACAAAAAGCAATGTTGCATTTGGCTCTCGATGGCGGTGATAATTTGACTTATTTAGCGCCAACCATGGTAAATTTAAACTTAACGATGGAACGATGGCCGGATATTCAATTTTGTGAAACACGCGAGCACCAATAATAAGAAATCTAAATGAGGTATAATGTCCAAAAAGACAAACATATAGGCAACTTATGAACGATATTATTCAACAAGCAAAACACATTTTACTCACTCCAGCCGGAATGGATGTAAATGATTTAGAGCGGGTGTTTAGTCACTTGCAAGGTCGCGCGATTGATAGTGCTGATTTGTACTTTCAATCCATTTACCATGAAGGATGGACATTAGAAGATAGCATGGTTAAAGATGCCTCTTATCAAGTCGATCGTGGTGTCGGTGTGCGCGCAGTGAGCGGTGAAAAAACCGGATTTGCTTATTCAGATGATATTTTATTGCCTGCGCTGGATGAAGCAGTCATGGCTGCACGTAGTATTGCTGTGCTCGGTCAAAGCGGTAAAATGCCTGTTCATCATAGACAAGCGATGCGACAACTTTATCCTGCCATTAATCCCTTACCAACAATGAGCGAACAAGACAAAGTGGCACTCTTGCATCAAATCGATGCAGAAGCTCGCCGCTTAGATCCACGTATTAAACACGTCGTGACTAGTCTGGCTGGCGCACATGAAGTTATTTTAGTAATGAGCAATGATGGCCATTTAGCTGCAGATATTCGTCCATTAGTCAGATTAAATGTACAAGTGATTGCTGAGCATAATGGCAAACGCACGATTGGATATGCTGGCGGTGGTGGTCGTGGGGATTATTTACAATTTTTGAAAGATGAAACAGCATTAAATTATGCGCGCGATGCCGTGCGACAAGCATTATTGAATTTAGATGCCATCGATGCTCCCGCTGGGGAATTCCCGGTTGTATTAGGCCCTGGTTGGCCAGGTGTGTTATTACATGAAGCTATCGGCCACGGCTTGGAAGGTGATTTCAACCGTAAAGGAACCTCCGCTTTTAGTGGTCGTATGGGTGAACGGGTAGCAGCGCCATTATGTACTATTGTGGATGATGGAACATTGCCAGGTCGTCGTGGTTCACTCAATGTTGATGATGAAGGTACGCCAACGCAATGTACCGTCCTGATTGAAAATGGCATTTTGAAAAACTACATGCAAGATAGCCTCAATGCCAGATTAATGAATACCCATTCTACAGGTAATGGACGCCGTGAATCTTATGCCGATTTACCCATGCCACGCATGACTAACACGTATATGCTACCTGGTCCCTATACCCCTGAAGAAATCATTGCTTCAGTGCCTTATGGCCTGTATGCAGTTAATTTTGGTGGTGGTCAAGTTGATATTACTTCGGGTAAATTTGTCTTTTCGGCGAGTGAAGCCTATTTAATTGAAAATGGCAAAATTACCAAACCCGTAAAAGGCGCAACATTGATTGGTAATGGTCCCGACGTTTTAACTCGCGTTAGTATGGTTGGTAACGATTTAAAACTGGATAGCGGTATTGGTGTTTGTGGTAAAGAAGGACAAAGTGTTCCAGTTGGCGTCGGTCAACCTACGTTAAAAGTGGATAAATTAACGGTCGGTGGTACGGCAGGGACATAAAATATCACTGCCCCTAAATATATTTCGCGCCCGGACCACCAAAGGTCCAGGTTAGTTGTTGATTAACGATGCGTGGCGTTAGGCTGTAATAATCCAGAATTAAGTTAAATCCATTAACGTTATTGGGGAAGACATAAATCTGCCCTCCCGGCAATGTAAAGATAAATGCAACCGCTCCCGTTGCAGATGAATAATCTTGTGGGACGCCATTTCTACCTGAAGAACAATTATTAAGTTGGTTAGTTAATTGATAACACAAATCAACGCCTTTTCGATAAGGCGCACTAGCAGTCACCATGGGGCTATAGCGCGCACGTTGCATATAGCCTTGCATACTTTGAATTGCAACAGCAGCTAAAATGCCCATAATGGCCATCGTCGTTAATAATTCAAGTAATGTGAACCCGACGATAACGCGCCAGCTTTTTCCTTGCCTCATAACATCTCCAAAAATCCCTCTGACAAAAGATTACTTGGTACCAAATAATCTATCGCCAGCATCACCTAATCCTGGCAAAATATAGCCGTGATCGTTTAATTGTCTATCCAAGCTAGCAGCATAAACTTGCACATCTGGATGTAATTGACAAAAACGCTTTACACCCTCGGGTGCCGCGACGATACAAAGCACAGTAATGCGAGTAACGCCCTCACTTTTTAACTCATTGACAGTTTCAATCATAGAGCCGCCGGTTGCTAACATCGGATCACAAATAAAAAAATGGCGATCTTGGCTATTTTGTGGAATTTTAAAATAATAACGTTGTGGTTCAAGGGTTTCTTCATTACGGTATAGACCAATATGGCCAACACGCGCAGATGGCATTAGGGTTAATAAGCTATCAACCATACCAATCCCTGCTCGTAAAATAGGGAGGATTACCGGTTTTTTGCCGGCTAAAACGGGCGCTTCAAAAGTTTCTAATGGAGTACGGATGGTTTGTGTTGTTAACGGTAGATCTTTGGTTGCTTCATAACCAAGAAACAGCGTTATTTCATCGACTAATTCTTTAAATGTTTTTTTGGAATTTTTAACATCGCGCAATAACGAAAGTTTATGAGAAATGAGGGGGTGCTTTACCACATGAAAATTGTTAAATTCAGGATGTGTTTCAATGGACATACGATAAGCTCTCCATCAGTAATGAATAGGTAGGTAGAGCATAGCAGATTCATGGGGGAGATGGTAGGGCTCCCTCCCTACAATAAATACAATGGATTTCACGAATCAGTATCGTAGCCCAGGTGAACGCATTCAATGGGTAAGAAAGCGATGATGTTGGATTTTAAATGATATTGAAAAATCCAAGTAATGCGTGAAACCAGGGGTAATATCAAGCATAAGTTGCTATCTAGAATCAAGCTAGAGTAAAATGCAGGCTTTATACTCATTAGAATTCGAGCAGGATAAATGCATGTCTACAAAATCACTAAACTCATTTGAAATCACTGATGTCGCCAATTGGTCAGAGCTAGCAGCTGATATTGTCGCTCGTTGTATAAAGCATGGTGCTACGGCAGCCGAAGTGGGAATTGGTAGCACTAAAGGATTTCAATTAAATGTACGACGTTCGGAAGTCGAAACATTAGAATTTAATCGTGATACGGGCATGAGTTTAACCGTGTACCGTGGTCAACAAAGTGGCTCGGTAACAGTCAGTGATTTACGAGATAGCGCAATCAATGATGCGATTACTAAAGCATTGGCTATCGCTGAATATACTGGCCAAGACCCCTTTGCAGGATTAGCCGATAAAGCATTAATGGCCAAAAATTATCCTGACTTAGACTTATATCATCCATGGGATATTACACCAGAGCAGGCAATTGAAATGGCGCGTGCTTGTGAAGCTGAGGCTATGGCTTATGATGCGCGATTAAAAAACTCAGAAGGAGTAGGCGTTTCAACTCATCAAGGTATGCAAGCGTATGCTAATTCCAATGGTTTTGCTGGCGGTTATTGCAAAACCTCTCATTCGATAAATTGTTCTTTAATTGGCGAACAACATGGCACGATGCAATCCAATGGTGATTATACCGTCGCACGTGATGCGAATGATTTAATGTCATTAAGTGTTTTAGCAAAAAGTGCAGCCGAACGTACCGTAAGTCGTTTAGGCGCACGTTCATTACCAACGGGACGATATCCTGTTGTTTTTCATGCTACGGTTGCTAAATCATTGCTAGGGCATTTAATGCAAGCCATTTCCGGCGGTAGTATTTATCGACGTGCCAGTTTTTTAGTAGATATGTTGCATAAACCGGTGTGCGCGCCATTAGTGACAATCAATGAAAATCCCCATTTAATAAAAGCGATCGGAAGTGCACCATTTGATGATGAAGGTGTATTAACGCAACAGCGAACGATTGTTGATAATGGCATACTGCAAAATTATATTTTAAGTAGCTATTCTGGCCGCCAATTAAATATGCCAACGACTGCTAATGCCGGTGGGGTAAGAAATTTAAGCATTAAAAACGATGATAAATCTTTAACGGAACTATTGACCGAAATGGGTAATGGATTGCTGGTAATGGAATTAATGGGGCAAGGGGTGAATGTCGTCACCGGAGATTATTCGCGTGGGGCTGCTGGGTTCTGGGTGGAAAACGGTCAAATTTCCTATCCCGTAGAAGAAATTACTATTGCTTCCAATTTGAAAGACATGTTCATGCAAATTCAAGCGATTGCTAATGATGTTGATATACGCGGTAATGTGCGAACAGGGTCAATTTTATTAGAATCAATG
>JAGVJQ010000080.1 GCA_020051015.1 Gammaproteobacteria bacterium
GAGCGTGCCATTACTGGGTAAATTATCTAACGCAAAGCTTGCCACACTGCCATCGATATCACTGCCGCTTAAGGTGATGGCAATCGAGGCTGCATCTTCTGCGCCCGAGGCGCTAGCTGCATTTGCGGTAGGAGGAGCATTTGTCGTAGTCGGCGTAGGGGTTATAGGTAATGGTGTGTTACTGGGTGTAGTTGGCGTTATTTGTGATGTTTGATTTTGATTAGTAATAACTGCATTGACAATGCTTCCAGATGAGCTGGGGACGTCATTAGTTGCCTGTGAAAAACTGGGAAATTCATTACTATTGTTATTACCTAAATTAGGTAACTCAAAGGGGCGAACGATATCACCATTTTGTGTTTCGGTTGCTGAAGAGCGGTAGTCCACACTAGATACAATTTGTAATGCAGAGTAAGTTTTATCTTCAACATTAATTGAAACATCACCTTCTGCTGTGCTTGTCGCTGCAAAAAAGTCTTTGATTAGAACATTATTACCATCAGCATCGGTAATTAATAAATCTTGATCATTAATACTTAAAAAAGATGGGTTATTTGCATCGACAAGAAGTAGCATATCCCCTGGATAAGCTGTATATACAACTTTATCTTTTATGGAGATTAATTGCTCTTTTCCCGTTTTATCGATTACTCTTAATTGCATAATCACCCGCCTACCGCCGTCTAAGATAGGTTATCACATATATCTTGGACAGATTTCTCATTATTTAATTCCATTTACCCTCCATGATAATTTTAAATAAGATATATTTTAAGCATATCTTTAATTCTAATGAATTAATAGGAATAAGTTTAAATTAAGATACCAAGTTGATTTATATCAATATCAACTAGCATAGTACCTATACCTGATGTATAGACTTGATATGTGTTACCGCCATAGACTTCGGTACCGCCAGCAACCCATGTATCTGTGGTTACAACAGCATCACTTGAGTTGCCATCTACGAATAAGGTATCCGTTGTATCGGATAAGGATAAAACATCACTCAGCGCCAATGTTAAAGTATTGGCAAGGCCGTCAGTCGCAAGATCAATGTTTTCCAGACCAGTAAATAGGCTATCGGGTAATGACGTTAAGTCAAGATATAAACCACCGCTTAATTGCAATGTATCGTCCCCTAGACCACCGCTCAATGTCGATATTGTGTTTTCAAATTGTAAAATATCGTCTCCCTCTTCGCCAAAGAGAAAATCCGCACCACCCGCGCCAGCAAGAAAATCACTACCTTCTCCGCCTTCTATAGTATTAACACCAGAATTTCCCGTTAATGAATCATTTAAATCGCTACCAATAATATTATCCATGGTAGTTAATGTATCTGCACCCTCACCCGTCGCAGTACCTGTCGTTAAATCAACGGTAACGGCAGTTGCCGACAAGCTATAATCAGCAGTATCGTTTCCGCCACCACCAATCAAAGTATCATTGCCTAATCCACCAACAAAAGTTTGATCGCCTGTACCACCATTAAAAGTATCATTATTATCGCTACCAATAATCCGCTCGATGCCACTCACAAAAACATCTGATCCTTGACCTGTTGATGAACCTGCTCCTGCAGACAACGTAGCATTGATGGCAGCAGTACTACCTTCATAACTTACTGTGTCAATACCACTATTACCGGTATAACTATCATTACCTAAGCCACCAGTAAAAATGTTATCGTTACCATCCCCAAAGAATTGGTCGGCACCGGAACCCCCTGTCGCATTCTCAAAGTCAGAAATAATGTCTGTACCACGACCGGTCACTGTACCTGTATCAAGATGGATAACCATATTTGCAGATACATTAGCAAAACTTAGTAAGTCAATTCCTGTACCACCTTGATAAGAGTTATTAGCCGTTGTATTTGGACCAATAATCGTGTCATTAAAGTCACTACCAATGGCGAATTCAATACTGGAAAGAATGTCTGTTCCATAACCCGTAACAGTATTCGTTGCTAGATTAATCACTACACCTGATGTGGCATTTGCATAGCTTACCCAGTCATTACCCGTACTAGCATTAAATGTATCATCACCACTGCCAGCAATAAACGTATCGTTACCACCAGCACCTGAAAATGAATTTCCTGCACTATCACCAATAAAAATATCCGCCCCACTACCGCCCGTTGCTCTTTCAATATTAAGAAGCGTATCTGTACCTGTGCTTGCACTAATTGCAGTACCCGTAAGTAAGTCAACTGTCACACCAGTGCCAACAGAAGAATAACTGATAATATCTATACCGCTATTACCATCAAATGTTTCATTACCACTCGTTCCAGCACCACTAGCATTAAACGTATCATTCAATGTGCTACCAACAAAAGACTCAACACCTGTATAACGATCGGTACCTTGCCCAGTGGCATTACCTGAACTCAAATTAACGGTTACAGCGGTAGTACCACCTGCAAAACTTAATACATCAATACCACCACCAGCAGTAAATGTTTCCGTTGCACTACTACTAATTAAGGTGTCATTTCCAGAAGTACCGATAACCGTTTCCATTAGACTAATTTGGTCATTTGCTTCACCACTAATTGAAACAACCCCGCTTACCATATTTGCAATGATAGGACCTAATGCACCAGAATAATCAATTAAATCAGAACCTGAACCACCAATAAAAGTATTACTGTTTGTATCACCAACAAACGTATCTGCACCAGAACCACCGGTGACATTTTCAATGTCGGAAATAATATCAGTGCCACGACCCGTAATAGTTCCTGTTAATAAGTTCACATTCAATGCTGCAGAAACTGGGGAATAACTTAATGTATCATTACCACTTCCACCTTGATAAGAATTATCAGCGGTACTATTTGCACTAATAATTGTGTCGTCATAATTAGTAGCAATAACATTTTCAATTGTCGTTAAAATATCTGTACCATCACCTGTTGCTGTACCTGTTGCTAAACTAACTGTGACACCAGATGCAGCATTAGAATAATCAATCCAATCGTTACCAACTCCACCAGTAAATGAATTGTTATTAGCATCACTCACAAAAGTATCAACACCTGAGCCGCCAACTGCATTTTCAATGCTAATTAATGTATCAGTACCAATTGCACTACCTGTTGCGAAACCATTAAACAAATCGACAACAACACCTGTTGCATCAGTTGAATAATTAACAGTATCAACGCCACTGTTTCCATCAAATGTTTGATCACTGGCTGCTGCACTCGCATTAAAAATATCGTTTAATGTACTACCGATAAATGTTTCAACGTCAGAAAATGCATCTGAACCTTGGCCAGTTGCTGTTCCAGCTGCCACATTCACCGTAATAATTGCCGTGCTATTTGCAAAACTCATTACATCGTCACCAGCATCGGCGACAAATGTGTCGGCACCTGCACCGCTAATCAATGTATCATTACTTGATGTAGCAACAACACGTTCAATAGTATTGATAGTATCGTTTGCTTCACCAGTTAGTGTAACAATACCATTCGACATATCGACGCGCAGAGGTCCAACCGCAGAGGAATAATCCACGGTATCGGTTCCTGAGCCACCAGTAAATGTATTACTATTGGTATCCCCAATAAAAGTATCATTGGCTGTACCGCCCGTTACATTTTCAAAATCAGAAATAATATCTGTGCCACGACCAAGAATTGTATTTGTTAGTAAATTAACTGTCACAGCAACATTAGCTGCAGCGTAAGTAAGTAAGTCGGTTCCAGCTCCACCAGCAAAAGTATTATTAGTGGTAGTATTATCATTAGCAATGGTATCGTCAAAATTGCTGCCAATTACATTTTCAATAGTCGCTAATATGTCAGTACCATCTCCCGTCGCCGTTCCGGTTGCTAAACTAACAGTCACACCACTAATAGCATTAGAGTAATCAACTTCATCATTGCCTGTGCCGCCAGTGAAAGTATTATTTCCTGAGCTACTGACAAAGGTATCATTTCCTGTTCCACCAACTGCATTATCAATATTGATTAACGTATCAGTTCCAACGGCACTACCGATTGCGGCACCATTAAATAAGTCGACAACAACACCTGTTGTATCAGTTGAATAATTAACGGTATCTATACCGCTATTACCATCAAATGTTTGATCGTCAGCAGCTGCGCTCGCATTAAAAATGTCGTTTAACGTGCTACCAGTGAATGATTCAATACTAGAAAAGCTATCTGTACCTTGACCGCTTGCTGTTCCTGCATTAACGTTAATCGTTACAGCCGAACCTGCTGCAGCAAAATTCAACTCATCGGTGCCAGAACCACCAGCAAAGCTATTGCTTGCCGCACTATTAATAAAGAGATCATTACCACTACCACCAATTGCATTTTCGATGGTTATTAACGTATCAGTACCACTATCAACACCTACTGCAGAGCCCGTGTTTAAATTTACTGTTACGGCATTTGTTTCAGCCGAATAATCGATAGTATCAGTGCCACCTGCACCCGTTATCGTATCGTCACCTGCACCACCAACAATGGTGTTATTTCCAGCACTACCCGTTAAAATATCATCAAAAGCACTACCTATAACATTTTCAACTGCTGATAATGTATCGCCGCCACTACCTGTTACTATGCCTGTAGCCAAATTTGCAGTAACTGCACCGCTAGAAAATTCATAACTAACTGTATCCGTTCCTGTTCCCGCTGTAATGACATTAGCCTCATCGCTAGCAACAATAGTATCGTTTCCCGATCCAGTCGTGACATTTTCAACAGCAGAGAGTGTATCAGTACCATGAGACCCAGCATCGACATCACCCGTTACTAAATTAACTGTAACGGCACTTGATAAAGCAGCATAATTAACTAAATCTGTACCTAATCCACCATCAAATACATCATTACCTACACCAGTAAAAAATGTATCATTACCGTTACCACCACTAAAAGTGTTATCGTTACTATCACCAGTAAATACATCGTTAAATGCACTACCAATTGCACCTTGAATGCTAAATAACTTATCTGAACCTGCACCGCCAGTTGCAGTACTTGTTGACAAATTAACGACTACTGCTGCTGTGGCAGAACTATAATCTGCAAAATCAACTCCACCACCGCCAGTGATTGTGTCGTTGCCTAAGCCACCAATAAAAGTATTATTATTAGTATCACCAGTTAAAGTATCGTTTGCAGTACCGCCAATAATATTTTCAATATTACTTACACTATCGGTGCCAATCGCAGCACCTACGGCACTCCCTGTTGCGAGGTTAACGGTTACTGCGGTGGTAACACTTGCAAAATTTAATGCGTCAATGCCTGCACCACCATCAAAACTATTATTTCCTGAAGCACTAACGAAGGTATCATCACCACTGCCGCCAATTGCATTTTCAATACTAGTTAACGTATCGGAGCCAATGCTACTTCCGGTGGCGACTCCTGTATTTAAATTAACTGTGACGCCAAGAAGTTGCGCTGAATAATCAATGGTATCTGTCCCCAATCCACCATTAACACCATCATTCCCCGCTCCAACATAGAATGTATTACTATTAGCGTCGCCAGTTAAATCATCGCTGAATGCTGAATCTTGAATATTTTCCACACTCGCTATGACATCATTACCCTCACCTGTTGCAGTACCAGTACTTAAATTAACGGTAACTGCAGTTGTTGCAGCAGAATAATCTAATAAATCTGTACCATCACCACCATAAATTGTATCATTACCTTCACCGGCTAGAATGGTGTCATTACCACCTTGCGCCATAATGAAATCATCACCCTTGCCACCAACAATGTAATCATTACTTCCAGTTGCTGCATCATCATAAAGAATGGCATTTGCCGGATCGAGCAAATAGTTATAAACAGCATTCCAATTACCGTATTGTTGATACAATACATCTAAACCTGCACCATTATGTGTACCAGGGCCACCATAACTTCCAACTGGCCCTAGAGAATCTGTGTTCGGTGTATCGCCATAAATAACATCATTACCATCACCTCCGCCTAGGGTATCGGCTCCCGTAGGTGGTGAAATTGGATCACCGACAATAACATCTGAATAGATAGTGCCACTTATTACATCATTACCAGTTGTTCCTTCAATCACACTTTGTACACCAGTTACAGTGATCGAAACGATTCCAACCGCCGATCCACCATCACCATCACTCATCGTGTAATTAAACGTATCAACCAAGGTTTGATCAACAGGGATATCTAACAAGGTCGTAGCTGCAGTTGGATCATAAATATATGACCCATCTGCATTCATCGTCACTGATGCACCATACGTCGAGGTAAACGGACTCGTCGATGTCACAGTCAGAATTGAACCACTATCAATATCACTATCATTGGTTAATACCCCTGCTACTGGTATCGATAAAATATTGGTAACAACATCTGAACCAGCATCTGCATTAGCTGCGGGATTATCATTGACACCATTGATAGTAAAAGTTAAAAAGCTGGTACTTGATGCACCTTGTCCATCACTAATAACATAACTAAAACTGTCGACGACACTTGTACCTACTGCAAGCGTTTGATCGCTGCTAAACGGGGTGTAAGTATAAGTGCCATTGGCATTTAAAATTAAATTACCATAAGTACCAGCAATTATGTTGCCAACATTACTTGGATTACTATTTACATCTATAACTGTTAAAATTGCTCCTGTATTAACATCACTATCATTACTTAACACATTACCTGAAGATAATGCTGTATCTTCAGTAATAACTATATTATCTGGATTAGCTATCGGGGCTTGATTGATGGGTTGTGGTATTTGTGCAATAGGAACCGTGGATGTTGGAACGACAGGTTCAGACAACATAGCATTAACAATATTCCCTGTACTTGCTGAAGTAGGAATATTATTAGATGTTGCTGCCGATCCAGAAGCTTGGAAAGGTGAATTATTATCATTGGCACTATCTTCAACTGAAGTTGGCAATTGAAACGGTTTAACTATATTTTTGCCTTGTACTTCAGATAAAGAGGTATTGTATTCAGTACTCGAGACAATTTGTGACGCCGTAAATATCTGACCATCAACGCTAAGCGAAGGTGTCCCCGCTGCGGTGCTAGTAGCAGTAAAAAAACCTTTAACTAATATATTATTTCCATCTTTATCGGTAATTAATAAATCTTGATTATTGATACTGAGAAAAGCAGGCTGATTCGCATCAACAAGAAGCAATAGGTCACCCGGATAAGCTGTATAAACAATCTTATCTTTCATCGCGAATAACTGTTCTTTCCCTGACTTATTAATTACTTTTAGTTGCATTTCCACCACCTACCCCCGTTTAAGATAGGTTTACCCATAGATATTGGACAAATATGCTATAACTTAATTCCTTTCCTTATTGAGTATAGTTCTGACTTTTTGATTTGCTAGAAAACAATAAATTTATTTAAATTCAATCAGTTATTACATAGACTATGGCTTAATTTTACGTTAATCTATATTAAGAACTGTTTATAATTCGCTAAGCTGTGACAAAAAGGAGCTTTATATGAATGAATTTCACTTTGTATCAAGTATGGAAATAGTGGGTAATACCATTGATATATTTGGTGTTTTAATCATGATTGCCGGTATATTAGGTGCAACTATCTGGTTCTTTATTTTGATGCAACGGGAAGGTGCAGCTAGAGCATATACAAGCTATCGTCAGACTGTGGGCCGCGCTATTTTGCTAGGTTTAGAATTTTTGGTCGCTGGCGATATTATTAGAACAGTCGCTGTATCGCCAAGCCCTACTAATGTTGCTGTATTAGCGGGAATCGTTTTAATACGAACATTCTTAAGTTTTGCCTTACAACTTGAAGTTGAAGGTCGCTGGCCTTGGCAATCTACTCCAGAAAAAAGCCAATAAAAATAATGATGTAGCCCGGGGTCAGTGTTTATGCCACCCACGATCCCGGGTTTCGCACGTTACTATCATTAGTAAACATCCTTGTTAGTTTAATAAATCCGTTTTTCTACTCCAAAAACGCGCTTATCCGGGCTACGCATAACAATCTGTACAAAAACGAATCAATTTGATAAAATACTACTCAATAATAATTCTAATCATGCATTGACCGCATAAAACGATTCAAATAAAGGAAAATTAGATGCCCATGAGATTACGACGTTTTTATCAGTTAATTTTGCTTACTACTTTATTCTGTGCACTCTCTGCTTGCGATAAAAACACTGCCGCACCTCGTTCAAAACTTATTATTACCACACCACAAAATGCAACCAATTATGCAACCAATCCAAATCAGTATGTATTACTACCGGCATATCAGCACCTAGCGACAAAAGATTATCTAACTCATTTTTTTGCACCATGGCAAAACAAAACTAATTTTCAATATTTTCCATTACATAAAACGACTATCAATATCAAAAATACTGAATTTGCCAATATTGATTATTATGCTCATCATCAAAGTTGGAATGAAGATTACCAACCGCATCCTACACGTTGGACACAATCCATTGTCTCTAATATGGATATGACGACTTATCCTAATCTAAATAAGAATGCGATTACGATTACGAATACTGCTGTACGCGCCTTACCCACCGAACAACCAGCATTTAATAATCCTGCATTAGCTGGCGAAGGATATCCATTTGATAATTTACAATTAGAAGCATTATGGGCTGGTACGCCGATACACATCATGCAACAAACGAAAGATCATGCCTGGGTATTGGTCTATGCTCCAGGCACATTTGGTTGGGTAAAAATCAGCGACATCGCTTATGTTGATAAAAAATTCATTTCAGAATGGCAAAATAACCATTACATAGTAATAACCAAAGATAATATTGCCATTAATGATCAACAGGGATTTTTTCGATTTAAAAGTCGTATTGGTGCCATTTATCCAAGTAAAGAAAAATCTACTATCATGATTCCCATTGCTGATATGAATAAAAAAGCATTGACAAAAACAGCACTTATTTCACCTCAAATCAGCACTCAATTTCCCATGCGGGCAACGCAAGGTAATATGGCCACTATCATTAACCAATTTTTAGGACAACCCTACGGTTGGGGTGGATTAAATAATTATCGCGATTGTTCATCCACTATGCATGACTTATTTTCTGTATTTGGTCTTTGGTTGCCATTTGGTTCTAGTCATCAACTAAAACATGGTGAAGCTGTTTCATTAGCTGAATTATCTAGCAACAACAGAATGAAACTTATTGCGAAAAATGCTATTCCTTTTGCTACCCTACTCGCTTATAAAGGCCATGTTACATTATACCTAGGCCAAGATCATGGTGTACCTGTTGTATTTCAAGATTCCTGGGGATTAAAAACGCACTCATTACTTGGGCGCGAAGGTCGAGCGATTATTGCCGGCACAGTGATTAATCGTGTTGATGTAAAAGCTGATGGTTGGGCTCATACGATTAGATTTATCGACAAGCCCATTACCATGACGTTTATTATGCCATCGGTGAATTGATAGCTAGGTAATTAAGTTATCTCTACCCAAAGGGCTCCCTCATTAAAAGTTTCACAGTCTGATGCTGTCTAGTTTTCAGGGACGGCCATCCATGGCCTCGCTCTCCATACCATCTATGGTCCGAGACGCCCATCAAACCAGACAGCATCAGACTGTGAAACTTTTAATGCAGGAGCCTATCTCTTCATTATATCAAAACTGCTTTTGCTGTTCTTTTTTGTGACTGCGGCTTATGTGATACCTTCTCTGGGTATTTAGCAAACATGCCACCAACTGAAGAAATTTTATTGTTCACCGAAGACTGTGACCATGTTCGCGACGGCGGAATGTTTTCTTTAGAGGTAGAATCCTGTTGTTTACATTGCTCTAATAACTGCTCATCAGAAAGCTCGGTACCTGATAGATAGTATTGTGCAACCGAAGACTGATATTCTTTATCACAGAATTCTAATAATTGTTCATCTGAAAGTTCAGAAAATGGGAGTGAATATTGCTCTTTGGGTTGTGAAGCAGTATCAATATTTTCTGTCATCTTATCTTTGTTTAAATCGGCTGAAGTAGAACCTGAATCTTCTAAATTTTCAGGAAAACTAACATCACACTCAACCACAACATCATCGATAATCACCGGGTATAATGCGTTTTTTCCCTTGTCCTCTTTAGGCATTGCTGCTGCCGTGTCTTCAATTTTAATTGAGTTTGAATTGATATTGCTACTTTCGCTAGTGAAGTACGCAAGATCGTCTTCACTCTTTTTATTAACATTAAGGAATGAGCGATATTGCTGGTAAACTTCCGTCAATTGTCTCGTGATTTCCATTACTTGCTCTTGACTCATCATTACATAAGAAGGTGCGTCCTTCGCGCCTGCATCAACGGAGCGTGTTTGAGATAAGGCTTGTTTCTGAGATGCTTTTAGCTGATCAAATTTCTGTTTTTCCTTAATCGCATCGACATTTGTTTGTACGACAGCAGTAAGTACACTAGCATTCACTCGCACATATTCATATTCTGTTGGTTCATCTGATAAATTGTGCAATAATAATTCGGTTAGATTGTGAATTTTGGCAAACATTTCAGCACAACGTTTGATATCGTTATTGCCCAGCAACGCGTGTTTAATTTTTTCCACCAAAAGTTCTTGCACTTTTGCTAACGCTCCCTGACTAAGTGTTGCACTCAACAAACCGCGTTGCGTCCAAAAAATCTTTCCTAAATTTTCACGTGGAATTAGGCAACTCATCAGATAATCAATACATTCAATGTCATCATCTATTTGTTTAATTGCTGTAAGTATCGCTTCTTTAAATCCTCTTTTTTTCGCCATTTCTTTTATATATGTTGTATAAGTTATATAAGGTAATAGAGAAACAATTGACTTATCAGTTAATTTAATCTGATTAATGACTTCTTGCTTATTTCGCACATACGATAACCTAACCATTAGCAAGTCTCGCTGTTTGATTTCATTTATTAATGCCTCATTACAACGAGCCGAAACATCAACACCATGTGCTGATAATTGGCTTAAGATTGTCATTTGTCGATTAGAGATAGCTATTCCAACCGCTAAATCAATCTCTTTGTGAGACATCCTGCTTAAAATACCACACTCTAATAGCAAGTTAACAACGGCATGACGCCCAAATTTACATGCCAAATGAAAAGGAGTCATGTTATCATGAGTTCTTAATAATGGATTAGCTCCTTTAGAAAGTAAAAAAGCAGCAATATTAGCATCATCAAAATAGGCTGCAATATCAAGTGGAGTTCGTTCGTCCATATCCAACTTGTTAATATTGATGTCGTTTACCAACGATTCAATTAACGCATTATTTTCTGTAGCCACAGCAAAATGAAGGGGTGGCAACCCTTCATATTGTTTATACTTAGCCAAATAATCCGTTAATATTTTTTTTGTAGTTGCGTCAGCGACTGGTAATGCGTGTCTAACTAACTGTAGATTAGTTAAGTATTTCAATAATTTTTTAACCCTCTCAACATCCCCTTGTTTAGCGGCAATGCTTAATGCGCTTTCCTTTGTTTCAGGACATATATCAATTTTATTCCCGCTGTCCAACTCCCGTTGTATAACATTCATATGAAATTCAGGAATACTTGCTATAGGTGTGAATATTGGATACTGAATACCATTCGCATCACATGCTTGATATTGTTCATGACGAGAAGATAAAGCTGACTCTTGTACTGATGATGATGCTACATTGGTCATACTTGCTACTGGTGGAGCAGATGCATATGCATAGGGATCACTAGCTTGTTGTACTAGATCAGGATATAAATTTTGTGATAATAATTGCGCTGTATTTGCAATATTAACCATGGGTGGTGCGAGAGCCACAACAGGCTCGGCTTGTTGTGGTAAATTTTCTTCAACTTTCTTATTAAATAAGGTAATCCATCTAATTACATTTTCTTTTTGCTTCGATGTCAACTTATTATTTGCTGAATTTATTGAAATGGCTAATACACCAAGTCTACGTTTTAAATCAAATAAAGCATCTACATTCTTATTATCTAAGGCTTCCTTGACTCTTTGCTTAATTAACCCCCAAATCTTACCGAGGTTTCCAGTGTTTATATCAACAGCCATCTCATTTCCTACTGAGACAACAGCTCTGCCAGCTGCATATTTCTTCTTCTCTTGTGTCTTCGAAGGTTCCCACAAAATACGCCCCATATTGGATGTAGGATCAAGCGCTGAAAATGCCATATCCAAAAATAATTTACGTTCAGATATTTCTGTGATAGTAGTTGCATAATCTTGTGCATTAGTGGATAGCACTGAGATATAAGAGGCACGTATTGATGTTGAAGAGAAAATATTTTGCTTATTAATTACAAGATCAAATAAGGCTTGTTGTAAGCGCACATCACCTGTGACCGCTTTTAGATTTTTAATGATGGTATCTTCTAATATTTTTGATAACTCGGCCCTATCTTTTTCGGGGCACAGATCAATAAAATTTGATGGTGGCGTAGTCAACAATACTGATAAGACTGAACGTACTGGGCATTGTTTCTTCTTTAACATTTTAAATAAACAATCAATACCACCGGGCGTTGAAACAATCAAACTCAAATCTTTTTTGCTATTAAAGTCTAAATTTTGATGGGTAAAAATTAAATTAACAATCTCTGTATGACCATTTCTTATGGCTAATTGAAGAGGGTTTTCACCTTCTTTGTTTAATGTATTTAAATTGGCACCATGATTTAATAACTCAATTACGACTTTTGCATTGCCATTTTCTGCAGCAAGATGTAATGGAGTATTTTTTAATTTCCCCATTTTTTGATTTATTATTTGCTTATTGTTATTTAAAAATTTAACTAACTGCGTTACATTACCTAATACTGCACAGCAATGTAACGGATGATGAGATAATTCTGGGTATTTTTTTAGTTTCTCTTTAAATTTCATTACCTGCACACTAACAGGCTCTATCATTTCTTGCCCAAAGGCTTTTTTTATTGCTCCACCATTAGTTGTAGGGCTAGTCATTGTATATATTAATAATAAATCGAGAATTTGCTGGCTTGTAGCGTCACCTCGCTTATTAGCCCATTTAATTGCATCACTAAGCGCTAAGCATCCCTCTTCATCAACAAGCCCTGCATCAGCACCAGCAAGTAATAACTCTTTCACGATATCAACTTGTTGAGCTTTTACCGCGCAATGAAGTGGAGTAACGTCGCTGAGATTTTGTTTATTTGGATCAGCACCATTTTTTAATAAGCACTTTACTACATCAGCATGTCCATTACTTATGGCATTATGAAGCGGTGTATTACCAAAGTTATTTCTTGTGTTTATATCAGCACCATGTGCTGCTAATTTTTTAACGACTTGCAGATGCCCAAAACTAGATGCTGAATTTAGGACTGTATCTCCATGCGGATTAGGGGTCTCAATTTGAACACCATTCTTTAACAAAATATCAATTAAAGGCAGGTCATCATTAATAGTCGCTGTTAAAAGTAATACTACGCCCAAATCTTCTGGTTTTGATATTAATTCTTCATATGTTTCGAAATAATCCGGACGCTCTTTACAAACTAATTTAAGCCATTTTTCATTGATACGAGACTGCAAAGCAAATTTTATCATTTTATCTTCTGTATCAACGACAGTAGGTACTATTTGTTGATAGATTGCTTCCATATTTTTTTCCAGCAAGGATATTACAATTTCGTAATTTGGATATAATACCGCAGCATAATACAATAGTGATTTTCCATCTTCATCAGTTTCATGTAATAGGTTTTCATTTTCTGATACAAGTCGCTCAACTTCGCTTATATTCCCATCTTTTATAGCGTTTCTTGCTTCATTAAAAATATCTAACATACATTACCTCTGACGAATTATTAACGGATTATTAACTTGCTACGTAAAATAACTATGGCTATTTTATAGCAAGTAAATTAACAATTAATTAGCTGGTTATCTTTACCATATAAATTATACTTAAAGCATACAATTAGTTTTTGATTAATAAGGAGTAACGGCCATGATGTGTAAAACAGAATGCACAGTAACGAAATTGAGTGCTTGCGCACTTGGTATTTCGTTTGGCATAGTTGAAGGATTATTTATGCTTGTTTATGCATTAATTGCATTATATTGCGGCCATGGCGGTGCAATGATTCAACAATTATCAGATATATATCCCGGTTATGCAGCAACCATTCCTGGCGCTTTAATTGGCGGTTTGTGGGGCTTTGTAATTGGTTTTATTTTTGGTACGGTTGTTGGCGGGTTATATAATCTTTGCTTATGCTGTTGCAGCAAAAAGTCAGCTGAATCAACTGAAAATAAATAATATAATTTTTATAATGTAGCAACTGTCTTGATTAACTTCTTTCTCAAGACAGTTGCTACGTTATTTGCACGTTAAATTAATACTACGGGAGTAATATTCCCGCAAAAGGCGTTAACAGAAAAATCTCTCACTACGCCACCCAAGTCTGTATCAATGGTTAAAACATAGCTATTAAGTGGCCACCTATTTTTCCAGGTGTATTGATATACATCCCCTATTACCGAGCCATAAGTACCTAATAATTGTTGCGCAACAACCAAATTAATTTCTTGTGTACTAGCCAATTTCATGAGTTTTCGCTCATTTGGCGTAATGACGCCATAACCATAATAATCATTATCCATTTTTAAATCGGGGATAAAAACAATTCGTAATGGTGCAGTAGCAACATACCCCATGGGTGTGCCTCTATTAAAAAAATTCAACGAATATTTATAGCCAGATTGCGTAACCCATTGATAGGTTTTTCCAACAGATGGAATTGTTTTAGCATTAGCATCAATAATATTTTGTACATCTTGAATCCTCATCCCCGCTTGCAGTTGGTTGTATACCCCACATGCAACGGACGTATTAACCGGTGGATAATTGCGATTGGGCGCTGGATAAGTGGTTTGAGCAAATGCTGTTAGAGCAAACGCATTAGCAAGTAGAAATAAGCTAAGTTTTTTTATCATGGGAAAATATCCTTATTGCCAAATAATGTACATATTATCAATCCATTATTGCTAATGAATACTATATACCTATTTGCTAATAAGGCCAACTAGGAATGGTGCCGGAAATAGGAGTCGAACCTACGACCTTCGCATTACGAATGCGCTGCTCTACCAACTGAGCTATTCCGGCACACTGAAGAAGGCAAAGTATAAACTTTTTCCCCTTTAAGCTCAAGTAAGTCAATATATTTTATCTTGAGTTAGATCTACCTATCCTTGGACTAATGTCTATTTCTGATTGATATGGGCCATCTGGATTATAAATGTCACCGATTAATTCATATACATTTGACCAATCGAAGCCTTCGTTCCTGAAAAAAGTTATTGTTAAGAAAATGCGATTCAATATTAAATCTAACGTAGATGCAATTGGTTGCGGAAAAAATCCTAATGACTGCACATAATTAGTCTGTCTACTTTCTTCTACGTTGGGTTCATTTTCTTCATCATTTTCAGCGTAGATTACCTCAGGACTAAGTGCATCTGCGAATAAAAA
Source organism: Gammaproteobacteria bacterium (assembly GCA_020051015.1). GTDB lineage: Bacteria > Pseudomonadota > Gammaproteobacteria > UBA1113 > UBA1113 > JABEVJ01. The sequence goes on from JAGVJQ010000080.1 coordinate 15,529, forward strand.
GTTAGTTGGTTTAGATTCATTTTCTGCCATTTTTTTCTCATTTTTAGTTATTAATAGTGTAAATTCACCCTATATCTGTATTGTATATATCCTACACAAGAAAACCAAACTATTTAACTGTTGACCAAGCCACGGCCGGGGGACAAAGGACTTTGCGGCATATATTGTATCGCTTCTACAGCACATGGCGAATAGGGTGACTTGGACACTGACGAACCCCATAATGTAGCACTTGAACGCCCTGGCGTGACGGGCATATTCGATACTTGTGGTTGATTAAACGGTGAACTTCCTATTAAGACATCAAAAAAAGCGGGGCTCGGTTTAACTCGCGTTATCGAAGCAGGAATACGACGAATACGCTTTTGTGGTCGCTCATCTTTTAAGGGGCTTTCTTGAAGATAATCTCGTTTAGAATACTCATGTCGAGATCTTTTTTGTAAAACTTCCTCATCTTGCTTTGCTTCGTTATCTGAAGCTATTAATTGTTTATAAAAATCATTATTTGGTTCTTTCCCTGACAATAAGAAGTCATTTTCAGCCTCATCTTCAGCCTGCAATGTATCAGTATCTTCTTCTGCTAAAATATCAAAAACCTCATTCACTCGATGCAGTGCCCCAAAACAAGGTGTTTCACCTAGTTCTTCATCTGATATCGATATTTGATTGGTTAAAGTCACCGCTAACGTTGGCTCAATATCGTCAGTTGAAGAATCACTCACTTTTTGTGTTGGTGCTGTTATTTGGTTTGCATCAACGCTTGCTATGACCGTATTCTTAATAGTAATGCGATTTTGTTCAGCATCGGGTAAAGCAATAGAAGCATGTTGTGGTCGAGTAATATTTAAATACTGTTCCCAATTTTTTAGATGTAACTCAATATGACCACGAGCACTTCTTTCCTCATTTAATAGCATATTAAGGGTTTGTTGAATCAACGCTAACAAATCAGGTGTTAGATCGTGATTATTTTTTTTGATATTATTTATTAAGTCAGCAATGGATACCTTACCCTCACGAAAATTAGCATCTACTTCCGGATCGACCGCAAAAATATTGAGTAATACCAATCCCAAACCATATAGATCAACCTCATCGTTAAGGGCTCGCACTCGAGTTGGTGTTAATGGATGTTTTATCGATTCGAAATAGAGATTAAGAACATTGGGATCAGCATAATAAGGGGTAGATTTCACATGTTCAGACTGATCTTCCTCGTGTGATAAGCCCAAATCAATGATAGTAGCGCTTAATATATTATTGCTATTTTCAATAATAGTATTACCCGGTTTAATATCACGATGAATAACGCCTCTTTTCGTTCCATCTACTTTATTTTTATGAAAATTAAGCAAATCCAATGCTATCAAATAAAAAAGTTTAGCTCGATGAGTACTACTCATATTAAGATGGTCAAGTAAGTATTCCTGTAGGTCAACGCCTTCCACGAAAGGTCCTTTCATGCGAGCCGTACCACCTGGTGATTGTTCAGTTGCTAAAAACGTTTTGGGTCCACGAACTAAATTTCCCATTGTTTTTTCATGTTTAAAACTTCGTTTGGCTCTAGAATGGCGATCACCTTTTATTTGAAATGGTGCCTTAATTAAGCCCAATTGCGAGAAAAACTGATATTGCCCCATATAAACATATTTAGCGGCCTTACCCGCAGAATAAAAGTTCTTTCGCCCTTCAAATAATTTTTTATCGATGAAATGTAATCCAAGCTCTATGACGTTATTAGTATGATTTTCCTTGTCACTTTCGTGTTCTGGTTCATCATTTGGCATCGTAATTACAATTTTATCAAACTCAATCTCATAAGTTTTTTCATTAACATTTAGTGTATGTATATATGGGGGATGAATTTCGCGAATATTTCGTTTTAAAAAAGCTTCCTGAAGTAAAGGCTCTAATAAATGCTGATAATCTGTATTTTGTGTTAGTTCGGAAACCCTTATTTTCATCGTTTTTCCCTTTAAATTCTATCATCATTCCCTTGTGCACATTTTTCATTTTTTGACAGAAAAATGCTTTTAAAGCGGTACCATGCTACCAATTATTTTTAGGATAACCAATGTATTTTTTATTATTTTCTTACACATCATTCGCATTGCGCAAAAAAAACACCGCAAAGATAGAAAATAACGCAGCAAATAAAAACATCTGGATAAAAAATATTTTAAAATGCATTGCGCATCACTCAAATGATAATGATAATCAAATAAAACTTGCAGGATCTGAAAATCGGGTGTAGTCTGAAATTGTTAAGGCAAAATTATCACATCGGAGGATGTAATCATGCTAGAACAAAACGCCCTTAGCTATGCCAAGTTAAAGTTAAATGTTGACGTACCCGATTTAGATGAAAATTGGCTTGACGGATACGAATCCGCGCAACATGAAACACCAGAAGAATCAAATCCATATCAAGTTGGTAGTGCTGAATATCAACAATGGAATGAAGGCTGGTGGGCTGGTTTTTTCAATGAGGAAAAACTATTTGACTGGTGCGATACGCCTGTTGCAACTAATGTTGATATGATTATTAATCGTATTCAACAAGCTGCGGCCGCTAAAGAAATTGCCTATACCCCTAAACTAAGCCGTACCAAAGTGATTATAAGTCACATTGTCCAAGCAACGGCAGCTGTAATGGCCTTTGGTATTTGTTACCAATTTGCTGATTTATTGGCTTAATATTCCCAAAATAAAACCTCTGCCATTTTTGCAGAGGTTTTATACCCATTGTTCTTGCCTTCGTATAATTCTTACGCTATTTAAATCTGCTTGACATTATTTTTTATTGCGGTAATCTGCACCAATAAGCACAATATAAATGCAGGTAACAACATGCCACAATTATCATCCATCGTTAAGTTAATCGCTATCGGATTAATTACTTTTAGTCTATCCGGTTGCTTGGCAACTGCCGCTGTAGTTGGTGCAGCTGCTGCCGGTACCTATTACGCAAAAAATTAAATATTTTCTTCTAAATAGCTTCATTTTATGTAGGGTGGATTAGAGCCGCGAGGCACGTAATCCACCATTAAATGATCTTCGCATATGCATAATTTGAATTATCCACCATTAAATGATCTTTCATATGCCTAATATGAATTATCCAGCAGTGGTGGATTACGAGCCTCGCGGCTCTAATCCACCCTACATTTTCAATAACGTTCTTTTACTACATATTTAAGATTTTCCAAGCGAATTTTTTCGCCTGCACTGTCATATAAAAATGGAACAAAAGCATAACGTTTACCATGGGTAACTGGCATTGCTTCATGCAATAAAGAGCAAGAAAAAACAGCTGCCCCACCGGTTGGTGCTCGATAAGTTGCAGTACCATATTCTGGAAAGCGTAAATCACCGCCTTCATATTCTTCACTATTTAAATTGATCGTGACTGCAAAACGACGATGTACAGTTGCTGTAGTTGTATCATCGCGATGCGGCAGAAAGTATCCGCCCGTATTTGCATCATAACAACACACCATATGCCGTTCTGTATATTCTACTTTAAAATGATGTGCTTTAAGAATTTCAGGCGTTATTCGGGTGTTAATCCGATAATTAATTTCATGAATTAAATCCGTATTTTTTAGATCAGAGCGTAAATCATAATCTCGTCTCTTTTTAACTAAATCATTTTTTTGTAATACTGATAATCCGTCTTTCTCTTTCATAAAACCCGATTCGTGGCCGCCATTCTTATTAAACAGCTCAATTAATCTCTGACAAAGCGAATTGTCAAAAACCCCTGGAATCATCAAAATAGGTGCATGACTACTCATTAACACATTTATTTTTTGCGATTGAATTTGCTCAACCTTAGCAACCAAATGATTCATGGTAGCCTCGGCTGTACTAAAAGGAATGGTATCAATGATCCGCAAAGCTGGATTCAACAAAAAAATGCCTTGACGATAGTTAACGCTAGCATTTTTTTTCGTTGGGTCCATCATAATTGTTTTATATAAATGACTTACTTTATGATCAAAATCCATGAAATAGTGAATTCCCGGTGCACGTGCTTTTATTCTTTTTAAGGCAATGTCATTGGGATCAATCGTCACCCCTAAAAAAATAAATTTTTTTTCATCAAGAAGATGCCCTAATCGTGCCTCTAATGATTGTAAGAATTGATTTATTGGCTCTATACTTGCCGAACCAAAAAAGAATAATATAACATATCGCCCGGCCAATGCATCAAATTGAGAAGCTGGACTATATGTAGTTTGTCCTGCAAAAAGTAATGCTGGATCACCGATTTCAAATGACATGTTCTCACTCCTAAGTTAGGGTATCCATCACACCTCAAAATGTGATGGGTATATATTTTTCTCAATTAACATTTTTGTATAATCATGTTGAGGGGAAAAAAGAATGGTTTCAATTGCGCCCTCTTCAACTATCTTTCCATTTTTCATGACAATTGCGCGATCAGCTATATAACTTACCGCAGATAAATTATGGGTAATAAAAAGATAACTCAATTTTAATTCATATTGTAATGTCTTTAATAAATTTAATACTTGCGCTTGCACTGATAAATCCAATGCACTAGTAGGCTCATCACAAATTAAGATCGTCGGTGATAAAATCAATGCCCGAGCGATAGCAATTCGTTGTCGTTGCCCGCCAGAAAATTCGTGCGGATAGCGATTAACCACGTTTTGTGATAATCCTACTTGATCTAATACAGTTAAAATCGCTGGAAAAGTAGAAGCATCTTTAATTCGCTGCCCTTTTGCACGCAATCCTTCCGCAATAATATCAGCAACCAACATTTTGGGGTTAAGTGATGAATACGGATCTTGAAAAACCATTTGTATGTTTTCAGATGAACCACTTACCGTCATGTTTCCACTGGTAAATGGAAGCAATCCAACCATAGCTTTTGCCAATGTTGTCTTGCCAGAGCCTGATTCACCTACTACGGCTAATGTTTCACCTTTATATAAATCAAAACTAACATTTTCAACAGCTTTTACCACTGCAACTGTACGTTTTAATAACCCTTTTTTTATTGGAAAATAAACACAAGCTTCTTGTACTGATAATAGTGCGATGTTTTCTTGTTGTTGTGAAAATGAATTTCCCGCATTAATTATTTGAACAGGGATAGGCTTGATTTCAGTTAAATAACATCTGACTTGGTGATCTTCACCACGCAAAAATAATGGTGGCTCTGTTTCATTACAAATAGGCATCACCCATGGACAACGAGCAGTAAATTTACACCCTTGTTGTGATTGGCCATTATTGGAAGCCGTAACGGGTAATAAATTATTACGTTTTTCATAAGATGGGATAGCAGCAAATAATTGCTGGCTATATGGATGTTTTGGCGCAGCAAAAAAAGCATCAACTTCAGCATATTCGACAATTTGTCCGTGATACATCACCGCTATTTGATCGGCAATTTGTTTTACCACACCTAAATCATGCGTAATAAAAAGCATTGATAATTTTTTTTCACGTTGAATACGTTTTAATAGATCTAATATTTGCGCTTGAATACTTACATCAACAGCGGTAGTCGGCTCATCTGCAATTAATAAATCAGGCTCTGCTGCTAATGCTATTGCAATCATAACACGCTGTTTCATTCCACCTGATAATTGATGAGGATAACATTGCAAACAATGTTTTGGCTCTTGAATTCCAACAGAATCTAACAATGAAATGAGAGCTTGATCAATTTGTTTTTTGTAATTTCGACGTGAGCTCGCAGTATTTTTAGCAATTTTATGCCATGTCATTGCTTCACGTAATTGCTCTTCAATTGTCAGTACCGGATTTAATGCTGTCATTGGTTCTTGGAAAACAAAACCAATGCGCTTGCCACGAATTTTTTGCATGACAATTTCCGGCAAATCCAATATTGAAAGTGAGCCTAATTGAATTTGACTACCAGTACCATATATTAAATTTGTAGGCAATAATTGTGCAATTGATAATGCCGTTAAACTTTTTCCTGAACCTGATTCACCAACTAAAGCTAGCGTTTTTCCGCGAGGAATGGCAAGATTAATACCATCTAAAATAATATTTTTTCCTGCTTTAGTATTGGTACCAACATAAAGCTGTTCAATTTCAACGTGATTAGGGTTTTTATCATTCATGTTCAAAATTTTTACCAACATTATCCGTGTTTTGACTATTCTATACCGATCACACTTCAAGATGCGAGGTTTGTTGCCCCACCCCTCGTCATTCCGGAAGTTAGCGCTGCTTGGCGAGCTTGCGAGCTTAGCAGCGCTTACTGTCCGGAATCTATTCCGTCATTATTTCACAACTGCCTTAGCAATCGGTATATCCGCCCTAGTTTGCACTTCTAACGCTTTTGCTGCAACTCAATGGCAAAACCTGGCTACCGGTATTGATTATACAAACATTCCGGTCAATAGCACAGGTGGTAAAATTCACGCATTTAAAATTGATTTAAAACAATATCGACTTTCTTTGGCACGAGCAACTGATAATGGTAGTAAAAGTGCTAATGTGGCTGCACTCGCTATGCAAAGTGGCGGCGTTATTGCGATTAATGGCGGTTTTTTTGATCCTTTCCACACCCCTTTAGGTTTACGTATTGAAAAAGGGCAATTATTAAACCCCATTCGCCCCATTAGTTGGTGGGGTGTTTTTTATACATTGAACAACAATCGCGCTTATATGACTTCAATGAAAAACTTTACCCTAAATCCAAGCATTGATTTTGCTATTCAATCAGGCCCACGTCTCATTGTAGAAGGCACTATTCCTCCGCTTAAAGATAGTTATGCCTCACGCAGCGCCTTGTGCATCAATCATCAAGGCAAGGTTATTATAAGCATTACTGAAAATGTGGCAGTTACCCCCGAGGTTTTTGCTAGCTTGTTAAAAAAATCGACCAATCAAGGTGGATTAGGTTGTTATAATGCCTTGAATTTAGATGGCGGCAGTTCATCCCAACTTTATGCCGCGATTGGCAGCTTCCATTTGATGATTCCAAGCTTTAGTAATGTTGCTGATGCCGTGGTGGTCGTGCCAAGGAAGTAAAATTTTGCAATATCCTCATCACGTTTAAGAAATTATTAATTATCAATTATGTTATCTAAGGTACTTAACAAAAAGTATTGTATGTTGTACAATATTCGTCCTAATAAAAACATGCAATATAATTGAGGGTCAATGTACGAAAAATTTTTCCAAGCTTATTCATGCCTCGCAGCAGATCTTGCTCTTACTTTTACTGATAATGATGAAAAACAAATTGTTTATGATATCTTAATGAACTGTGTTGAAGGGAATCCTTTACCTACGCATCCAGAATCTATCGATAAAGAAGAATGGAATGATTTTCTCACGAATACTATACCTGTATTTCATGAACAGTGTCATCAGTCGGGAACGCGGAATGCCCAAGTACAAAGTTATTTAGATAAAGTAGCTTATTTACAATTGATAATCTGTGATTATGATAAAATAACATCTGAGAAATTAACAGCAGAGTGGATTGCTGAACAACAACAGATTCTTACGCATGAATTTAATAATATAAAACTAATTCCTAACAATACAACCAAACTCCTTTCTTGTTTTTTCCCACACTCAGAGCACTCGCATCGTAATTATTGGAGCAATCTCGAGTATTACACTCAAAAAGTTGCATTTGGTTTTTATACCATCATGGAACTCCTTTTTTTGTGCTATGCATTATCGCCACAATCCCCGTTAACTATAAATAAACGTGAAAACTCATCGCATAGCAGCCTTAGTACTGAAACTACCGTTGCTGGCGTTGCTATTCTGGGGCTACTAATATACTTATTAGAAACAATCCGAACTCGGACCGTACAACATGGAATTAGCGCAGTAGCCGGAGGCGATTTATTTAAACCTCCAAAAGATTTACTGTGGATACCTGATAATTTACATCCAGAGAGTGACTTAGCTAACCACGAAGTTATTGCACCTCAACAATCGCCGATATTGAGAAGAGCGTCGTCATCATCATCTAGCGAGGTAGAGGAACGTGACTTTAGTTCGGAAAAACATTCTTCAAATCGTAAACTAGGATTATAAACATCCGCCGCCGCTAGCACGAAGGCCTCCCAAAGAGCGTCTTTTTATGTGGGGTGGGCTAAATATTGTTGTCCTCGAAGAGGTATCGCATAACAATATATGCCCACCATTGCTGATGGCATGATGGTGGGCACACATCGCTTAATTATCATGCTAATTTGTTCTCTTTGCACGTGACGCGATGTTTAGGCCCACCCCACATTTTCAAATGTTGTATTAGCATCATCCTCCTTGAGGCCTAAAAACTAAATTTGTGGTGCCATTTATATTATCCCATTGCTGTTTTTTTGAAGGTATTTTAAATTGACTACCATATTGATTAGATGAACTTCGTGGGCTAGCACCTGAAAGTCGTTGTTCACCGATATTATCGTGCTTTAATACTTCGCCTTTACCTTTTATATCATCAGAAGATGAAACTTCGTCACTACTTAAATTTTGTGCTAAAGATTCCCATTTGTTTCCGCTAGAAGTTGCCGCGTGCACCACAGTTGTCGCTGCAGAAATATGCCCAAACATTCCCGGACTTGCTCCAGTTTGTATTGTCTGTCCTTCAGGATGATCACTCAGCTTGGCTCGTTTTTGTGGCGGCTCATCACTCTCATCGCTATTGCCACTTCTTATATTAGTATTCTCACTCACAATTCCAGTATTACTATTTTCTTCTTCGGTTCCAGATGTCATCTCTTCATGAGATCTCTTTTGAACAACAGATTCCGCTACCAGTTCTTCTGAGACCACTTTAAGATTTAATATTTTTAATGCTTCAGCATCACTGCTTTCAAAAATACTTAAGAAAATTTCTGTTTCATTAAATATTGCTTTCACTGTTTTTTTATCTTGGACAACCAATTCATCATTGTCACCCTCAATTAAATGACTATCTTGATCCGCCTGTTGTTTTTGTTTCTCTTCAATGACTAAACATGCGCATAATTCTTCTTCAGATTGCATAAACAAGAAGACTTCAAATGGCATAACCTTAGCGGTTCCATATTTAACAATAAGTTCTGCCTGCAATTCAGACTGCATAATCAATTGATATACTGTTTGTAAGTCAATTGGATATAATGCGGGAAGAGGTTGAAAAGGCTGAATTTTACTTGAAATATTTTGTGTTTGAGAAGTACTACCTGCATCAGAAATACAGCCAAGCATTTCAAGATATTGTTTTTGGCTGATTTTTGGCAAGCCTAAACTTATTTCATATAATTCTTGCCAAGGAATTAATTTAGCAACTTCAGTAAAAGATGCGATATTCTCTTCACTTACACCTTCTGTAATAGGTATTGCTTGCTTCGGCCAATGGATTAAATTCGTCAATGGTTGTTGCTGTAAATTTTCTACTTCGGCATAGTTTCTTAAACCCGTCCTCATCACCCGAAGAACTTCATAATCTCTATCATATGTTAATTTACTACTTGAACCAGCATCATATGCTGGTTTTTCTAAGTGCGAACAAAGTGAAACCATAAAAATAAAATATTGCCAAGCATCTACCTCAACAAACGTTTCTTCTTCCATGTTTTTTTCGGATGGAGGAATGTTGTTGGTGTTATCTACTTCCATAAGAGATTGAGTTATGTCTGTAATTTCTAACTCATGATCACCCATCTCAACATCTTGATCACCTACAGGACTATCTAAGTCCATTAAGGATACAGAAGCATTCTCTACTGTTGCTATTGTACTTTCTTCTAACACGCCATGATCGCTCATACCTACCAGTTTTTTCGATTCCATCGATGATGTTACTGTAGCTTCCCATTGCTCTCTTGTCCAAGCAAGAAAGGTATGTAAGAAAGATGCAAATTGTGGATGTCGACCATATTTATAATACAGTAACATTTGCCATAATTTATTTTGATCGATATCAGAGAACATTAGTTCATTCTTGATATATTTTTTTAATAAGTTACTACTCGGCTCAAATGGATAATTAAGCACTATTTCAAATATCATATCGTGTAACAATAATAATTCATTTCGTTTTTTTGTTGCCGCCTCATCGGTATCATTATAAACAAAATCATCTCTTGTTAGTTGACTTATTTTCTTTAATAAATAATTTGCACACGCTAAGCGAGTCATCGAATTGCCATATTTAACTATCAATAAAAATTTACCTTTAAAATCATCTGAGTTATGTAAATAATGCAACTCACGTAATGTATAACTTTCAAAAGGCGATATAAGGTTATTAACGACAGGATGATCATTGGCTAGTAATGGCAGTTTGTAAGGGAAAAAATTAGCAAGCGCTAACTTTAAGTAAATCGCTAACGAGTCTGTATCAGTATTTCTATCAAGCCCTTCAGCTGGAAGTAACAACTGACCTAACCATATTGCACATTCTTTATTTTCTTCAATAATTTCTTTAAATTTATCAAATTCGAAGATCAACCTTAACCATGGCTCTTCATACAATCGTGGGCTTGGTTCTTGTAACAATCTAATTTCACCTAAGAAATTAGCCATTTTATGTGCATGTTCTGGGTTTTTACAAAGATAATCAAAAATAATTGGCACAAACTTTTGAGTTAACATATTAAGTCGTTTAAATTCTTCGACTAATAAATAAATATCTCTTGCATATTTCTTTACCTTCTCAGTAAAAAAGTCTCGCATTACTTGCTGAGGTAAGCATTTCATTTTTTTACCAAAAACAGAAATGGTATTATATAAATATTGTATAGCCAGTAAATCTTGCTGTGATGTTGGTTGCAATACTTGACCTGGTAAGAATTTCTCAAAAAAGTCATACGCGTCATTGAATAAAATCATGGCTGATTTTAATTTAACAATATCTAATAGATAGGGAATTAATTCCAAGTTCAATTCTGGGGTTGGTTCTGTATTTGATTCTACGTTTGATTCTGCGATTAACTCTAGGTTTGATTCAGTGTTTGGTTTTTGGTTTGATTGACAGCATCTTATTGCATTATTTAGCGCATCAAAATCACCGCTATTATTCATATTATTATTGAAATAATCAAGATTCGACAAGACAGCTGGATGAGTAAACACATTTAATAAACTTATTATTACTTGATACGACCGCGAGTATTTACTAACTGCCTTATCTAATAATTCGTCAAGTGTTAATAGCATTTTTTTCACATCAACAGTTGATGTGGCATTACGGATGAAATCAATAATTCTACTCAAACTTTTGGGAGTTAGATAAAAACATAAATTTAAATATGTTATATCGACAGCGGTTTCATATTGTATTTTCTGCCTAACCAAATCTGCCAACTGTGAAATAATTGGAAATTGTGATGGATGTCCAAGCATGGCATCAACATCAACATCAGAATCTGATGAAAGATAATCAACCAGCACAGTTAACTCTGTCAAGTCCATGGTTCGAAATGCGGGATATTTAAATGTTAAATCTGCAATTTGTTTTTTGGTTTTCCAGTTTGGTTCATTTTTTGAGTTATGCAAAATGAAAGAATAA
>JAGVJQ010000101.1 GCA_020051015.1 Gammaproteobacteria bacterium
AAATATCAGCGATAACCATTTGATTTATAAATAAAAAACACTGTTTGCTATACACGCTTCGTAATCAGTAGGTCGTGTGTTCGATTCACATCTCCGGCACCATGAAAAGTCTTTATAAATCAAAACATTAAAAACAGCTAATGTCTAATTTTAGCGGTTGATGTTTTAAATATTATTGCAATACTTTCTCATTTTAGTTAGTTTTTACCAAAAAAGTTTATTTTAATCTTAATTTATAAACTATAAGTTTATTTATATTAACTTTAATAAACTCCTAAAATGATATAGAATTAAGTTTATTTAAAGTGAAAAATGTTTACCATGAGTGTACAAAATCAAAATAAAATAAACCAACTGTTGTCGCAATGGCAGGATGGGGTAATCATGACGTCTCGTTGGTTATCTCAATGTGGATACTCTCCTCAGCTGCTGAAGAAATATGAAACTGCAGGTTGGGTAAGAAAAATAGGCCAAGGAGCTTATGCAAAACTCAAGGATGAACCATCGTGGCCAGGGGGGCTTGTTGCTCTACAGCAACAGCTAAATCTACCGCTCCATGTTGGAGGCCTTTCTGCATTAGAGTTGCATGGCTTAGCGCAGTATATTGCCTTTGAAGAAACGCATCAGATGAAAATTTTTCTTTATAACACGACAGAAAAACGTAACAACTTACCAAAGTGGTTTGCAGATTATTTTAATAATTGTATCTACTATCAAGCTTACTTATTTGAAAATGAAATTGGTCTGGAAGAGAAGTCCTTGCAAGGTATTAAACTCTTTGTTTCTTCAGCAGAGCGAGCAATCATCGAATTACTAGCGCTAGTTCCTAATATTATTAGCTATCAGCATGTTTATGAAATCAGTGAAAATCTACAGCTGCTAAGGCCTGACTTGATGCAAAAACTTCTTGAGCAATGTAAATCGATTAAAGCAAAGCGTTTATTTTTATATTTAGCGGATAAGCATCAACTGCCATGTTTTTCATATTTGAATGTGAGTCGTATTGATTTGGGAACGGGTAAGCGTATGATTAGCCCAGGAGGACATTATGTCGCTAAATACCAATTAGCAGTTCCTAAAAATGAAAATGATTTCGGAGAAGATGATGTATAGCTCAATGTGAGCAGCATGGTCGTTATTATAGACAATAAAATCTAAAAAGTTTACCAATCACTATTAGCTTGATTGTGCATGAGAATTTGTAATTCGCTACACACAGGATCAATTACATTCAAGCGAGCAAAATAATTTGATCCGAAAATACGTTAAAGAGTATAACTCACCCCTTACTCCAATACCTACTGATTTGGTACTTAGACAAAAAGCGCTAGAATGCGCTTTTAGAAAAGCTGCAGAGATTGGAAATTTTGAGGATCTGTTAATTCTAATAAACGAAATTCCTGATATTAATGCGAAGGCGTCTTTAACCGGCAGGACAGCATTGCATTGGGCGGTTTTATCTGCGGAAAAAACCGGTAACAGGATGTGTTTTGATCTTTTAATCAGTAGACCAGAGATTAACATATTTGTCGAAGATAATGAGAAAATAACGCCATTGCAGTTATTTGATAAAGTGCTCGATGATGAATTAAAGCAAGAGTTATTGTCAATACACGGACAAAGCAGTGTAGCTAGTTTGCCACAGAATTATTCTCCTTACTCTAGTAGCTCATCTTTCTGATATATACTGCATGCTAATGAGAATGCGATTGATCTCGTTTTTAAGCGAGGGTGAGTATTGACTAAATTCTATGGAACAGAGCCTATGGGGTGAACCATCGATTTGTACCAGCTCACCAAAATGGGATTGCCTGAGACAGCCAGTATGAGTGATGGGCTGTTTTGTATGTTTGGCCTTATGGCGTCCAGCCTTTCCTGCTGTTAATCGGGCAGTTATCTCATGCAAAAAAGAAGACATTTCTAAATTGCTAGAATAGGACATTATCAAATTGAGCTTACAAATTTTGAAATTGTGATATAATTCTTGCCGATGTTATTCGATGAATAATTAGCACGTCATTGAGATGGAATCTTTATAAAGACAAATTAAATAATTAAAATTCGTTATATAGGTGTAATATGGCAGTAGAGCTAGAAGAAATTAAGGAATATAAAATTACTATGCTCGGTGAGTCTCAGGCGGGCAAAACGGCCTTAAGACACAGAGGGATAGATAAGGTATTTATTCAATACTATGTACCCACCGTGGGTGCTAGTTATTCATTCATTAAATTTGAAAGATTAAAATTAACGGTGTCGGATGTTTCAGGGGGGGAGCGATTCAGCTGGAAGATGCTCAGTACTTTTCTTAAAAAAACAGTAACGTGTCTGCTTGTTTTCGATGTGACGGAGCAAAAATCCTTTGACCAACTCAGTACTTGGCTCCATGCTGTAAAACAGTTTGCGAGTAATGCTAAGGTTATGTTAGTTGGGACAAAGACAGATCTTTCTGAACAAAGAGTGGTTACTAAAGAAGCTGCCGAAGCATTTATGCAACAGCATGGTCTAATGGGTTACATGGAAGTCAGTGCAAAAACGGGGGAAAATGTTAATAAACTTTTTGAAACTATTGCAAATGAAATATGTGAGAGGCCGGTGGATCAACTTGCCGATATAATTCCAAAAAAACATCGTGCCCCCACACCCGACACAGATCAACAGGCGCCAGGAGCTTTCTCCGTTTTTGGCTGCCGCTATGGTCGGCCATTAGAAATGGAGGCGCCGCCACAGACTGGCTGCACTCCATCTACTAATAATCATTGTCTGATGTTGTAATGTTCTCTTAGTGAGGCATACACGTGGTAGAGTACATCAGATTAAGAAATTTATAAGCCTTTATTAGCTTGATTTTACATAAGAATGTGTAATTCGCTACACACAGCCCTGGCTTTCGATGAGTTTTTGCTGAAAATAGCCACTGATACTTTTTATTTACTAGAGCATGATGGAATTTTAAAATGATCGCTGGTTTTAAAATAATGGCGATACGTGATAATCGTTTGATACTCATCATAGAAGCCAGAATACCAAAGATCACACGATCATAAGCAGTTAGTTTTGGCGATCGCTTGTGATGACGAGCTAATGTCATGAGTTGTTTTCTTAATGCAAGGTTCTCTGCCGCTATTGTACGCACGCCGCCTGGCGCTAATAGCCTGAAATATACGACGATGTAACTTAAAAAAAACTATTATCTTCAGCATGGCCATTATTATAGACAATAAAATCTAAAAAGGTGATCAACCACTATTAGCTTGATTTTGCATAGGGATTTGTAATTCGCTACACACAGGCAATTGAAATGCTAGTTTCTTTAAAATTTAGAATCTCCGATGCACATGCGTATTCCGGTCGAAGCGAACAGTCAATCCGATAGGATTCGAACACCGATTCCGGAAACATTCGAACAGTAAAACTAATCTTCCCCTAAACTAACGGACACCAATTTGTTAAAATGTATGGCTTAATAAAGATGTATCCGTTGGTATAGAAGAAGATCAAATTAAAAAATCAAGGATGCTCAGTAATCGCTAATATCGTAATGACTTTTTTTCCAGGACCATAATGCCAAAAAATACGATAAGCCGCCGGCGTGTTATTTTCAGCATATGCTTCAAAAATTTCTTCCCCATTGGGGCCACTGAGCGAGCTGTATTTGTGGGTATTTAAACTAGGATGACGTGGGTTGGTTTCTAGATATCCCAAAGCTTTTCTAACTGCTTTTAAACGTTTAGAGAGTCCGTGATCTTGTTCCAGTAAATCTAAATCCGCACTGGCTGATTCTGTAAAAAGTAATTCAAATGCCATTATTTATCATCATCTACATATTTAGAAAAACTACCCTTTTTAACTACACGACCAGCTGCCGCGTCGTCTAAGCCTTCGTTAACTTTTTTCATGGCTAGTTTATTATTGAATAACCATTTTTCACGAGTGGGGATTTCTGAGTAAGGTTCCAAAATAATTTTGTGATCTTTAGTTTGGGTTAGGGCAAATCCACTAACTCCATCGGCTAAGTGGCCCAATGTAATTCGCCCTTTTGAATCGGGCCGTAGCATTTTGACTTGCATGAGTTTCTCCAATATCTACTTTCTCTAGGTGGTATTATAGTACAAAGTGGGAACAGGTTAAAGTGGGATGGTGGGTTTCTTGTAAAATGGCAGATATCTGCCTTATTAAGCTATCGATTTTCATCTAATAAAAGTATGGCTATTACCTTATAATTCCGTGGAATTATGATATAATCCCCGACAATGTTATTAGATGCAAATCAACATGTAACTGGCTGTTTTAAAAGGAAAAACTCTTCGCTGAGATACCCATTCGTAATCAGTAGGTCGTGTGTTCGATTCACATCTCCGGCATCATAAAATCATTTTAAATCAATTGATTACTTTCTTAATATTCAATAGGCTTTTGCCAAGTTGTTTCCCATGCTACTGTGGTGCTGCCTTTTATAGGTATTTGAAATGCTAGTTTTATTGAAATCTAGAGTTCACCACATACAGGTTTAACACCACTATACATTGCATTGCATCATGGTCATGAAGAATTTTCGAATCAATTATTGGATATGAATCCAATAATTGACTGTTTAACGATGGAGGGTAATACTGAACTTACCCTAAACTAACGGACATTAATTTATTAAAATGTATCATCTAACAAAGAGGTGTTTGTTAGTTTAGGGGAAGATTATTTTTATGAAATCAGTGAAAACTTACAGCCGCTAGACCTGAGTTGGTGCAACAACTTCTTGAGTCCGTATAAACTACGGTGTTGTTTTTTTGATACATATGATAGTATCACCCAAAAAATTGTTAGTAATGTAAGGGGTCATATCGTGACACAAGAAGCTTTTTATAGTCATGCATCTGATAGTGCTCTCTCTGTCGCATCAACATCAACACAGTCTGATGGCGGTGGATTTTCACTCGAACAAAGGAAAATAGAGGCTTTTGCAAAACTAAGGAACTTATCAAAAAATAAAAAGTTCAGTTTTTTATTAAACCGAATTTTTGTAGAAAAAGTTACTATCACCACTGAAAAAAAACTTTTTGGTTTTATTCCTTGGGGTGAAACAACTACAACTCATTACGTACAAAGGCAGAATCCGCAGGTTGATGCCAGTATTCAAGCAAGAGGAACGCAGGTTACGCCGTTAATGGAATTAATGGATACAGACTTTAACCGGCCCCTCGGTGAGGAGGAAATACAGGATTTTTTAAACTTACTGGTAATAGCAGGGGCTGATTGTAATGTTGTCAGTGCAGATGTGTATTCTATGCCGCCTCTTTGCTTCGCTGCTCAGCATAATTTTTTAACAAGTATTGAGCATCTGCTTGCTGCAGGAGCAAATATCAATGCGACAGATACTGAAGGTAAAACGCCTCTTTATCATGCTGCGCAATGGGGACATTTAGAAATTGTTAATCGTCTTATTGCAGCTGGTGCAGACTTAGATCAAGCTTGTAAAAAAGGAGAATCACCTTTTTATATTGCTGCGTATTATGGTCATGTAAAAACTGTTTAGTCTTTACATGTGGCGGGAGCAAATATCAATGCGATGACTTCTTCAGGTCTTACAGCACAGGACGTTGCGCGTTCTTTTTTTCAGACTAAGGTAATAGCTTATCTCAATAAAATAACGATGATTCAGCTACCCTCTACAAGTCATGCAGCAGTTGTAGGAACCTCAATAATGCCAGATAGCACAGTTGAAGGGTCAAACAATAATACAGGAAATCTATTGCAATGTATGGAAAGAGGGGATCTCATCTCCGGGGACGCATTAGAAAATAGGCTACCTGCGGCAGACTCTTTTGAAATTTCAACCCATGCTTTATTATCGAATGATTGTGCATTGCATTTCTTGGCGCCCGTTGAACGTGATGTGCCAGTTGCGTTGAAAGATGATATAGTACCAGAAATTAAGAACATTCCGACTAAGAAACCGCAACGGTAATAAAATGTTGTGTATAGCGGAAATGCTATCTAAGCAGTTCTAGGCAATTAGCACATTAATTTTTTCTGAACAAGTTAGTCTGTATATTTTGAGGATGTTATAATACGAACGACAAAGTTGTAAAAGTGAGGTGTCCGAAAACTCGGGGTCAGATCAGTTGTTAAGATTTTACTAATAGATTCTAAAAGGAACCATGAACTATAATGTATTCTACAAGATTTAAAAGAGAGAGTATTTGTATGAGTAAATCTAAAATTGCATTAGCTGCTATTATTTTAGGGCTTTTTTCGGGGATGAGCTTAGCTTCATCAACAACAACTTCAGCAATAACTACCCCAACCGCACCAACTACATCATCTGATCGGTATCAGAGAGCTTTAGATCTTGCAAAGTATCAATGTAATGCCCAAGGTTATACAACCCAAGGAAAAGTAGATGCTTGTATTGCAGATCGTATGAAAAGCTACGGTTATTAATAAATCAAATAAAAAGGCGAATACAACTTTTCCAATTGTAGTAATACGTTAGCATTATTATTGCTTCAGCAACTCACTGCAAAATCCTGTGAGTAGCTAATTGCTATCTAAGCAGATATAAGCAGCTTAAATAATCCGCGACAATATTTTTTCCACTGATAATGATTAATTGAAACAAGTGGCAAAGAATCTTTCTGTGATTTTTGAGTTGGTGAAATTCCATTTATTCCACAGTGGAATTATTTTTTTAATAGACTGGTTGGTCAAAAAAATTTTTTAGGAGAGTATTGTGGAGCTTTACGGGAGTATTCCAAGGACTGTGTCAGTTTCTCGAATACTCCAGAATTCGCTATATTTAAATAGGATTAACCTGAAAAAACGATTGATAACCTACGCGCAGATAATATTTGTGGATGAGAGTAATATTGGAGAGATAATGAAATTAATTGCGCTTCTTATTA
>JAGVJQ010000058.1 GCA_020051015.1 Gammaproteobacteria bacterium
ACTACCTTGCTGTGGTGTACCGCCCTGATTATCCATCATTTGTTGCGGTGCACTACCTTGTGGTGCTGTACCACCCTGATTATCCATCATTTGTTGCGGTGCACTACCTTGCTGTGGTGTACCGCCCTGATTATCCATCATTTGTTGCGGTGCACTACCTTGTGGTGCTGTACCGCCCTGATTATCCATCATTTGTTGTGGTGCACTACCTTGTGGTGCAGTGGGACTTTGATTATTTAACATTTGCTGCGTCGTTTTATCTGTTTGCAGCTGCTGTTGCATTTGCTGTTGCTGTTCAATGCTTTGTTGTGGCGACAATGCTTGATCAGCATTCGTGGTCGGCTTTTGTTTTAACTGATCGCGAATTTGCATTGCAGCAGAACAGGCCATGGCATAACCTAACTTACAAGACTTATCCAAGTTAATCAGCGCTTCGCCTGTTTGATACATTTGCAATTCACAATAGGCAATCTGGTAGTATGCTTCGCTATCATCAGTCTGTAGTTCAACATATTTTTGATAAAAGGAAACACACTGTTGATATTGATTACTTTGACTATAAGAAAAGCCTAAATATTCATAGCTTTTCGCTACTTGGTAATTATCAACCAATGATTGCTGAAAGCCAGTTATTGCTGCTGCATAATTTTTACTACGCAAGGCATTCACTGCATTATTAAAATTACTTTCCATTGCTGCTTGCTTGACGGCTAAGGCAGCTTTTGCAGCTTGAGCACTTTTATACGCCGCCTCGTCTTGCAAGACATCATGTCGTTGACCATCAGCTGTTTGTAAAACCAGATTAGAAATTTGGCCATTAACCAATGTCGCCGTCAAAAGACCACTACCTTTGGCACCTTGAACTGCAAAAGTTAATTGGGCATTTTGCGCATTATCATCAACGGTACCGGTAATTGACTTACTAATAGTGACGGGCAAACCAAGATATTGCTGAATATCTTGCATTGAGCTGGAAAGACTTATCACCGCATTGGCTGCTTGTGTGCGTAACTTGGTTGTATGATAATTACGCAAGGTTATTACCCCAGCGATTATCAAAATAATGACTATTATGGCAATTAATGCAATTTTCTTAATTGGAAAACGTTCCATCAAAGGCTGTAATTTTTGGCTGATGGCACCTAATTGCGGCATTTTTGCCATAACCCCAGATTTCTGCTCTGTTGGCTCAGACTCTTCAGCTGACTCATCATCATATTCTTCTGTTGATAATTCATCGTCATGATCTTTTGTTGGTTCAGCATCATATTCTTCATCATGATGTGTATCTATAGGTTCTTCTTCACCTGGCTTTCTGGGGTCGATGTTATCCGTCATCATGGAATCTCCTGCTATTGGACCATTAAAATTAGCATACCGGCCTCAGGCAAGGCAACAATTATGAAGTAAAATTGAAGTAAAATTAAGGAGATTGATTAAAATAGGTGTATTTTTTGTACTAGTTGAACAATCCCCGTATTTCGCTTTATCGGTGATGTGGTTCGTTATCAGCATCTTTGTAACAAAATAAGCGTAAAATATTAGCGCTCTTTTTTCGCTTTAATACGGGCTACATTTATTCCCCTTGGGGAAACTTTAATATGGATATATTTGTGATTTTTGTCATTAAGAAGATGGCGTCCCCAAGGGGAGTGCACTCGGGCCATCCATGGCCCTCGCCCTTCGGGCGGGCTTCGCCCGTGCCAATTTGCTCCAGGCAAATTGGTCGAACCCTGGGTTCTCATCCCCTTGGGGAAACTTTAATATGGATATATTTGTGATTTTTGTCATTAAGAAGATGGCGTCCCCAAGGGGATTCGAACCCCTGTTACTGCCGTGAAAGGGCAATGTCCTAGGCCTCTAGACGATGGGGACAAAAAACATAATACTTTGGTGGAGCTAGGCGGGATCGAACCGCCGACCTCTTGCATGCCATGCAAGCGCTCTCCCAGCTGAGCTATAGCCCCGTTGGTTGAGCTCTGTTACCCAGCCCAACAGCTGAGGGTTTGCATTTTAGTGAGCTGACTACGTTATGTCAACATGTAATGTAAAATATTTTATTTGTTATTAATGAATCGATCTAATCGAGCAATAGTTTCTTGCTTACCTAATAATGCCAATGTCACATCAATTGACGGTGAATTAGTTGATCCCGTCACGGCAATACGCACAGGCTGTGCAATTTTAGGAAATTTAATTTGATTATCGGTAACAACTTGTTGCAATACATCATGAATTGCTGGTGCCGACCAATCAATTAACTCTGCTAATTTGGCCTTAAATTGTTGCACATAAGGTATAACATCCGGGGTGACGTGCTTATCATATGCTTCTTGATCATAAGTGTGCGGTGCGTGATAACAAAACACTGCTTTTTCAGCCAGTTCTTTTAAGGTATAACAACGATCGCGCAACGCAACGATGATATCGGTTAATGCAGGCCCTTTTGTCACATCCAAACCTAATTGCTCAATATGCCACTGCAAATGCTTAGCGACATATTCAACTGGTTGCTGTTTAATATATTGATGATTTAACCATAGCAATTTTTCAGTATTAAATGCTGAAGCAGCTTTATTGACATCAGCAATATCAAAATATTGAATCATTTCATCAAGGGTAAAAATTTCTTGATCGCCATGTGCCCAACCTAAACGCACTAAATAATTAAGTAACGCATTGGGTAAATAACCATCATCACGATATTGCATCACACTCACTGCACCATGGCGTTTTGATAATTTCTTACCATCATCACCTAAAATCATTGGTAAATGTGCATATAAGGGTGGCTCAACGCCTAATGCTCTTAACATATTAATTTGGCGTGGGGTATTATTTAAATGATCATTACCACGGATAACATGCGTAACTCGCATATCCATATCATCAACAACGACCGTAAAATTATACGTTGGCGTGCCATCACTACGCGCAATAATTAAGTCATCTAATTCTTCATTACTGATGATAACCTCGCCTAATACTAAGTCATTAATAACCACATCACCTGTTTGTGGATTTTTAAAACGCACAACAAAGGGCTCATCTGTTGCTGGAAGATTCTTATCGCGGCAACAACCATCATAACGCGGCTTTTCTTTATTTTGCATTTGATGTTCGCGCAGTTGTTCCAAACGTTCTTTACTGCAAGTACAGCGATACGCAGTACCTACTGTTAACATTTCATTAATCACTTGTTTATAGCGATCAAAATGATGTGTTTGATAAAATGGACCTTCATCATGGTTTAAACCAAGCCATGCCATGCCATCTAATATCGCTTGTACAGCCTCAGGTGTTGATCGCTCTAAGTCAGTATCTTCGACTCGTAAAATGAATTGTCCACCAAATCGCTTGGCATATAACCAGCAATATAAAGCAGTGCGAGCACCACCAACATGTAAGAAACCAGTAGGACTAGGCGCGAAACGAGTACGAATATTCATATGTGCTAATTCAAATAAGTAAGACCAATAAATACTTTAATCAACAAATTTTAACCAATGATTAAAGCAACCAAAACATCATAATACATTATTTTATATTGTTTTTGTAGCACAAATTTTTATGCATACATTTTTACTCATTTGATATTGATCAAGAAAGTAGAATAAATAAAAACTTATTTAACAATGAAATTTGTGATGGCATAAAAAATAACCTATAATCCCGCGCTTATTAAACTAATACCGCAATAAGTTGCTTAATTTTTCCTTAATAAATTAGTGGGTTTAATAAAACAAGATTATATAAGCTTAAAAATTAATTGAGATAAGATTTAGATATGGTAAAACAAAATACCTCTTCCACAGATACGTCCGTAAAATCATCATTATCGATTTCTCCAAATAAACAAGTGGAACCACCATTATCGATTTCTCCACGGCGACCTATTCACCCTAACTTGAAGCGTGAAATATATGGAGAAGAGCCCGACTCGCCCGTTAGCGAAGATAAATCATCTACACCAAGTTATTCTCCGACTTCGAATGTCGAGTCAGAGGGTGATTCACCCGGACAACTAATGTTTGCTCCTCCCGGGGACGAGCCCGATATTGTCGAAGTTAATGCTGATAATCTTTCAGATGAAGACAACCCTGACGAATCAATAGATGAATTAAAACGCATTTGTAGTGAAATGTATCAAGAGTTAAAGGGCCATGTCACTGATGTTCCAGTTCCATTATTAGTTGCGTCAATCATATTTGCCGGTGTTGGTTTAACGAGTTGGGGTTGTAACTATAATGATGCTGTACCTCAATTAGTACAACATTTTAAAGACGCTTTTAACATCAATATTGATTCATCTCTCGCGAAAGGTCTTGTTGAAGCATTACGTGTTTCAGCCGGAACCGGTGGCGCTGGAGGTAATGCGGTATTAAATTATTACGGAACACGCAATTTAAAGTCACGCTGGGAAACCATAAAAAAATCCTATAAAGATAAAAGCTATGGGTATCTACTTTCGTATATTGCCGTTGGTGGTTCAGCAATTTTAGCTGCGATCAGTAATGGTGCCGTAGTTGCGGAATCAGCATCTAATGTATATTGGAAAATTGGAGATTTTTTATTAAACTTCAGCTCCTCAGTCGGTCCTCATATGTTATTTTCTATTCCATTTGTGGGTATCTTACTTAGGAGCCCATTAGGTGATACACCATCTTATTTTGCAAAATATTTACGAAAAATAAAAGAGCATTTTTTTACTTGTGATGATAATGAACAAGAAAAATCCATCTTTGAAGAAGATGAGCTCGATGATGATGATGATGAGAGTAACAGACAAGAGTACTCCTCTCTTATCAATGCAAACCATGATGGTCATAACAAGAAAAAGAAGGTGGATCATTATTTATATAGCGCTGTTTTTAATATTAATCGACGTCTGATTGTACGTACCGGTTATGCGCTAGCATCACTTGCAGATAATAACGAAAAAGGCATTTCAAAATTACGTCAACAAATAGAAATTATTGTCAATGTTCTCGATACTTTATCAACCGCAACCATGGAGGAAGGTGCTGATAATCCATTTGCTAGTTATCCTAAAGTAGATTTATTAAATCTCACCTCAAAAGGCGAAATTAGATATTTATTAGCGTTATCTAGCTTTCTTTCTAAATTATCGCTCGATAAATTAGCGCTTGTTTTTTTACGTATTGCTAAAGCATTAAATGTTCAACCAGAATCCGAATTGGAAGGCATCATGCTAACCATGGCAAATACGGTATCTTTACCCGTATCTGCATTAAGTTGTCTCGCCAATATCACGAGTATTAATAAAGCTTGTGGCAAAATTGCCAGCTTATTTACCTCGAATGCAACAGCTATCAATACGGTCGGACTTACTGGTGCTGCGTTAGGTGCTCCATCAAAAGATGCGATGTATTGGAATAGTTTATTAACCGTCATTGAACGAGCATTTTTACTGCCTCAAACAATAAAATGGTTGTGGCAAAGTAGCAAACTCGTAAAAGCATTAATTCCAGCAGCGGGGATGACTGCCCTTATCACTGGAGTATGCTCAGGAGCTTGTTACGCCTTAGATGCTCTTAATTTAATTGGTAGTGTATTAGGCGGATATTTAATTGATTTCTTTAATTTGTTTGGTGCACAAGGCGTATTAATTGGTACCGTAACCTTCGTACTATTATCTTGGATTCTTGGTGCAGGAACCGTCAATGGTAACGCTTTATCAACCGTCGCGTCCGATATCGTATTGTCAGTCATTCATATTATTCAACCCGAGCAAAAAGCAAATGATGCCGTATGCAAACAAGCTATTGCACTTAGTTTGAAAATGATTGGTAATATGGTCCCTGATAGTAAAGAAGGTCTCGCTCTTGAAAAAGTGATTACCGAAGAATATGACGCAACACTAGAACAACAAGAAAGACAACGTCTTCATGAGCCAAGAGAGTCATGTGGGCAATGGGCATTACGGCTAGCGACATTTGGGTTTTATAAGGCTCAAGAACAACCTGTTACATATAATAATGATGATGCTAGCTCTATGGTTAATTTTACTGGTTCTGTATCTGAAATGCCTAGCTTTTAGTCCATCTTACGATCGAAAGACTCTGCAAAAAGCAGAGTCTCTTCACTTTCGGTGTGTTTAGATAATGCTTGTAAAGCAAATTGACTTTGCGTATCAGCCCATAATTCCAATGCTTGAATTGGTGTTAATAATTGTGGTGGCAATTGACGACAATTTAGCAATACATCCATTAATGACACAAAGTTCTGACTTAAGTCTGCAAATAATTCTGCTAAACTAGCATGTTTTAAATGCGCTAATAAATCATAGGCTGATTGACCCAAGTTAACAAAGTAACTAATTTTTACCCGTCGATGTTCTGCACGTTGTGGAAATAAACCAGAAATAAGCAAACATTTATCGGCCACATCACGTAAACGTTCAAATTTAAGCTGTCCAACAATGGATTGTGCTTGCAAATATTCAATCGCCATGACTGCATCAGCTAGATGCGATTGTTCGGTGAATCGTGCTAATAACAATACCAAATAACCTTCTAATTCATGAGGTAATGTAATGGACGCAGTATGTTCTGCTTCCGTTATCAAAGCATGCCATTGAGCAACTGCTGTTTCGTGCAGGATTAAGTTTGTCATTTTCACGCATCCCCACTTCCTAATTTGTGCAAAATTTAACCTTTATTACTATTAGCATAGTCTATCTCGCAATGAACTTCATTTTATGTAGGGTGGATTAGAGCCGCGAGGCTCGTAATCCACCGCTGTTAGATAATTCAAATTATACATATGAAAGATCATTTAATGGTGGATTACGAGCCTCGCGGCTCTAATCCACCCTACACTTTCAATAACGTTCTTTTCCCATGTTTGCCCAACGGGGCTGCGCTACTCAGTATGCAATACGCCCCTACATAACGCTAACTTCCGGAATGACAAAAGAAAGGGGTTCGCATTGAGGCATACCCATGGCTCTTCAAATTGAATCCATTTAAACCTGGCAAAAAAATTGCCTTTCTGGCATAATGCGCCAACATTTTATAACTAGTTATTGCAGGATTCTTAAAGGTGAGTGAACAACTACGAAATATTGCTATTATTGCCCACGTCGACCACGGTAAAACCACACTGGTAGATAAGTTACTACAACAATCCGGTACGCTCAGTACACGCGGTCCAGCAGTGGAGCGTGTCATGGATTCAAATGACTTGGAACGTGAACGCGGAATTACGATTTTAGCGAAAAATACCGCTATTCGTTGGAAAGATTACCGTATTAATATTGTGGATACCCCAGGTCACGCGGATTTCGGTGGTGAAGTTGAACGTATTTTATCGATGGTTGACTCCGTATTATTGTTAGTTGACGCGGTTGATGGTCCCATGCCACAAACCCGTTTTGTGACTCAAAAAGCCTTTGCACAAGGTTTAAATCCTATCGTTGTTATCAATAAAATTGACCGACCAGGCGCGCGTCCTGATTGGGTATTGAATCAAGTATTTGATTTATTTGATAATTTAGGAGCCAATGATACACAATTGGATTTCCCTGTGATATATACCAGTGCCTTACTCGGTTATGCCACGCTAGACCCTAATGTTCCTAGCGACAACATGGAGGCTTTATTTCAAACTGTGGTTGATCGTGTCCCGCCGCCTGATGTTGACTTAAATGCACCATTTCAAATGCAAATTTCTACCTTGGATTATTCCAGCTATGTAGGCGCCATTGGTATTGGTCGCATAAAGCGCGGTAGTGTTCGCACTAATATGCCCGTTACGTTGATTGATATCGACGGTAATAAACGTAATGGTCGTATTTTACAAGTACTATCATACATGGGATTGGATCGGGTTGAAGTACCTGAAGCCAATGCGGGTGATATTATTGCAATTACCGGTATTGAAAATCCTGATATCTCTGACACATTGTGTGATCCAGCTAATGTCGAAGGTTTACCTCCATTGACTGTTGATGAGCCAACTGTATCGATGACCTTCCAGGTTAATACCTCACCATTTGCCGGTAAAGAAGGTAAATATGTTACATCACGCCAAATCCGTGATCGATTAATGCGTGAATTAATTCATAACGTGGCATTGCGCGTTACCCCAACTGAAGATCCTGATAAATTCCAAGTGTCAGGCCGCGGTGAATTACACTTATCTATATTAATTGAAACTATGCGTCGTGAAGGATATGAATTAGCTGTATCCAGGCCTGAAGTCATTTTGAAAGAAATTGACGGCCAATTATGCGAACCTTATGAAAATGTCAGCATTGATATCGAGGAAGGTCATCAAGGCAGCATCATGGAACAATTAGGTTCTCGTCGTGGTGATTTAAAGAATATGGTACCAGATGGTAAAGGACGTGTGCGTTTAGACTATGTCGTTCCAACTCGTGGTTTAATTGGTTTTCATACTGAATTTTTAACCATGACTTCTGGTACAGGTATTTTGCATCACGTATTTGATCATTATGGTCCATCACGCCCAGGTAAGATTGGCGGCCGAATCAACGGTGTATTGATTGTAAATGGCGTAGGTGTATCTAATGCCTATGCGTTATGGAATTTACAAGAACGAGGACGTTTGTTAATTGGCCCACAAGTCGATGTTTATGAAGGCATGGTAGTAGGTATTCACTCTCGTGATAATGACTTAGTTGTGAATGTCAGCAAAGGCAAGCAATTAACCAATATTCGAGCAGCTGGTTCAGATGAAAATATTCTGTTAACCCCTCCAATTCGTTTTTCATTAGAACAAGCGCTTGAGTTCATCGAAGATGATGAGTTAGTGGAAGTTACGCCTCAATCCATTCGTATTCGTAAAAAATTGTTAACTGAAAACGAACGTAAACGTGCAGGGCGTGCCGCAGCGGAATAAAAATACTTATCACCGACCTAACGTCATGGCTTAGATCTAACGTAGGGGCGTATTGCATACGCCCTTCTTGCCAAATCACTAATCTTTGTTATTAAATATAGGGTGATATTTAAAAGAATTATACTGGTATTCAATATTTGAGGTACTTGCGAGATGGGCGTATGCAATACGCCCCTACGTTAGATAGGTGAGTTAATCAGCGTATTTTTGCCTTCAACCAACTTGGCGTTGGAATCTGCCAACCCCACATAATGGTACCTAATCGAATTAAAATCACCGTTAAAGCACAAGCGATTCCCGCTACATATTTTATTTCCGGGAAAAATGCATGCAAAATAACATAAACGGTTGCACCTGCTAAAGCGGCTGTAGCGTAAATTTCTGGCTTCAGAATTAACGGCACCTCGCTACATAATACATCACGAATGATGCCACCACCGACTGCCGTTAAAACCCCCATCATTATCGCAACCACCGGCGATAAACCAAATGTTAAGGTTTTTTGTGCACCCGTAATAGCGAATACTCCCAAACCCAAAGCGTCGGCGATTAAAAATGCTTTGCTGGTTACATCAAAGTGCTCTGCCACAAAAAAGACGACTAACCCCGTGAGCATAGTGAGGAAAATATACATCGGTTGCTGCATCCAAAATACTGGCGTTGAACCAATTAAGATATCCCGTAATGTACCACCACCATTACCAACCGCAAAAGCGATCAGCATGACCCCAGTTAAATCAAAATCTTTTCTATATCCAGATAACGCACCACTAATCGCAAAGAAAATAGTCCCAATAATTTGTAAGCAATAGAAAAACATAATTAGCCTCATCGTTTTTGGCTATTTTACCGCAAATATAGTTTAAGCAACAATTATTCTTGAGCAGTTTTATATCTAATGTGCTAACGCTGGTGGCCGCATCGCCGTTATAAGTAATGATGCATCTTTTATAGTATCAACCGGAGTCGGTGGCTTAACTTTAAAGAGGGTATGACATACAATAGCATGCGCAGCTATTCCAGCCACTGCTACGATTGCAGCAGCACCGGGCCCAATTAATAATCCTGCCGCCACGACTCCAGTCGCCAAACATGCTGCTTGAAAGATACACCACATTAATTTACGTCGATCTTTCTTAACCTCATCTTTTTCAGCCTGGATTAAAGGGGCATTATTTTTTCTTTTAGGCTGTAATAAGGGGGCATTATCCTTGTTTTTCGCTGGCGTAGTAAAATACTTATCACGATAATCGATGAGATCTCTTTTTTTACTTTGTTCATCTCTTTCCTGATCACTGATACGGCAAGTAAGTCGGGCGGTATCATGAAGCGAATCTAACTCTTCAGATAGCTCTTCCGTAGTCAGAGTGGGCTTAAGCTGTTGTTGAACGTGTTGTGAAAATTGTTGATAGTTAGACTTCATCTCTCTCAAGCCCACAATAACATCAGTGTTCGCTTGCATTTCTTTGAGAGTTATATTTTGATTTCCACTTTTTTGATTAAGACTTCTTATTGCTTTATCAACTTCTCCTGTCACAAAATTAGATAAGTTTAACATCGTTGCTTTCATTTGATTACAAAGCTCTTGCTTAGCTTTTGTCTTATCGCCGTTAGGTAAAGCACTATTTTGAATTTCGCTCCATTGCTGACGCCAAGCATGTTGTTGTATTGGAAATTGCCCCAGCACATCCGCATCTTGCCGCACTGCTTGGCTGGAATAACTTTTTTGAGCAGGCACTTCAGCTACAGACTTCTTTTCGTTAGTTACCTTCACGTGAATATCACAGCCATGTTTATGCTTCAATTCGTCAAGGAAAATTTTTGGCAATTGCTTAGCCGCTCTTATTGCAACATATTTCCCACCATGACCATCATATGCACCAAAAAAACCTTGGGCCGTTGATAAATCGACTAACACAAGTGAAGCATCATCTATTTCTTTCATCCCCTTTTTTTTCGCTTTAGTCTTTATCTCACTTATTATTTTATCTGGTAAATTTTCTAAAAGGTTATTGCCAGAGCGGGCAATCAAGCTATCAAGTAATTGATTACCTGGCAAAACATCATGCACTCCATCAGTTACGAATAATAAATATCCTGGATGGTTATTATCATTTACGTCAAATTGCCATGAAAAAATATCTGGTTCATATGATAAACCCATTTCTTCATATCCCAGATCACCAAAACTACGTGATACTTTTAAAGAATCATTGAAATCATCTACAATTCTTTCATTACTCATCACGACTTGTTGGGACGATGGACCAGCTTCTTCATTTCTTGGTGGCATTTTATTGCTTTCAATAATACGACCACGCTCCCTAAGTTCATGCGGTCTATGCAGCTGGGTTAATGTTTCGCTTCTCCATCCATAGCCACGTTTCTTGATATGATAGGTAAGAGAGTCGCCAAGATTGGCTCCACAAACAAAAACTTTATCATCTTTACGATTTATAAATGCACCATTGAAAGTAGAACCTTGTGCATGAATTTGTTGATAACCGGATTGACCTATACATGTCTTATGCAAAGCTTGTTTTTGCGTGCTTTTTATTTCAGCAACCATAGTAGCAATTGCTTTTTTCATACTATCACTAACAATATTGGGGTCGGCCTTGATTTCAGTGCAAGGTACTGCAACCACCCTGTCTTCAACTACACCACATAATCTTATTCTGGTGTTAGGTAATACGGCTGAAGAATATCCCTCTTCTGGGGCAACAATTAATTGTGGTTGATATGGTGCATTTTGCAATCTTAGTGCTTCATTGAGATTCATTTTAGCAACAACATCTTTAATCATTTTATTGAATCGATCTTGTACTAATTTAGATATTGCATTTTCTTTCGACGAGCTAACAACCGAATCAGCAGGTAAAGACAAGCTTGATCCATTATTTTGATTAAAAACATCTCGTAATTGCTGCAATAAATCATTTGCATCTGATGTCCGATCTCTAATAATAGCCGATACATCTTTAAATAAAGATGTATCTTGTAATCCATTTTGTCTTGCTGCAGATATCCACAGCAATACTCTGACTGGTGTAGCAGGATGATATGAAGAAAGTGCTGTAATGCTATTTATCATGTTACTGATTGCAAGTTTGTCTTCTTCATTTATTGATGCGGGGTTATCAATAATTTTTTTAATTAATTCTCGGTCTGATGAATTAAGATTAATTACATCGTGACTTAATTCTAGTAATAGTTCCAATATATTAATAAAACATTTATGTATTATTTGAAGATCTTTGTCAGAAAACGTGTCTTGTTCTTTATTGGGATTTAATATATCGCTCAATCGCCATAAAGCGGCAGCGTCGTTTTTTTGTAAATTTCGTAATAAATCAATAAGTAAATTAGCTGGGGATAGTTGAGTAAGTAAATTGTTTATTTGACTTCTTTGGTTATCATAATTTTTATTGTTTAATCGTCCCATAACCGACTCCATTTTTTAATAATTATTACCACTGGATATGCACCACAGTATATATCGTTGTATCCCCTTTTAAGAACAGATTACGATTGAAATATTAAGAGTTTCTTATTTATCAAAATATAAATCATCGCGATTAAACCAAATGTTAATATCTGCATAATGTTTAATCAGTAGAATAGTGCCATTGTTAACCACTTAGATGATACACCATGGCACTTCCACTTACTGAAGCTCAACCACAACATCCAATCGATATTTCACTAGATACAACCTCGCAAGATTCATTACCTATTGCAAGCAAGACCAGCAGGGTAATGAATTTATTTAATAAATTGCTAGCTGATCAATCATTAACAATAGAAGACCGTGCGATTGTTACTAAGTTGAGAGTCATTTTGACAGGTACCGCCGGCCATTATGACGCTTCTCATTTTAATATGAGCAATATTTTAGCTGCTTTTGAATACCTACGTCATTTGCAAATAGAAAAAAAAATCGGCCTTTTTCCCCACACCACCACTTTATCTGCATTAAGCAATGAAAAAGATTTTATTAATGTTTTTGGGAAAAGTGCTGTATTACCTCCTGCAACCACGTGGACTAACCGTGTATCGCTGAAAGTTGCAAAAAAATTACTTAATATTTGGGGTAATTTAACTATTTCGCCGTGGGAATTAAATTTTGCATATGATGCTGAATCAAAGCATATTCGTTATGACTATCCCAGCGATGTATTTGGACCTACCTCTAAATGGGTAAAAAGCTTTGAAAAATACTTAAATGAACGCATTCCATCTAATGTAAAAAATATTGCAGCAATTCGTGATTTACACCGCGATGCAAAAATTAATGGGGTTAATTATTTTGATCTGCAAGCGGAAATTAAAAATGCATATAAGCAGCAATTAAATGCAGCAGAAAAATTACCTATTAATACGCCTCGAGAATTAACACCTACGCAACAACAAATAATATCAACTATAGCCGATGCTAGCGCAGTAAATAATCTTAAAAATTTAATTGAAACGTGTGACAATTATAGTGAAGAAGAAAGCGAACAAGCTAAACGTTTAGCTCTTAATGGTAATGCTCAAGAATACCACAGCTTTTTCAATGACTTGACCATATATTTATTTGAGCAAGGATTAATTCCATTTAGGGGCTGTGATTATTCACGCTCAGTTGATATTAATTATACCGTCATTGAGGGCAAACTAGCCCTTGAAATGAAAATCAACTATTACGCATTTTCTAAATTCGATGAAGAGAAAGACGCTCTTGTTACTTACTATGGCCAACAAGATGCAGAGGGGAAGCATATTGAGTTGAAAGATGATGGCCCACTAGAATCGAATATGTACCCAACCCCGCTATTGTCTATGGATACTCATGTTGTTTTTGATAAACCAGCTGGTTTTACTAACTTAATTCCATGTATTCAAAAACTTAAATTTAGTAGTCAATGCAGTGAAATGAAACCTTTTGTCTGGACTGGACAAGATTTAACACAAGTAGCGGCGGTAAAGCAAAGTCAACGATTAACCAATTAATTGGCTAATGTACAAAAATACACAATAAAACTTGCTTTTTCTCTCATATTTGCTTTAGCATGTAGGGTGGATTAGCGCGTAAAAAAATCATTATTCGATTCATTCTATTTATATATCTAAAAACAACTTTTTATGAAGAGTTGCTAGTATTAGCGCGTAATCCACCATCAATAAACAAATGAGAAAAAACCATGGCTGAATATGTCTTTACCATGAATGGCGTTGGCAAAGTTGTGCCGCCCAAACGTGAAATCTTACGCGATATTTACTTATCCTTTTATCCTGGCGCTAAAATTGGTGTCTTGGGTTTAAATGGTTCTGGTAAATCTACTCTACTTAAAATCATGGCAGGTCTTGATAAAAACCATGAAGGTGAAGCACGGCCGCAGCCAGGTATTAAAATTGGTTATCTGCCACAAGAGCCACACTTGGATCCAGCGAAAAATATTCGTGGAAACGTCGAAGATGCCTTCCCTGACCTAATGCATCAATTACATCGCTTTAATGAAATCAGTATGAAATTTGCTGAACCGATGAGCGATGATGAAATGAATGCTTTATTGGAAGAGCAAGGTAACTTACAAACGGCTATCGAAGCCGCCAATGGTTGGGATCTAGAGCGTCGCCTGGAAGTCGCCGCTGATGCATTACGTTTACCGGCGTGGGACGCTGATGTCACTAAAATTTCTGGTGGTGAACGTCGCCGCGTCGCATTGTGCAAATTGTTATTATCTGAGCCCGATATGTTACTGCTTGATGAACCAACTAACCACTTAGATGCGGAAAGTGTGGGTTGGTTAGAACGTTTCTTGCATGAGTTCAAAGGCACAGTTATTGCCGTAACGCATGATCGCTATTTCTTAGATAATGTTGCGGGCTGGATTTTGGAGTTAGATCGTGGTCACGGTATTCCATACCAAGGTAATTACTCAACATGGTTAGAACAAAAAGAAAAGCGTTTAGCCATTGAAGAAAAACAAGAGCAATCTAGACAAAAAGCCTTACAATCTGAATTGGAATGGGTAAGAACCAATCCCAAAGGCCGACAAGCAAAAAGCAAAGCTCGTTTAGCCCGATTTGAAGAAATGAACTCGCAAGAGTTTCAACGTCGTAATGAAACTCAAGAAATTTATATTCCGCCAGGTCCACGTTTGGGCGACTTAGTCATCGAAGCCAAAAATGTCACTAAATCATTTGGTGAACGGTTATTAATTGATAATTTAAGTTTCAATTTACCTAAAGGCGGCATTGTTGGGGTTATTGGTCCTAATGGTGCGGGTAAAACTACTTTATTCAAGATGTTAATGGAGCTGGAGCAACCCGATAAAGGCACATTAACTATTGGTGAAACCGTTAAATTAGCTTACGTTGATCAATCCCGTGATACCTTAAATGGTAATAAAACGGTATGGGAAGAAATTTCTGACGGTCTGGACTTAATCATGGTGGGCAATTATCAGATCCCTTCCCGTGCTTATTTAAGTCGTTTTAACTTTAAAGGCGCTGATCAACAAAAATTTGTGAAAGATTTATCGGGTGGTGAGCGAAACCGCTTACATCTAGCTAAACTATTAAAGAGTGGTGGTAACGTGCTATTGCTAGATGAACCAACCAATGATCTTGATGTCGAAACATTGCGTGCACTAGAAGAAGCATTATTAACCTTCCCTGGTTGCGCCGTTGTTATTTCGCATGACCGCTGGTTCCTAGATAGGATTGCCACACATATTCTCGCTTTTGAAGGCGATAGTAAGGTAGAATGGTTTGAAGGCAACTTTACTGAATATGAGGAAGATCGTATTCGCCGTTTGGGTGATGAGGCATTGAAACCGCATCGAATTAAATACAAACGGATTGATGCGTAATAACAGAGAGGTAAACTATGTCTATCAGTGTATTTGAACTCTTTTCAATTGGTATTGGCCCATCCAGTTCTCATACTGTTGGTCCCATGCGTGCAGCGAAAGCATTTATTGATCAGCTGCAAAACCAAGGTTTATTAGAAAGAGTTCATGAGCTAAAAACGGAATTGTATGGCTCCCTGGCATTAACTGGCAAAGGTCATGGCACTGATATTGCTATATTAAATGGTTTGGAAGGTAAAACACCACATGAGATTTTACCTGAACAAGCAGTACCTCGTGCTCAAGCAATTTGTAATGAACATCAAATTATTTTAAACGGCACTCACCCTATCTCATTTGACCGTGAAAAACACTTACTATTTCACTATACGCAAGTTTTGCCATTACACGCTAATGGTATGCGTTTTACGGCTTATGCAGCTGATGGCTCAATTTTATTGACTGATGTCTATTACTCAATTGGCGGCGGTTTTATTACAGATGAAAAACACTTTAATGACCATAATAAAGGGAATGAAACAGACGGCCCTTACCCATTTGATACAGCCAAAGAATTGTTAGAACATTGTAGCGAAAATAATATCAGCATTAGCGATGTCATGATGGCAAATGAAACTGCATTACGTCCTGAAGCAGAAGTGCGTGAACGCATACTCACAATCGCTCGCATCATGCGCGAATGTATCGAACGTGGTTGCCAACATAGTGGTATTTTACCAGGTGGTTTGAATGTTCGTCGCCGCGCTCCTGAATTATATAAAAAACTTAATAACCAATCCACAACACAGAATCATTCCCACGCTGGAATAATGAATTGGCTTAATTTATATGCGATGGCTGTCAATGAAGAAAATGCAGCGGGTGGCCGTGTAGTTACTGCACCAACCAATGGCACAGCAGGTGTTATTCCCGCCGTGTTAAATTACTATCGTAACTTTTGTGATGGTGCCAATGAAAAAGGTATCATTGACTTTTTGTTGACAGCAGGTGCAATTGCTATTCTCTATAAAAAAGGCGCGTCCATTTCTGCTGCCGAAGTTGGATGTCAAGGCGAGGTGGGTGTTGCATGTTCGATGGCTGCTGGTGCATTAACGGCAGTATTAGGTGGCACTTTAGCGCAAATTGAAAATGCAGCTGAAATTGGTATGGAACATCATTTAGGCTTAACGTGTGATCCCATTGGCGGCTTAGTGCAAATTCCTTGTATTGAACGTAATGCCATGGGTGCCGTGCAGGCAGTCAATACCACTCATTTGGCCTTGATGGAAGATGGTCAACATAAAGTCTCACTCGATGCTGTTATTGCTACTATGTTGCAAACAGGTAAAGATATGAAAACTACTTACAAAGAAACTTCACAAGGTGGTTTAGCAATCAATAAAGTCAATCAGCCGGAATGTTAATATTAGTAACGCTACTATCTGCTTTTACACATCTCTTATATTAAGTTATTTAATTCAGTAACAATATTCTCTGCTAACATATCGCAAGCATTGAGGATTCTTGGAGTAATCACATTTTCTTTACTGATTTCAATACCATGAATAACTAATTTCTCCGGTAAAGAATCAAGTGATTTAGCTAACTGTAATGCTTCAGCAAGACCATAACCATGACTTGAAAAAGATTGATCTAAAGATTCAAAGATACTGATATCCGTATGTCGATGTATAAAACCCTCATCTTTTCCCGATAGCATGGCATCAATCAAATGTATTTCTTTAGCGTCTTTTACTAATTCAATTAAATGAAAACCAGGCCTGTCATAATATTCAACATCTATTATCTCACTAATGGGGTGACTCAATATTTTGGCCTTAATTCGTTTAATAACTAACAAGCCAATTTGATCAGCGCCAAAGAAAGAACCGACACCTAAGATACGAATTGATTTCATATTAGTATATATTTACCTTTAAAAAATGTGTAGAACAAGAAATACAAGGATCATAATTACGAATTACCATTTCACTATATTGACGTAATTTATCACTGCTCTGTTGCAAACCAAATTTCTCTAATGAATATTTTAAATCCTCTTCGATGCGAGCTTGATTTTGGCTAGTTGGTGGCACAATACGTGCCGAAGCAACCAAGCCATTTTTATCAAATTCATAACGATGCCACAATAACCCTCGCGGCGCTTCAGTACAACCATATCCTACCCCTGCTTTGGGCGTTAATTCAATATATGATTTTTTAGGTACCCCATAATTTTCCATTATGCTAATTGCTTCAAACATAGCAAAATATACTTCAATACTACGAGCTAAAAGACTATGAAACATATTTTTACTTGGAAAGTGAAGTTTATATTTTTTTAATAAGGCTTTTATTTTAGCTGGCAATAATTGATGATTAAGATTCATCCTAGCCAAAGGTCCTACCATATATGGTTTACCATTAAACATACAATGTAATGCCGTTGAGTGTGGTGATTGTGTTTCACAAAAGAAATTATCAAACTCAGCAGAATCGATATTTAAACCATTATCAGAACAAATACGCCCTTCATTGATAGGATATTCTGCAGGATGCTTTAATGCTACTGAAATAAAATCTTGTTCATTATCTGGAATGGGTAATGCTGCCGCCCAAGCAATTAACTCTTCTGCTAATAATAAATTTTCTTGAAATTGTTTTAAAACCGCATCGACTTGTGACATGGTTGGCGCCGCAAAAAAACCACCAACACGTGCACCCACGGGATGAACAGATCGTTTACCCAATAGGGATAATAATGCATTGCCTAATCCATGTAATTTCATGCCTTTACGCACTAATTCTGGATGATCTTTTGCCATCGCCGTAACCGATTGATAGCCTAAAAAATCTGGTGCCGCTAGCATGTGAATATGCAAACTATGACTCTCAATCCATTCACCGCAATAAAACAAGCGACGCATACTACGTACCCATTCACCTGGATTCATTGCAAAAATTTGCTCAATCGCATGGACAGCGCTCATTTGATAAGCAACCGGACAAATGCCACAAATTCTTGCAACAGCATCAATCACTTCATTTGGCTCGCGTCCTTGCAGAAATTTTTCAAATAATCGTGGTGGCTCGTAAATACACAGCTTAAGTTTATCAATTTTGCCATGCCGAATTTGTAAATCTAATGCTCCCTCGCCTTCAACTCGAGCCAGGATGGGAATATTAATATCAATATCATTCTTACTCATTTTTTCATGCCTGCCTTTAAAAATGCTGGCGCTTGGTTATTAATAAATAAAAAACGTCTTTGTATTGTTTCTCGTGAGCAACCCTGTTGTTGAAATTGCTTTGATAAGCTATCCGTATTGGGATTTTCTGATGGCCCATAACAACCATAACAATCCCTCCCAACGCTTGGACATAATGCACCACAACCCGTTTGCGTGACAGGCCCCATGCAAGGGATGTTTTTAGTCACCATGACACAAACATTGCCACTGCGTTTACATTCAAGACAAACACTATCGCGTTTTATAGCGGGCTTTACCTTTAATAATAATGTTTTAATTGCCGTTAAAATTTGTTCGCCATTAACTGGGCAACCCCATAATTCTAAATCTACAGTGACATGAGTAGAGATAGGGGTTGATGTTGCTAAATATGAAATAGTTTCTGGCTTTGGATAAATTGCCGCAACCCACTCTGCCGTATCGGCAAAATTACGTAAGGCTTGAATACCACCGGCAGTTGCGCATGCACCAATGGTAATTAAGAATTTAGCTTTGGCACGAATATTTTTAATTCTTTCCAAATCATGTGGCGTAGCGATACTACCTTCGATAAAAGCAATATCAACTTTAGCATTGGGATTAACCATGCCTAATTCTGCAAAATGGATAATATCGACTGCATCTGTTAGTTTTAATAAATCATTACCAAGATTTAAAAAAGCTAACTGACAACCATCACAAGAAGTAAATTTATATACTGCAATTTTTGGTTTAATGACTGTCATCAAAATCCCTTTTTACCAAGTAAATCTTTGATGTCTGGATAACAGAAAATCGGGCCATCTTTACAAACAAACTTACCACCGAATTGGCAATGCCCGCAATGACCAATCGCACATTGCATGTTTCGTTCCATACTCATGTATATAGATTGTTCTGGTAAATTTCTTTCAATAAGTAATTGTACTGCTGCCAAAAACATCGGTTCTGGTCCACACATTAAACATATCGTTGTTTCCGGATCGAAGTTAATTTTTTTTATCAACTCGGTAATTAATCCAGAATACCAAGGCCAATTGGTTGTAGTTTTATCTGCCGTAACTAATACTTCGGTATTAGGAGCTGTTGCCCATTTTTCATAATAAGATTGATAAATTAAATCATTACTATGTTTTACACCCTGGAGAATCATTAACTTTCCAAATTGTTCGCGACGATTCATAATGTAATGAATCATTGATACGCTGGGTGCGCAACCTAATCCGCCTGTGATGATCAAAATATCTTTGCCACTAATTTGCGATAGTGGCCAACCACGCCCAAATGGTCCTCTAACACCAATATGATCACCTTTCTTTAATTGTGATAATCCAGTTGTCACACGCCCAACTCGACGAATTGTGTGATAATACAAATCATCATGCGTTGGATCTGACACAATAGAAATGGCAACTTCGCCTATGCCAAATAGATATAACATATTAAATTGGCCAGGTAAAAACTGATATGCTCTATGTATGTTTTCATCAGTAAATTGTAGCCCAATATTAAAAATAGTATCTGTAATAGGTTGATAATCGACGATGATAGTATCGTGTAAAATATCTTGATGATCATTTTTCATTACCATTTATTACTCCGATGCTGAATCATCTACTGCTGGTTTGGCAATGGCGGCAACTTCTGCAGTAATATCAATCCCAACAGGACACCACGTAACGCAACGACCACACCCTACACAACCGCTCGTATCAAATTGATCCCACCAGGTTGCCAATTTATGCGTTAACCACTGTTTATAGCGGCTTTTCGTATCATCGCGAATCACTTTTCCATGAATATAACTATGCCCTTCAGTAAAACACGAATCCCATTCCCTGCTATGTTCACTTTCTATACGATCTAACGCCGGTGTTTCGGTTTCTGAACTACAAAAGCAAGTAGGACAAACTGATGTACAATTACCACAAGATAAACAACGTGCAGCCACATCATCCCATTGTGGATGATCTAAGTTATTCATTAATAAATCTCTTACTACACGCGTATTATCAAACGGCATGGCTTTTGATTGCATAGTTGCTGCATTGTTAATTTCTCGCTGCATAGCTTGCTGCATTTCATCTGTAGCATGCTTTAATGATATTTTGTTTATTAATGCTTCTCCTGCAGCTGAACCAACGGTAACCACAAACCCATCATCAATTTCTGTCAATGCAATATCATATCCAGCCTTGACTTGCGGGCCTGTATTGGTAGAAACACAAAAACAATTGTTACTTGAATATCCACAATTAACAGCAATAACAAATACATTCTCACGTCTAGCTTGATAATGTTTATCGACAAAAGGCTCTGTTAAAAATGCTTTATCTTGAATTAACATACCCGCCACATCACATGAACGTACACCAAACAAAGCGATGGGTTTCATTTCATGAGTAACATTTTTAAAAGTCAACTTACCATGACTATCTCGTGCAACACGCCATAATGATTCTTTTGGCTTAAATAATTGTGGTTTAATCGCTTGCGGACCATTAGCCCAGGAAAAAGCTCTTTTTACGTTATTTTCTTCTAATCGGTACTGTCCTGGCATTTGATAATCACGCAATCCCCAAGGCAATTGTTCGCTATCATGTAACTCTTCGTAGACAATAGCATCTTGTTTGATTTGCGGACCAATGCAGCTAAAACCTTGATGATGCAAATAGTCGAGTAATGCATTGATTTTTACATGGGGTAAAAAATAATATTCTTGATTGTTAAATTCCATTTTCATACTCATCAGCAAATCCGTGGTAATTGATCACCCACTAACCAATCGACAATTCGTTTTCCACCAAAAATTGTTTTCATTTGTACAAATCCATGTTGATTATGGCTCACTTCACCGATAATTGCCGCTTTTTTTCCTAAAGGATGTGCATGCATGGCAGCCAATATTTCTGTAGCAGCATCTGATTTGCAAACTGCAACTAATTTACCTTCATTTGCTACATAAAGTGGATCGATGCCTAATAATTCGCAAGCAGCCTTTACTGATTCTTTTACAGGAATTGCATGCTCATCGATTTCGATGCTGATACCATATTGATTTATCCACTCATTTAACGTCGTTGCTAAGCCACCACGTGTAGGATCTCGCATGCATCGAATAGTTGGATCTATTTTCAACATGGTAGCAACGAGTTCATGTAACGAAACAGTATCAGAAATAATTTGCGTTTCAAATGCTAAATTTTCCCGTTTAGACATAATCGCAATGCCATGATCACCGATGTCGCCACTTAAAATAATTTTATCACCTGGCTGTGGTGATTGCATATTAACTAAAATATCATTTGGAACTTTACCAATTCCTGTCGTGGTAATAAAAATGCCATCCCCTTTACCTTTTTCAACTACCTTGGTATCGCCCGCAATAATAGCAGTATTTGCTTGCTTAGCAGCAGCAGCCATTGAAAAGACAATTTGTTGTAAATCAGCCAATGGCAATCCTTCTTCTAAAATAAAACCAGCCGTTAAATAAAGCGGTATCGCACCTGCCATCGCAATATCATTTATCGTACCATTCACAGCCAACATACCAATATCACCGCCTGGAAAGAAAATCGGTGAAATAACATGGCTATCTGTCGTCATTACCATGCGCCCACTATCAACATTAAAGCAAGCTTGATCATTTTTTTGTTGTAACCATGGATTATCAAATGCCGCCAAAAAAAGTTGTTCGATTAATTGGTGCATAGCACGACCACCTGCGCCATGCGTCATTTCAATCTTTCCTTGTTTGAAATTGAGCTTAGTGCGTGGTTTGTTTTTTACCTCACCTTCAATTATGTCTGTCATCTTATATATTCCTATAGATTATCCCACACACTAAAAAAATATGTTAAGTTAAACAAAGCATCAAGTGGGCGGAGCAAAGGGAGGGCTCCCGTCCGCGCGGAGCTTGCGAGCACGGCGGGATACCCGAAGCTCCGGGGCCCCGCTTGTGCTATGTTTAACTTAACATTCTCAAGTAGTAAGCATTTCAACAATATTTCCATAAGCATAATACGCTGCACATGCGCCCTCTGATGAAACCATGCATGAACCAAAAGGATTTTCTGGAGTACATACTTTTGCAAATAACTTACAATCCTTTGGCTTTTTAACCCCACGCAAAATAGCTGAACACTCACATGCTTTATGTTCTTCACCCGCAATAATATTAATTGGAAATCGTTCTTCTGCATCAAATTCCTGATAAGCATCATTTATTTTCATGGCACTATTAGCAATCATGCCTAGGCCACGCCATTCAAATGTATCTCTTATAGAAAGCGTTTGGTTGATAATTTGTTGAGATTTAACATTCCCATCTGCATTAACAGCACGTGTATATTGATTTTCAACGCCATATTGATTCGCATTGATTTGTTCAATTAATAATAAAATTGAATGCATTAAATCTAATGGCTCAAAACCTGAAATTACAATAGGTTTTTTGTAGCGCATGGCCACATCATGATATGCGTTACTACCCACAATAATACTAACGTGCGCCGGCCCGACAAACCCGTCAAGATTTGCATTGGATTCTTCATTTTGCAATAAACTTTCCATTGCAACAGGTGTTAAAACATGATTACAAAAAACACTAAAATTCATTAACTTTTCTTTTTTTGCAATAATTAATGCCACCGCAGTTGGCGGGGTTGTTGTTTCAAATCCAATAGCAAAAAATATAACTTGATGCTGCGGATTATCTCGTGCAATTTGTAACGCATCATTAACTGAATAAACCATGCGTACATCCGCGCCATCAGCTTTAGCTTTTAATAAACTTCGTTGATTTGTGCCAGGAACTCGCAACATATCACCATAACTGCACAAAATCACCTTGGGCATCATTGCCAATGCGATTGCATAATCAATGCGAGTGATAGGTAATACACAGACGGGACAACCTGGCCCATGAATCATCTCAACATTAGCAGGCAACAATGAAGGCAATCCATAACGATGAATAGCATGAGTATGGCCACCACAAAATTCCATTAAGCGGTAATGTTTTTCCATACTAGCTTTATTTTTAATTAATTTTGCAATAGCTTGTGCTGTATTACCATCACGAAACTCTGATATATATTGCATTTAATCTTCCCTTTAATATATACCCATTACACCATTGCCATCTCATTTAATAATGCAATAGTTTTTTTTGCTTCTTGCTCATTAAGCTTGGTTAATGCAAATCCAACATGGATTATTACATAATCCCCGACGTTAACATCATCAATCAGCGCTACAGAAATTTCTTTTTCGATACCACCGACATTTACAATAGCTTGTTGGTCAGCATTTATGCGCATCACTTTAGCAGGTATTGCCAGACACATAATCAATATTCCATCATTTTATTTCCAGCAATCCATGCTTGACCTAAACTTAATCCTGCATCATTAGGTATGGCAAAATCTGGAAAAACAGGTTTTAAATTAAATTGCTTTAACATCCGAGTTACTAATTCTAATAATACGCTGTTTAAAAAGCATCCGCCAGCTAATAATACATGCGTAAGACTTAGTTTGGTTGCGTTTATAACAACCCATTCAGCTAATGCTGCCGCGAGCGTACCATGAAACAAATTAGCTCCATCAACTTGATTGCAATTTAATAGCTTTTCAAATAATGGCAGCAGATTTAATTGATTATCTATAATATGCCAACTGTGATCCGCAATAGTTGGAATGGTAACCTTACTCTCCAGCATCATCGCAGCCTGCCCTTCGTAAGTTGCAATTTTACAGATATTAAGCAATGCACTTGCTGCATCAAATAAGCGTCCACAGCTACTTGATATCGGGGAATGACTGCTTTTTTTAAGTAAAGCTACCAGTTCTGATGATTGATATGATGAAAATCGTGCTTGAATTTCACTTAGTTTATTCAGCTCAAATAAAATACTTGCTGCCATTCGCCATGGCTGTCTCACAACTATATCACCACCTGGTTGCGCAAAAGGTTTCAAGCTACCTAAGCGAGTATAATTTGTTGGTCGACAAATCATTAATTCACCACCCCAACTTTCTTGTTTTTCACCTAATCCAAAACCATCTAATGCCAAACCTATTGCAGGTTGTGCCAATTTATTTTGAGCAGCCATTGCGGCTAGATGGGCATGATGATGTTGAATAGCAAAGGTTGGCAAATTAAATTCTAGCGCAATATGACTACTATAAAAATCGGGATGGGCATCATGTGCAATACATTCTGGTTTTATATTTAATAAATTATGCATATGACTCAACGTTTCACGATAAGTCTTGATAGTATCCACATTCGATAATTTACCAATATGTTGTGAAATAAATGCTTCGTTTTTACGAGTAATACAAATAGTATTTTTTAAATAACCACCTAATGCTATTGTTGTTGGAATTTCATATGGCAACTCAATTGATTCGAGCGCATAACCACGGGCTCGACGAATAAAAAATACTTTTTCGTTTGCAAATTTAATTACCGAGTCATCGACATGCGTTACAATAGCACGATTATAACTCACGATTAAATCAGCAATATCAGCTAAATCATTTTTTGCTGAAAGATCGTCAGTTAGAATAGGAGCTTCAAAATTATTGCCACTCGTCACGACTAATGCCACTTCTTTTTTTTCAACCAACCATTTGTGACCATTTTTTTCATCAATTAAATTTTCAAAGATCAAATAATGAACCGGCGTACAAGGTAACATAACACCCAATGTTGATAATCCTGGTGAAATATTTTTAGATAATTTATTTTCACGCTGTGAAAAAATTACAATGGGTCGTTGATGGCTTTTTAAAATAGTTATTTCTTTAGCGCTGACATGTACATATTGATTCGCACTTTGCTCATTTAGAACCATTATCGCAAATGGTTTATCACTGCGTTCCTTACATTTCCTTAACTTTTCTACTACCTTTTCATTATGTGCATCACATATTAATTGATACCCTCCCAATCCTTTTATAGCTACAATTTTTCCTTGTTTAATAGCCTTTGCAATTGTTTCAATAGAATGGCTTAATTGTGGCCCACACTCTGCGCATGCAATAGTTTGAGTATGGTAGCGCTTATTATTTGGGTCAGTGTATTCGGCAGTACATGCCTGACACATAGCAAATGCAGCCATACTAGTATTCTCACGATCAAATGGCAATCGATTAGTAATTGAATATCTTGGACCG
This sequence comes from Gammaproteobacteria bacterium, assembly GCA_020051015.1. Lineage (GTDB taxonomy): Bacteria > Pseudomonadota > Gammaproteobacteria > UBA1113 > UBA1113 > JABEVJ01. The sequence continues at coordinate 26,140 of JAGVJQ010000058.1, forward strand.
CAATGTGAACATGCAATAAATGGATAATGAAAATAACGATTAGTTTTATCAAATAAATCTTGGATACATTCATCACAAATAGCAGCATCAATACCAATATCAGTCATCACGTCATTAGCTGCAGTTGATCTTATAGTAAATTGTTCTTCATTAGGTATGATAGATTTTTTGTCATAATTAATAGTTTTAATTTTTGCTAATGGTGGTACATTCAACTGAATTTGTTGCATGAAATGTTCAGTATTATGCCCTTGAATTTCAATATAGACACCATTACCATCATTCATGACAAAACCTGTCAACGACAAATTGCTTGCCAAATGATAAACATATGGTCTAAAACCTACCCCCTGAACAGTTCCCGTTATGCGGATGCAAAGACGTGTTCTGGTGTCATTTGATGTTGCAATAACCATTGAAGCCAAGACTCAATTCCTTTTTCTTGTGTAGCCGATACTTCTAGTACTTGAATTGCTGGGTTAATTTGTTTAGCGTATGCGATACACTGTTCTACATCGAAATCTACGTACGGTAATAAATCCATTTTATTGATAATGAGTAACGCAGCTTCAGCAAACATATAAGGATATTTTAATGGTTTATCGTCGCCTTCCGTAACCGATAGAATAACAATTTTGCTTAGTTCACCTAAATCAAATAAGGCTGGGCATACAAGATTACCGACATTCTCAATAAATAAAAAGCTATTATCTACCAGCGCTAAATCCATTACCGCATGGCCAACATGATGCGCATCCAAGTGACAGACTTGGCCTGTATTAATTTGGATAACTGGTACCTTAGTCGCTGCAATTTTTTGTGCATCGCGATCAGTTTGTTGATCCCCTTCCAATACATAAATTGGTACGCTACTTTTTAATGCCTGTATGGTTTTTATCAATAACGTAGTTTTACCTGAGCCGGGGCTGGAGACAAAATTAAAAGCAGTAATATTGTGATGGGTAAAATATTCTCTATTTTGTTTGGCATACATTTGATTTTCAGCAAATATATCTTGTTCAATTTGAATAATTTTTTCATCATGCTGATGATGATGCTCATGAGATTCCATTTCAGATTTATCACAACCACAGTGTCCGCACATTATTCAACCTCCACTTTTATTATTTGTAGTTCATTACCTTGAATTATTTCATAATCGTAATTATTACAGTATTGGCAAGCATCAAATAGTGTTGTTATTTTTATCTCGGCATGACAAGTATTGCATTTTCCTCTAGCATGCACATGAATCAATTCTATCTCCGCATTCTCTGCTATAGTATTGCGTGCAGCAATGGGAAAACTGAATTGTATTGCATCGCAATTAACTCCGGATATCTCGCCAATTCTAAGCCAGATTTTTTTAATTTTTTTGTTTACAACCTGTGTTTTTAATATTTTTATTATATTAGAACATATGGCTAATTCATGCATATTACCTCGGGGTTTTAATTTTTTATTTTCGCTAATTCCATCCATGTTTTCACAATTGAATCAGGGCTTAGTGACATACTGGTTACACCTTCTTGCATTAGCCATTTAGCAAAATCTAAATGATCGGAAGGACCTTGGCCACAAATACCTACATACTTATTGAGTCTTCTGCAAGTTGATATTGCTAGATGCAATAAGGCCTTAACTGCCGCATTACGTTCATCAAATAAATACGCAACTAATTCTGAATCTCGATCTAAACCTAATGTTAATTGTGTCAAATCATTTGAACCAATTGAAAAACCATCAAATAACGCTAAAAAATCCTCAGCTAACACTGCATTAGATGGAATTTCACACATCATATAATGTTGTAATCCATTTTCGCCACGCGTTAAACCATTTGCACTGGTTAGGTCTACTAATTTTTTAGCTTCATCAACAGTACGTACAAAAGGGAACATTATATGAGTATTTGTCAACCCTTTATCATTACGTACGCGTAATACTGCAGCGCACTCCATGGCATAACAAGCTTTAAAATCTTCCGATACATAACGTGAACCACCACGATAGCCTATCATTGGATTTTCTTCTTTTGGTTCAAATGATTGACCGCCTAGTAAATTGGCATATTCATTAGATTTAAAATCCGAAAAACGAACGATGATAGGTTTAGGGTAAAATGCTGCAGCAATAGTAGCAATACCTTCAGCCATTTTTTCAATATAAAATTCTGTTGGTGATTTATAACATGCCGTAGCTTTAATTATTTTTTCACGTTCTTCTGCTGAGATAGTATCCAGTTTTAAAATAGCATTAGGATGGATGCCTATCATATTGCTGATAATAAACTCTAATCGTGCTAAACCAATTCCTTCATTAGGAATGAATTGATAACTAAATGCTTGTTCAGGATTTGCCAAATTCATACATAATTTAACAGGAATTTCTGGCAATTCTGCAATATTAGTTTTTTCAATATTAAACTTTAACAGTCCTTGATATACCGTACCGGTTTCCCCTTCAGCGCAAGAAACGGTAATTTCTTCACCATCAGGAATAGCCGTTGTGGCATTGCTACAACCAACTACTGCAGGAATCCCTAATTCTCTTGCCACGATTGCTGCATGACATGTTCTACCACCACGATTAGTAACAATCGCACTAGCTCGTTTCATGATAGGTTCCCAATCTGGATCAGTCATATCAGCAACTAAGACATCACCTTTTTTCACTTTATCCATTTGTTGTGGGCTAGTAATGACACGAGCCTTACCTTGTCCAATTTTTTGACCCACACTGCGTCCCGTCGTCAATATTTTGCCTTTTTCAAGCAAATTATATTGTTCAATAAATTGATGTTTGTCTTTTGCTTTCACTGTTTCTGGGCGAGCTTGGATAATATAAAGCGTTTGATCAATCCCATCTTTTGCCCATTCAATATCCATGGGCTTACCATAATGTTGTTCGATAATTATTGCTTTTTGTGCTAACTCTAGTATTTCTTCATCAGTCAGACAAAAAAGCACACTATCTTTTTCATCGACATTAATTGTTTTGGTACTGTCACCATTAGTGTGTCCTTCGGCATAAATCATTTTAACCGCTTTTGATCCTACTTTGCGGCTAATAATAGCCTTTTTCCCTTGTTTAAGGGTTGGTTTATGAATGTAAAACTCATCTGGATTAACATTCCCTTGCACAATTGTTTCACCTAACCCATAAGATGCTGTTACAAAAACGACTTGATCAAATCCTGACTCTGTATCTAATGTAAAAATAACACCGCTAGTAGCTAAATCACTGCGTATCATTTGTTGAATACCAACTGAAATTGCTACTTTATTATGATCAAAACCATGTTCTTTACGGTATGAAATGGCACGCTCTGTGAAAAGTGAGGCATAGACTTGCTTGATAGCATCAAGGACATTTTGCTCACCAAAAATGTTTAAATATGTTTCTTGTTGTCCTGCAAATGAGGCATCCACCAAATCTTCTGCAGTTGATGAGGAACGGACCGCCAATGTTTGGCCAGGTTTTAAGTTTAATTTTTTGTATTCTTGATTAATTGCATCAATAAATGATGAAGAAAACTCTGCATTTTCAATTAATGTTCTTATTTCACTACTAACTTGTTTTAATTGTTGCAAATTTTCTGTATTTAAGTCTTTGAGACATAGCTCAATTTTTTCAGTTAATTCATTTTCTTGCAAAAATTGCTTATAAGCACTGGCTGTAGTGGCAAAACCTTTTGGCACTTTCACATCTTCATGGGCTAAATTATTTATCATTTCACCAAGCGAAGCATTTTTACCCCCAACTTCAGGTAAATGGCTCATATTAATATCAGAAAAATTTAGCACCACTTGCATTTGTTTACTCCTGTAAATTGCTCTTTCCAGACTTATCATGGGCCATTTCGTTTGCAATAAAATTGATTGTCAGGTTGTTGACAATTTTATCTTTAGTTAATTGTCTTAAATTGCTGTTGTTTCACTTGCTGATACTCGTTCTTGAGTGTTTGCAACTTATCACAATTCGTTCTTTGACATTGCTTAATTTTAAATTCATAAATATTGGCTTGCGCAATAAAGTATGTTTTCTTAAGCTCTGGTAATTCATTGCAATTATTTTCTTTACATTGTGCAATACTATCTTCCAAGATTAACATCGCAGCTTGAATTTGTTTTTTTATTGTT
>JAGVJQ010000032.1 GCA_020051015.1 Gammaproteobacteria bacterium
AGGAACAATATTCCAAGCAGAAAAATATGCATCAAGCTGTGTTTTATATAAATTAGCTACAACACGATCAATGACCACCAAACGCTTTGCTAAATTATATCCACTAGCACCACATGTTGTTGCCAAAGTGGCATTGGAAGGGTCAAGCAGTCCTCGACTTACTATTACTTGATAATTTACTTCTTGGCGTGAGTTTATATTCCAACTCAAATCGCTAACAGTTGCAGGTATATATTGACTTGTAACATTTGAATTATAATTTACTAATTGGTTTTGCATCTTATTATTACTCCTAGCAATGAATTAACTAACTTGATATTTTTATAAACTGTCTTTACTAGGATTTCATCTTAGTTATTTAAGGGTTAATCAACAATCCGTAATATTTACGGAGCGAAAATTATAACCAATTGATTAAATTACATAAAATTTAATTTTATGTAATTTATTTTCTCGACCATAGTAATAAAGTTGGAATTTTATTTTCATTATGGCGAAGTAACCGCATAATATTGTCGCGATGTTTGATTAAGCCAATTGCTGATATAAGAATTAAAATTAAAATTGATGTTAATGAAAGAAATACGAAAAAACTTAAGACAAAGGGAGAAGCTACATATATTGCCATTGATGATAGCGATGAGTATTTGAAAATAATCGCAAGGACTAACCATAATGCAAGAAGAAAAAAACCAGCATCCGGCGATAAGGTGAAAATGATACCAAGATAGGTTGCAACGCCCTTTCCTCCTTTAAATTGATAGAAAACGGGATATACATGGCCTATGAATGCGAAAAACCCGACCAACAACATGAATGTTTTTTCATTAAAAAGAGCTAAGGCAACCAGCATTGGAAGTACCGATTTTAATGAATCAAAAATTAATACGGTGATTCCAAAAATGCTACCGTATTTTCGCCAGGCATTAAATGTTCCTGGATTTTTAGAGCCATATGTTCGTGGATCATCAAATCCAAATATCGACGATAATAAAATAGAAAAACATATTGAGCCTGATAAATATGAAATAACCAATAATAAGCAAACAAGCATGGCGTTAACCTTTTAATATATAAAAGCTTTGGATATTTTTTTCGTCATAAAGTTATTAAAGAATAAATTAAGGAAAATTTTTAATTTTGTTGCCCATGAAATTTTAATGCTTTGTCTGGACATCATTGCATTGACTGCATCTCTTGCCACATCATCCGGATCATGATTTTTTTGCGATGCTCCCCTTGCGGTTTGATAATATGAAAGAGAATTTCTGGCTAAACCATAATATAAATTGGAAATCATATGCGGTGGTAAATAGGCCGTAACGCTGATTCCTTTCGATTTTAACTCCCTTGATAATGATTCACTCCATGACCATAATGCCGACTTTGTAGCAGAATAAATTGAAAACAAAGGAAAAGAAGTTCTTGCTCCACTAGTAACTATATTTAGAATATATCCATCCTTTTCTGCAATCATATTTGGTAGAATAGCTTTGACAATCTTGAAAGCTGCATAGCAATTTATATGAAACATTTTTTCAATTATTTTTTCATCACTAAGTTCAAATAATTCTGCTTTAGCAAAAGCTACATTATTAATAATATATCGAATATGTTGTAACTTGCTTGTTTCTAAAAAACTGTCCAAAATTGTGGAATTTGATAAATCTAAAGAATGATATTCAACGTGAATAGAGTAAGACTGTTCTAATGAATTTTTAATTTTTTTTAATTTATCTTCATTTCTTGCAATTAATAGTAAATCAACGCCTTGAGAAGCTAATTGTTTAGCAATTGCCAAACCCAAACCCGAGCTTGCACCAGTAATTAGTGCCGTATTATATTTATTCCTCTTTTCTAAAGGCACTATTTTAAGTTTTTTTTCAGATACTTTATATTTTTTTGACAAACAGTCAGACAGTACATCGAGCTCTTTTTCTGATGTAAAATAATGTGTTGATAATCTAAGATATCCATCCCTTATCGTGGTTATGATTTGTTGTTTTTTTAGCTTATCACATAAAGCATTATCAGAGCATTGATAAGTTATTATGCCAGAATGACTATCAATAGACCTTTCACTATACGGCTTAATAGATTGAAAAATTTCTTGTATGGCTAATCTATTAAAATTAGTTCTTTCATAAATAGAATCCCAACCAATTTCTTGCAGCACTTCAATACTTTTACGCAATCCTTGTATGTATGGAATATTTTGCAAGCTTGGCTCAAATCGACGTGCGCTTTCTTCTAAAATTAATGGTTTATCGGAAAAATCAAACGGGTTTTCTACTGAGCACCATCCTGAAAATGACGGTAACAAGTTATTTAACATAGTACTTTTTATAAATAAAAACCCACTACTGATTGGACCAAATAACCATTTTTGCCCCCCACACACTAACAGGTCGCAATTCAACTTAGTAACATTCACCGGCATTATTCCAACAGCTTGTGATGCATCAACCAAAGTAATACAATCATTTTCTTTGGCAATTTTTGCTATTAATTCAGCATTCTCAATGTACCCATCAAGATACGATGATAAAGAAAATGCAATTAACTTCACTTTTCTTAAATCAACTTGTTGAATTTGCTCACTAAATGAATGGTTAGCATCGAATGGCATTATTTTACAAGTCACTCCGCGTTTTGCTAATGCTTGCCATACAATTCTATTAGATGGAAACTCATTTGCCGGGATTAAAACTTCATCATCTTTTTCCCAATTAATCGCATTGGCTATGATCGATAATCCAACACTCGCGCCTTGTACAAAACATATTTCAGAAACATGTGCGCTAATTAATGATGCGACGCATTTGCGAGCCTCTTCTAATTTAATGAACCATTGTTCAAAATGGCTTGACAGTGGTTCATTAAATTGATCAATATGCTCTTGAATAATATCAATTGATAATTTAAATACAGGTGACGTTGCCGCATAATTAAAAAATATTTTATTATGCAAACTTGGTAAAAAAATATTTCTATCATTCATTTTTGAAAACCCGCCATAATCGAATTGTTACTGTTATTACGCCACCAATAACAAGCCAATAAATAAAACTTTTCAAAATGATCAGTTGCCAAATTTGATTTTTTATCACTAAGCAAAGAATCATAATGAGAAGAAATGTAATTAAACGGTCAGTTTGTCCAACTGGGCCAACGCTTTGAATAGACTTATTTACCAACATTGGTATTAATCCAGTGAAACTTGTTAACCAAGCAAGAGAAAAAACCATATAAAAGATCAATTGCATATTAGGAATTGACATAGCTAACGCAATTAAATAAAGCATGTCTGCCATCTCTGGCATCAATCTATTAAGAATCTCGCCTTCTTTTGAGGTTTTTTTGTAATATTCAGCTAAATACCCATCAAACGTTCCAAGAAAAATACGAAGTACAATGCTAGCGATAAAAATATAATAAAAAATATTGCTTTGTAATTTAATTGCACAATAAGTTGATATTGCCGTCAGCAGACCAATCGGCAATATTAGTAATGTTAAAACATTAGGGTTAACATTTTCACAAAAAGGTAATAACCAAGAAAAAAAACGTCTTGCTTGAAATTTTAACGAATATAACCCGATATCCATTTTACTCACCTTATTTTTTCTTACACCACGTGACAGTATGTAATCCATTTTCATCCTGAATTTGTTTGTAAATTATTAAATTCAACTCTTCTGCCCACATAGCAATTGAGCGATTGTCTCTAATTTTCATTCGAACAGGATCTTGATTAAAGTCAATAAATGTATTTTCAACCATGCTAAGTTGCTTATGCCCTGACAAATGAGTAAATAAAAAATCTCCTCCTGGCTCGAGTTGTGACTCAACCACAGCCATAGATCTTTTTACATCATCGTCATTAATCATCCACTCATAAACACCAGCAACAATTACTAAATCACTTTTATTGGAATCAATTTTATCAAACAAACTACCTTTAACTAGTTTTGCATTATAAATTGAAGCTTTATCTAACCTTGTTTTTATGGTTTTTAGAGAGTCATCGTTAAGATCTTGGCATATAACTTTTATTTTATTACTGTTTCGTTGTGAAAGAGCGTCAATTAAATAACTTCCCGGCCCACAAGCCATATCAAAAATATTCAGCCTACCTTTATTATCAATAATTTGCATAATGCATTGCATCAGATTACTTTTACGCTCTCTTACTGCTTGCCAGCCAATATTATTAAGAAAAATTCGATCAATCAGTTTTCCTATAAAATATTTACCACTTGACCTATTCTGATATACATAATCCATTAACACTCCGGAAGTAAATCCATATTTAAAACTTAAATCTATTGCTGTACTGGTTCTTCCAATTTTCTTAATAAGAACAGACTGGATAAAATCGATAAGTTTCATTATATTCTCCTGCTAAAATGCTAAAAATAAACACAACACGGGCACTGTAAATAGCCAACTATCAAATCGATCTAAAAATCCCCCATGTCCTGGTAACAAGAAGCCCGAATCTTTAAGGTCTTGATTTCTTTTTATATTGGAGATTGCTAAATCACCGATAATTCCTAATATACCGATCAGTAATGATAGAAACATTACCTTTACTCTAGAACAATTGCTTAACATAAACATTAGAGATTGAGATAAGATCATCGTTGTAATTAACCCACCTATAGCCCCTTCAATTGTTTTGTTTGGACTTAACTTACTACAAAGCTTGTGTTTGCCAAATATTTTTCCTAAAAAATACGCACCAAAATCATTTACGGTTATTAATATTCCAATAAATGCGATACCACCAAATCCATTATGAAGTTGAATGTAATTAAAGAAAGCAAATAACCATGAAAAATATAGTGTTGCAAATATCGCATTATTGACCTGTTTTATTGATGATTTATCAAAAGCAATAAACACCGGCATTGCGGCGTACTCCAAGACAAAAAGAATTGGTAGATAAATAAAAAAAGAATTAAATTCAAAGAATGTCGCAATCGTTACAATAACTAAATTTATATAGAGTGAATAAATATATATACCTTTTAAAGACATCATTTTAATGTATTCATATAAAAAGATACTTGACAGCAAAAAAATTAGAATGTTGAAATATGGCCGACCTAAATAAGATGGAATCAACAATATTGGCACCAATATTATAAAAGAAACAAATCGTTTAGTTATATTGTTAATTGCATCGTGCCTGTTTATTCTTTTATCAAAATAAATCCAAATCATTGAACACAGGTACATGCAAAATAATAGTGCTGATATAAGAATTATTGTATGAAATAAAATATTACTCATAATCTATTGTCCTGTAAAAAATCTAATATTAATTTATTTACTTCATGTGGATATTCGAATTGTGGCATATGGCCGCAATCCTCAAAAATGAAAACCGTTGCATTAGTTATTTTTTTAGTCATTTTCTCTAAATGGCTAATTGGTATAATGTTATCGTCCTTACCCCATATCACTAATGTTGGAATACTTTCTATTTTTGTACTTTCTGCCTCATTCAAAACTGCCTTTTTGATACCTCTTATATCAACATATTGCTGCAAAGTTTTCTGAAATGCCATAATAGATTTTTTTGATGAAGCATAAAGATAATGTTCATCCATTAAGTCTTGATCAATTTTTTGTTTTTTATGGAAATTTAGTTGCAAAACATTCTGTAATGCCTTTTTTGATAATGGACTCGCCAAGAGTTTACCTATAATTGGAAGCGTAACCAATCTTAAAAAAATATGAATATCGATTGAAAAACATGGAAGATTAATCATAATTAATTTTGTAATTAATTCAGGATGATCATTTGTAAGTTTTAAAGAAATCGCACTTCCAAAACAATGTCCAATTAAAATTACATTTTTTAATTTTTTGGTTTTTATGAAACTTATAACGGTTTCCACATACTCATCGAGAGAGTAATTGGCGCCCTCTTTTTCTGACTGTCCAAATCCAATTAAATCTAACGCATATACTTTCGCAAACTGCGCTAATGTTGACATGTTTTTTTGCCAAAAATTTAAATTCAACCCCAAACCGTGTAACAATATTATATTAACGTTGCCTTGCCCTATTGTTTTATAAGAAAGTAGCATTTTGTTATTCTTTATGAACTTTCTTTTGATATTAATCATTATTGACCTCATCAAGTTATTTTTTTATTTCCTAGAATCTATATTTGACTATTTTTTCTATTATTAGAGTTAACATCTTCTTTTATTTGAAATTTCAATAAATTATTATTAAAGAAAGTTTTTCTAAGAAATTGTACTTAAGATACAGCTACTGCTGAATGATTATAATCCGTAATTTTTACGGGTATGTCGTTATCGAGGTATTGAAATGGCATCTATGTACAGACTAAAGAACTAAAACGTGCATTAATTTTTTTAAAATTGCTTTTTTAATAGATTATCTGCAAACATGTTGGCAATTTTCACTATTATCATTTTCATTATTATATTGTTGCCAGTGTCTTGGTACATACTGAGTTGCAAATAAACAAAACATTTGATAAGAAGAAATGTTATCTTCACTAAAAAGCTCTGTTTCTGGGGCTCCATGCGCATTAGAAGATTTATGCCAACTTACTTTACTGCGACGCCAATAATATGCAAGCGTTTCCGGTGTGTCTTCGTCGATTTCTGGTGATAAAAAATTATTGACCTGTTGTTGTACTTTTAAATTAGCAGCTAATGAAGCTGAATAAGGAATAATCACGTCATCTTTTTTATATTTTTTTTCTTCTTCTGATGAGTGAACAATATAATAATGTTTAAATGGATCTGGTATTTCTAAATATGCATCTCCAGCATGCATACCCCAATTATAGAAACTAAATATGTAATCTAATATTGGTTTAAAAAAGTTTGCCAACTTAATAGTAATTTTATGACTGTAATGTCCCGATATCGTCAGTGTTTCTATATATCCAGCTAAAACTGCTGCTACAGAAGTAAATGAGCGTCCATTCCAAAGATAGACTGGAATTTTATTCCGATGAAATTTTTTAGCCCCTGCTTTTGCAACTGCACCACCAAGCGAATTACCTTTAAATATTATTGGAAATAAATTTTCTTTTTTGTTTGTTTTAAAATGTTCTACTAATTTTTCTATATCAGCAATTAAACTTTTCTCAGACCAAGTTGTGATTTTCTTTTTTCCTGTCCCGCTATAATTAAAGCCAATAACTCTATATTCTACATCACTTGCCATTTTGAAAAAAATTTTTAACTTTCTTGGATCGTTTATAACGGCATTTTGTCCATTAAAAATAACAATAGTTCCTTTAATGTCTTTTTTTGGCTCAATAATTATTGCATATAGTTCTCGATTGTTTGCCAAGATAATATTCTCGGTTTGAATTGATAATTCCGGATTATAATCTTGCAATTCATCAATATTTAATGGTTCAACTTTTTTAAATTGAGCCGGAAAAACAAGCAAAGATATTGCACGTTTTGCCACCATGTGCATTCCTAGCAATACTAGAAATATAAAAATTATATCTGCTGTCATCATATTTTTTGCCCACTTTCTTAACTAGAATATTTTTATGAAGCAATTACCCTGCGAAAGAAATCAATCAAGACATTTGCTACATTTTCAATAACATTCTTTCCTCATGCTTGCCGTTAAGTTACTTGGCAACTTAGTAAATAGTACATCTATCTATACTTATCTTATTAATTGACTCGAAGATTTTTTACTCTCCTCTAGCATTATCCATTGTGTATATATATTTTTAGCAACCTCCCACATCATTTTATCTTGTTTTTCTGTTGAAGGTTCAGCAGAAATTAATTTCAACCAATGGTTTACCGTAGGTTCGTTATGCAAAAAATCTTTAAATAAGCGGGCATTGTCTTCATAATTGCTAACATAATCAATAAGCAATAAAAGTTTTATTATCAACCACGGCTCGCTATATGATAAGATTTTTTCTTTGTACCGCGTTATATTAGACAGATGAAGTGTATTAAGAAATAATACACTTTTAATTGTTGCCACTGGATTTGAACTGGCCAACATCCAAGAAAAACAGTCCCGCTGGAAATCAATCGGGATAGGAAAATGCCTTATTTCTCTTGAGTCAACAAGCGCTTGAACCTCGGCATAAAATTTGGGTTGTTCTGTCTTCATGCGATCATTAAAAAATGGTTTCTCATCTCTAGCCCTACTGATAACATTTAAGTAATGCTTAACTAAGCTTAAAATACACATCCACATGTCAAGCTGACTTTCTTGATCTTTGATGCGAAACAATTCTCTAAAACATGTTTCAGCTTCTGTTTCATATTTTTCTATTTTAGCAATTTTGTCTTTAGTATCAATGGACCACGAAGAATATACATAAAACTTCATTGATTGTACTGTAATATTGATGAGTAACGCTAAAGCTTGTCCTAGCTTTTCTGGATTTACTACATTAGTATCCATTATCTCTTGAATTGCTCGCCGATGAATAGCAGAATGATAAAAAGCTCCCTTACATGTTTTGTAAACACGATCCGTAGCTAGTAGAAACATCGATAAGCGTTCATTGACAAGCATGGGTTTTATAAATTCTGGAAATTTATAATCTTCAATCATGCGCATCAAGACATGTTCTACCATGTATTGCGGTAAGTCAAACCAAAATGGTTGAAAATTTTTTATTCCATAGGTTTTTTCAATGCAAAAAAGTTGCTGCCATGCAAGTGGAAAATTGTTTACTAGTGTAAGCATTATATCAATAAAGTTACCATATCTTGCAACCATGTCTTTATCAATACATCTTTTCCAGTCATATAAATAATTAAGATAAGCTTTAAAACGCTTACACAGTGTTTCACATTCATCAGCTAAATTATCATCTGTTCCAAATTCGTACGCTGTACATGTATACGATGGCAAATAGGCTGATAGCCAATGGTTTTTCTGCTTATAACTATGCCAATGCCCTCTAAAATTTTCTTTATCATATCTTGGCGTTTCTTTTGTTTTTAGATTCACACTTGATTTAATTGGTATATTTTCTGCAACAGCATCTATTTTATAAAAAAAATCAATTATCATTTGAGAGGTTATTCTAAATACAGAAATAATGTCGTCATCACTTACATTCTCAATTATGATATTGTCATCAAAATATTGCTGCAGTTGCCTAATAAGATTATCAGATAAAGTTTTAGTTATATCATCAGTTAAAATATTTCCATCAAAATGCCGTTGCAATTGTCCAATAGGATCATCAGATAAAGTTTCAGCAATGGCTTGGGCAAAACCCTGATCCGCTAATAATGCTGCAAGCTGTCGTACCGCATCATTAATATGGAGAAGCAATTCGTATTTCTCAACGAACCTATACATTTTTTTATTTTCTTCAAATTCTTCAACAGGGTTCATCTACCTACTCTCTTATTAATTATTTATTTTTGAATATTTAAGACCACATATTAACATATGTATCTTGAAAAATAAGACTTGACCTCACAGATACAATGCTTCTACATTGCTAATGAGGTTGCTTCTATAAACTTGCACGAAATGCATGATTGAAATAATATTAAACCGCATCTTGATACTAATATATTAATTATTTACCTCCATTTGAGATCAGAACATGGAAAAAAAGAATTATGCTTTGCAAGACCTTGCTGCCCCAGATGGCGTCTGCTTCGGTTGCGGCCCCAAGAACATGCATGGATTGAGGATAAAAAGCTATTGGGATAATGATAATTTACATGTCATAACAACACATTTGCCAGACGAGCGTTATATTGGTTGGCCTTCACTTGTCTATGGAGGGCTGATCAGTTGTCTCGTCGACTGCCACTCTAACTGGACCGTCATGGCAAATCACTACCGCACTGAAGGCCGCGAAGTAGGGACCTTACCCCGCATCGATTGCGTAACTGGAACACTTGGTATTAAATACATCAAGCCAACACCAATGGGCGCTTTGCTGACACTCAAAGCACGAGTCGAAGGTAAAGTTGAACGCAAAACTCGTGTGATATGTGAAGTATATGCTGGCGATGTTTTGACAGCACTGGGTGACTCGATTTTTGTGCGAGTGGATGTTGGTCATTTGGCAAAGACAGCACATAGTTGATCCAAGAGGTCAAGTGCTTAAATTAAGACTTGACCCTTGGGTTTACTGCAAGTAATCATATTTCCTCGATCGAATACAACCATGTATCTACTAACTCAGGCCATTTTGTTATTGATGAGTTTGTGGGTCGCAAACCAAATCCATGACCACCTTGCGCATACAAATGCATTTCAACAGGAACACCTGCATTTTTAAGTCCAATATAATATAAAAGTGAATTATCGATATTATCTTCCGGATCATTTTCTGCTTGTAGTAAAAATGTTGGTGGTGTTTCATTTGTAAAATGAATAGCTGGATTCAAGATAAATTGTTTATCATTCGCCTGCATATGACCAGGATAAAGCGCAATAGCAAAATCCGGACGACAACTTATTTTATCTGCTGCATCTATAGGTTTGTAAGCACGTTTATTAAAATGGGTACTAATCTCAGCGACCATATACCCGCCCGCAGAAAATCCAAGTACACCAATTTTATTGGGATCAATATGCCATTTTGATGCATTTAATCGAACAAGCCCAAGTGCTCTTTGTGCATCCTCTAATGCCGTAGGTGCTTTTGGATGAATGTTACAGTGACAACTGTCATGCCATGCAGGCCCAGAATCAGGAACTCGATATTTCAGTAAAATACAGGTTATTCCTTGTGATGTTAACCAATGACAGGCTTCGGTTCCTTCCAAATCAATGGCTAAACCATTAAAGCCACCACCAGGAAATACGATAACTGCAGCACCTGTATTTTTTCCGCTTGGCGAATAAACTGTCATCGTTGGTTGAGAAACATTAAATATTTCAGTCCAGGGTTTTCCAGCCACCAGCGGATCCGTGATTATTTTCATCGATTCTGGTTTTGTATGCATTAAGGCATCGGGCATTTTCCCAGCAGGCCATATTGGTATTTGGATCTGCCCCGATGATGGTTGCCAGACGGTGAGGGTTTCTGCAAAAGCACTCATATTTGCCGTCAGTGTAAGCAAACACACTAATAAAAATTGTATAGCTAAATTTGATTTGGGTTTTATTTTCATAATTCTACCGTTATTTTAAGAACCCTAAGAACTCTCGGATTTTTAATCCAAACTACACTTGCTTTTCCTTCATATCATTTAAATAGGTAATGACATGCCGCTTTATGATAGCAGGTTGCTCTATCATTGGTATATGCCCACAATCATCAATAATAGCTAAACTCGAGTGTTTAATTTTATCAAACATCATCATTGCATCTTGGTAAGGAACAATTTTGTCATATCGTGCTGATACAATTAATGTTTTTATATCAATCGTTTCAATGTCCTTTATCAGCGACTTACGCGTCATAATTGCATTTTGCTGGCGAACATAAGCATCTATGCCAACTGTCTCTCCCATTATATTCAATAAATCTTCCCACTCTTTCTGATGTTTATAGAAACATAAATCATAGCTATAGGCTAATGCTTGATTAAACTTCCCTGTCTTAGCCAATTCAATTGCACGCATTCTATCCGGAATAGTCAATGGATTGACAGGAGCTGCCGTTGTATTCATAAGAATTAAGCCCTTAATATTAAGCTTAGCTTTTAGAACCAACTCTAGTGCAATATATCCTCCCATCGAAAAACCAATAACGATTTTTTCAGCAGTCTCATTTTTAAACTGGTCACAAATACTATCCGCCATACGTTCAATATCGTCATATTGAGTGACATCAGCATCATGACATCGGTAAGATTTACGTAAGTCATTCAGACTTCCCCAAACTTGTGGGGTAGATAAAAGGCCCGGGACAAATAAAATTTCCATATAATTTCTCAACCGTTAATTATAGAAATGTGATCTTACCAGATGTAGATTTTGCCACCAACTGGCTTTAACAAGACCCTGACTACATTTTAATTAGATTGAGAGAATCGGTTAGAGCGTGCTTACATACTTCGCACTACCGCGCGGCAACTTTTACTGTGGGTTTAATATTGGTTATTTGTGATTTTTTGGATATCGAATCGGGGTACCGACAATAGTTGGTGGGTCGTGATGGATTCGAACCATCGACCAACGGATTAAAAGTCCGCTGCTCTACCGACTGAGCTAACGACCCAAGAAGGATGGCCATTTTATCACCCTCTTTAAAAAAAACAAGACTTTACTATAAAAAAATTTTGCAGGATTGTTCTAAATTTGCTCTATCCTTACCTTATCCTGAATTTAACCTAAAATGGGCAAATCCTTAATTTAAGGTTAATTTTTTCACCTTATAATCTATAAAATTTTTTGAACTTTACTATCCAAAAAGAAAGCAAAATGATTGTAGTTTATTATTGGGCAGGCACAATACCCCATCTTTCACTAAGTGTAACAGGTAAAAGATCTGCTTATATTAGTTATTATCCTCCAAATGAAAATTCTGCTGTGGGTCATATTCGTCAATATTCTCGTCTCCATGAGTATACTGAGGACCTAAAACACCGCAAAGGACTACATGCAAAAGAATGTATAATACCTTCACAAGAAGATGGTGGATTTGGTTTATCTGAACAAGCCATTATTAATTGGTTTGAAACTACTTTTCCCGAGCAAGAACGAGAGAGTGGTTATCATGTCATAAATCATAATTGTGCTAGCGTTGTCTTACATGCATTACGAGCCGGTGCAATGTTCGGTGGTGAAAAATCAAAAGAAATTAAAGAAATTTTCGCTGCTTATTCGCGAACTTTATTGGATTTACCTGGCGATGTATTTGACTTTGTTGACAGAATCGCTAAAGAAACATATGCAATTATCACCGCTTTTATAAAGCAACTAAATGAGTTTCCGCGTACCCTACAAGAATTTTATGATACTCACGAATATATTGCACATAAAGAACAACTTGTAGCTAGTATTCGCGCAACAAAATTTTGTAAGAGCTTAGGAAATGAGCACCTGATAAATTCAACACGTAAATTTGAAATTTTTGTTAAAGAATTAAGATCCTTAACCACCCAAGAAGAATTTTTATCTTTAGTAGACAATACAAAGCAACCGATTTTAGATGCGATCGAGAAATATAAAATAGAATGTAAAAAAAATGATATGAATTGTCAGTTGTCCACTATATTAAAAGCTTACTCTTATTTACATAAAATAATGGATATGGCTAAAAAAATGGGCATGGAAATTGCGTGGGATGGGATACATAATCAACAATTTACTTTTATTAAATCAATTAAGGAAACATCATTTTGGAAAAATTTACCCGAAACTAATCAAGCACCAACCATCAATAGTGTTTGGAGTCATATTATTACACAGTTAGTTTCATATATTACCAACACTGATGACAACGCAAAATATCAAGAACAAAAAATGCTTTATGATGAAATAATGACGCATATGAATACCGTTTTTCCTTTAATAAACACCCTCATAACTGACTTGTTATTCTCCCTTTCTGAAAAACAACAGGAACGAGAAAGATTAATTAATAATCCAATGTGGGTTAAGGAATTGCTATCTGAGGTCAAAGCAGATATAAATTATAGATTTTTTACTTATTCCTTGCACAGTCCGCCAACAATATTTAACACTCGTTTGGTAGAACCTATTATCAATGATAGCTCAACCAGTTCGCCTATTACTGCATTATTCACTGTATTGCATAATTTCAAATAAATATATACCTATCACCATAGGATAACGTTATAATATTGCTAATTTCTATCATTAGCGGGATCTCATTCCATGTTGCATTACCCAGATATTAATCCGATTGCCTTACAAATTGGCTTTATTAAAGTCCGCTGGTACGGGTTGATGTATTTAATTGGTTTGCTTGCAGGTTGGTTTTTATTATTGCGACGTAGTAAAAAACGTCCGGATTTAAATTGGACCAATGAACAAATCAGTGATGTGATTTTTTATGGCGCACTTGGCATCGTGCTAGGTGGGCGTATTGGCTATATGTTATTTTATGATTTACCTAGTTTTTTACATGATCCATTAATCATTTTTAAAACGTGGGATGGTGGTATGGCGTTCCATGGTGGTTTATTAGGTGTGATGTTTGCCATGTGGTTATTCAGCCGCAAAACTAAAAAACATTTTATTGATATCATGGATTTTATTGCGCCGGTGGTACCAATTGGTTTAGCTGCTGGTCGTATTGGTAATTTCATTAATGGTGAACTATGGGGCAAAGTTACTAACGTGCCATGGGCGATGATATTTCCAACTGGCGGTCCATGGCCAAGACATCCCTCGCAATTATATGAGTTTCTATTAGAAGGTGTCGCCTTATTTATTTTATTGTGGTGGTTTTCTAGTAAGCCTCGACCACGTTATGCTGTGTCAGGTTTGTTTTTACTGGGTTATGGCGTAGCGCGTTTTACTTGTGAATTTTTCCGTGTACCTGATGTGCAATTAGGCTACCTTGCCTTTAATTGGTTGACCATGGGGCAATTGTTATCGTTGCCTATGATATTGGGCGGACTATTCATTCTAGGCTTTGTAGTGCCAAGACAAGATAAGCAGAAAGCTTATTGCTCTCCATAGTCCATTGTAATAGGTTAGAAATTGCGCTATAATTTGTATTACATGTAATACATCGGTAGAAATTTATGTTAGTAACTGTGCGACTCGACGATAAGCTTGCCCATCGATTGGAAAAGCTTGCTGAAAATACTCATCGAACTAAAAGCTTTTATATCAAACAAGCTCTTAATCAGCTTTTAAATGATCGTGAAGATTATTTGCTCGCTCTTGCAGCTTATGAAAAAGAAGAACCAACAACCAGTATTGAGCAAATAAGGAAAGAACTTGGTTTGGAAGATTAAATTCAAAGAAACAGCAAAAAAAGAATTTTTTAAATTAGATCGAAAATGGCAAAAAAAAATTTTGGATTATCTTGATGAAATAGCTATGCTTGAAAATCCGAAAAGTCGGGGGAAACCTTTAATTGGAGATAAGAAAGGATTTTGGCGTTATCGTATAGGTGACTATAGAGTGATATGCGATCTCCAAGATGGTAATTTGGTGATTTTAGTTTTAGTGATAGGCCATCGAAAAGAGATTTATGATTAATTTTTAAAAATTAAACCGCTACCACCCCAGCAATATGCGGATGCGCTTGATAATTAACAATTTCAAAATCTTCAAACTTATAATCATTAATTGACGCTGGTTTTCGTTTCAATACTAATTGAGGTAAAGGATAAGGCTCACGGCTCAATTGTAATTCCACTTGTTCCAGATGATTGGTATAAATATGGCAATCACCGCCTGTCCATACAAAATCACCCACATCTAAGTCGCATTGTTGTGCGATCATATGAGTTAAAAATGCATAAGAAGCAATATTAAATGGTACCCCTAAAAAAGAATCTGCCGAACGTTGATACAGTTGACAAGATAGTTTGCCATCTGCAACATAAAATTGAATCATAATATGACAAGGCATTAATGCCATTTTTGGCAGATCAGCGACGTTCCAAGCCGAAACTATTAACCGGCGTGAATTAGGATTGGTTTTAATCTGTTCAATGACATTAGCAATTTGATCGATAGCCTCGCCATGAGCCCCTTCCCACGCTCGCCATTGTTTGCCATAAACTGGGCCTAAGCTGCCATCTTCGCGTGCCCATTCATTCCAGATGCGCACACCATTTTCTTGTAAATAACGCACATTAGTATCACCATTTAAAAACCATAATAATTCATGAATAATACTTTTGGTATGGACTTTTTTGGTAGTAACGAGGGGAAAACCAGCTTGTAAATTAAAGCGCATTTGATAGCCAAACACACTGATAATACCTACCCCCGTACGATCTTCTTTATGCACACCATGCTGGAGGATATGTCGTAAGTAATCGTGGTATTGTTTCATGTTCGTACCTTAGGGTATATTGTCGATGCACTGATCATAAATCAAAATGCCAGAATGTAAAAGGACTTTAAAACATGATAAAAAGATGGCTACCATTAACAGTGTTAATAATATTATTTGCATTGTTTTTTTACTTTCGATTATATCAATATCTCAGCTTTGATATGCTAAAAACGCACCGAAATGGGCTGTTGCAATGGCGTGAAACCCATCTGTTCTTAGCTATTGCCTCATTTATGTTAATATATATGCTTGCTGTCGCCATATCTATCCCAGGCGCAACCATTCTGACACTAATCGGCGGATTTCTATTTGGTGCTTGGCTGGGAACATTATTGGTGGTGGTAAGCGCAACAATTGGGGCAATGATTATTTTTGGTGCTGTAAATACCGCGTTTGGTGAATCGCTTGTTCGTAAAGCATCTGGAAAATTAAAAGCTTTTGAAAAAGGATTTGCTGACAATGCGTTTTCTTATTCAATGGTATTACGATTAGTCCCTATTTTTCCTTTTTGGTTAATCAATGTTGTTTCTCCACTATTAAGTGTTCCTTTTCGAACATTTGTGATTACCACTTTTCTCGGCATTATTCCCGGCACATTCGTATATGTTTGGTTAGGTAGCGGTTTAGGCGCTATATTCGATCAAAATAAGTCGTTAGATTTAGGCATTATTTTTAAACCCTATATCTTATTACCCTTAATTGGATTGGCATTACTAGCGTTATTACCCGCAATATATCATAAATTAAGGAAAAATCATGGCAACCAAACTCAAGTGTGATATTGCTATTATCGGCGCAGGAGCCGCCGGTTTAAGTGTTGCTGCAGGTGCCGCACAAATGGGTGCCAAAGTGATTTTGATCGAAAATCATCGCATGGGTGGTGATTGTTTGAATTATGGTTGCGTGCCATCCAAAGCATTATTGGCCGCAGCAAAATCCGTTTTACAAATACGTGATGCGGCAACGCTTGGTATTCATGCCGCCAATATTACTATTGATTTCACGGCCGTCATGGCACATATACAGCAAACGATAAAAAATATTGAGCCGAATGATTCAGTTGAGCGTTTTGAAAAACTCGGTGTCACTGTTATTCGAGAAACGGGTCAATTTGTTGATCCAAACACACTTCAGGCCGGTGATAAATTAATTCAAGCCAAACGTTTTGTGATTGCAACCGGTTCATCCGCGTTTATTCCGCCCATTCCAGGATTGGCAAATATTCCTTATTTAACTAATGAAACAATTTTTAATTTAACACACTTACCAGAGAAACTGTTAATTATTGGTGGTGGCCCTATCGGTTGTGAAATGGCGCAAGCATTTGCCCTATTAGGAGCAGATGTCACTATTTTAGAAGCAGGAAAATTGTTGGCAAAAGATGAGCCAGATATGGTAGCAATATTACGCCAGCAACTATTGGTGAATGGTATAAAAATTTATGAACAAGCTAATATCACTCAGGTTAGATATAACCAAAATGAATTCACTGTCGAATTTACCCGCGATAATCAACAATACAAATTAACTGGCACACAATTATTAGTTGCTACGGGTCGACAACCTAAGGTCAAAACCTTAAATTTAGATGCTGCGAATATTCAGTTTTCCAATAAAGGTATTCAAGTTAATGCTCATTTGCGCACGACAAATCATCGTGTGTATGCCATTGGTGATGTTACAGGGCAAATGCCATTTACGCATATTGCAAGTTATCATGCTGGTTTGATACTGCGAGAAATTCTCTTTAAAATGCCGGCTAAAATTAATTATTCTGCCACGCCATGGGTCACTTATACTGAACCTGAACTTGCCCATGTAGGTATGACACTTGCCCAAGCACAGGAAAAATTTGGTGATACTATTCAAATTTTTGAAACTGATTTTAAAGATAATGACCGGGCACAAGCTGAAGCAAAAACGTTAGGCAAAATAAAAATTATTACTGATAAAAAAGCACATGTTTTAGGTGTTACTATCCTTGGTCCACAAGCTGGAGAATTGTTATTACCTTGGATTATGATAATTCATCAAAAACAAACGGTACGTGCATTAACTGATGTGATTGTGCCCTATCCGACGCTTTCTGAATTAAGTAAACGTGTAGCTGGTGAATTTTATAAACCACTTATTTTTTCTGATAAAATAAAGCGCTTGGTAAGATTTATGATGCGGATTACGTAATATCATTTGTTTAAGCCTGACAGCCCCTCTCCCCCAACCCCTCCCCCGCTTCGCGGGGGAGGGGAGCAGATATGTGAAACAATAACACTCCTAATATGCTTCGCGGGGGAGGGGAGCAGATCTGTGAAACAATAACACTCCTAACATGCTTCGCGGGAGGGAATAGACATGTGGGATATCTATTGATTAACATTAAACGGTTGATTACTCACGAGATAATTTCGATCATAATAACCAATGATATAAACTGATGAAGGTTTTGCTGTTGCTTGAAATTTCACTAAGTCATGCTTTGATAAAAATACAAATAATCGTTTTTGGCTATGCCATTGCTGCCAAAATTGATTCGTTGTAATTAACCATGTTCTTGCTTGTGGTTGATAAGCCAATAAACTCGACATCTGACCACTCCAACTATCATTATTTTTAATTTTTGGACTATCCCAATCAGCAACTACTGTAACCTGACGTTGTGTATAAAAGGGTAAATCATAATAATACTTCTTATAGGCAACAATTTCATCTTGTGGTGCTAATTGCTTATTAATTAACGTTACTAATGGCTTGATCGTAGGTTTATAGTGAACGACCGATTGGGCCAAATTAACCAACACTAATCCCACTGCCATAAAAGCAATTAAGCCAGCCCAGCGTTGAGTGGGTTTTATAAAATGAAATAATATAAAGCTGAAAATCCCAAAAAAAGCTAATAAGATTGCACCAACTATTTGAGCATGGTGATTCAAATCATAATGAGCAAATAATTTAGTCGGTAACATAGCAAGAATGATAGCCGCTATTATTAACAAGATTGATACACTATAAAATATCCATTTCCAGAATGAGGCTGTTAATTCTCTTTCTGCTATATAACGACCAACTAATAATGCCAATGCAGGAAAAATCGGTAAAATATAACTATCAATTTTCGATGTTGGAATACTAAAAAACAAAGTAATTAAGCCTATCCATAATAATATAAAACCAGCTAAATAATCATGTTGTTGTCGAATTTTTATAATTGATAACCAAATGCTTTGTAGTAGCCAAAACGTCCATGGTAATAAGCCTATGATAATAGCAACAAGATAAAATGTTGCTGGTTCAGGATTATTAAATTGCGTCCCTGTATAACGTTGAAATTGTTGAATATAAAAAAAGTATTTAAAAAACTCAGGATTCTGTATTTGTACGCTGATTAACCACGGTAAACAAATGGTTAATATAATCAATAACCCCCAGCCAATATACATGTGACGCAATAATCGCCAGCGATTAAAACAAATAATCCATGCCCCAATAATCATGACAGGAAAAACTATTCCCATTAAGCCTTTTGTCATAAAAGCTAAACCAGCACAAATATAGGCAAATAACATCGATTTAATATGTGGCTTATCAGTTCCATCACGAACAGCTAGCATAAATCCCATTAGCGATGCCGCAATTAATACAGCGACTTCAAGATCTAAATTAGCATAGTGACTAAACACAAAATAAAGAGGTGAAATTGCTAAAATAGCGAAAGATAAATACGCTGTGCGTCGATTATATAGATAAAATGCTGTTACAAACGTTACCGTACAGCCAAACCAGGCAAAAATCATTGGCCACAGTCTAACAGTCCATTCATTAATTCCGAATAACCAAAAACTGCTTGCCTGTAACCAATAAAATAATGGCGGTTTATCAAGGAATAAAACATTATTATTGGTAGGTGTAATAAAATTATGAGAAAAAAACATTTCTCGCGCGACTTCATTATAACGACCTTCATCATTAACTAAAATAGGATGTAAGCCAGTAAAAAGAACATAGCAAATAAAAAAAAGTACTGTTAATAAAGCGATATCTTTCCATTGTTGGTTTGACCAATTTTTTGTTATATCCATTAACATTTATCCTAGCCTATTATAGGGGCTGTTGACAATTCTACTATGCTGGGCATTAAGCCTCGATTTTTTGTGCTCCGCTGCTCACAGACGGCCAAAGTATGCTGCGCTGCGGTGCTCAAAAATCAAGCCTTTCTGCCACAGCCTAGCGAATTGTCAACAGCCCCTAATTTTCCAATCAGTTACCAGATTATTAGCATTTTGTAATATCAATATAAACCACATTGATTTGCACAATAATCAAGTTTTCTCATACGCTAATCCAGGCTGCATTTAACTTGGTAGAAAGGACGTATGTAATACGCCCCTTCAATTTACAATTTTACAATCCCGGCTACATTTAATCTTACGAAGCCGCATCTTTATTTGGATTTATTGCATGCAATCCTTTTAATAAATTCAATGCTTCATATAATTGATAATCCGTCACGGCAAGTGGCTGAGTATCTTCTTTTTTACTATCTGAACTAACTTTTGTACCATCTTTTCCATTATCTTTAGGCTCGGTAACAGATTCTTCTTTATTACCATTCGCTAAATGCGCGGCTAAATCCTGTTCTTTAATAATTGCTGTACTAAAGTTTTCAGCATTTTTATCAGGTTTAACATCCATCATTTCTACTTCTATATCTGGCACAATACCTTTTGCTTGAATAGAGCGACCACTTGGAGTGTAATAAAGTGCGGTTGTGATTTTAATCGCTGTCTCCTCATCTAATGGCAAGACTGTTTGTACAGACCCCTTACCAAAGGTTTGCGTACCCATGATAATCGCTCGTTTATGATCTTGCAGCGCACCCGCTACAATTTCTGAAGCTGATGCCGAGCCTTCATTTACTAATACCACAATAGGTGCGCCATTAAGTAAATCGCCTGGTGTTGCAGACGCTTCTAGTTGAGAACCTTTCATGCGGCCTTTAGTGTAAACAATTAAATCATTTTTACCGAGTTTAGAACTATCTAAAAATGCATCAGACACCGCGACAGCTGAATCTAATAAACCACCTGGATTGTTGCGTAAATCAAGCACCAGACCATTTAAATCTTTACCATTATTTTCTGCTTTCAATTTTGCAATTGCCGCATTTAAATCATCAATAGTTGGTGATTGGAATTGACTGATACGAATATAACCATAGCCATTTTCCAACATACGGCTTTTGACACTTTTCACATGAATGATTTCACGCGTTAATGTCACATTAAAAGGTGCTTTTTCACCCTCACGAAAAATTGTTAAAACGACTGTAGTACCGGGTTTACCACGCATTTTTTCTACAGCGTCGCGTAAATCCATATCTTGTACCGATTCATTATTAATTTTAATTATAAAATCACCTGGTTTTAAACCAGCTTTTTGCGCAGGCGTATCATCAATAGGACTAACAATGCGGATATAACCACCTTCACTACCAATTTCAATGCCTAAGCCACCAAACTCACCAGCGGTGACTGAACGTAAATCGGCATAATCTTCAATATCCAGATAAGTTGAATGCGGATCCAACCCTGCCATCATACCGCGAATGGCACTATCAAATAATTTATCGTCACTTACATCCTCAACATAATATTTCTTAACATCAGAAATAGCCGTTGTAAATCGCTGTACATCTTCAATGGGCAATGGCTGTACTTGTTGTGCTGAGCTCTTTTCAACTTGTTTTGATGCGGCCGTAGTCGCTGCAAAGCAAGGCATGCTTACTAAACATAAGCTAATTAAAAGATGTTTCACTCCTGAATACATACAACTACTCCTAATAATACTCTTTACGATTTACACCATTGCTCTGGATTAATTGGATCGCCATTATAACGAATTTCAAAATACAGACCACTTTGCGCATATCCGCCAGTCTCGCCAACTTGGGCAATTAAGTCACCCGCATTGACATCTTGCCCAGATTTCCTAAATAAGCTTTGATTACGCCCATATAACGACATATAGCCATTACCATGATCAATAATCATTAATAATCCAAATCCTTTTAACCATCCTGCAAACATAACACGTCCAGGATAAATTGCATAAACATTCTGCCCTTCTGGCGCTTTGATTATAATGCCATTCGATGTTAAATCACTATTATCAATCGGGGTATCATAATGCAAGGTAATAGGACCTCGTGTTGGCCAGGGCAATGCTCCTTTCAATTTGGCAAATGGAATTGGCATTGATGCTATTTGAGTTTGACCAGCCTCACGCTGCAATTGTTCAATCAAACGCTGTAAATTTTTCTTATTACTTTGCAAAGCACCCAATTGTTGCTTGTTTGTATCAATTTGTTGGTTAAGTCTGGAAAGCAATTGAATACGCGCCTGTTGACCACGTACCAGTTGTTGTTTTTGCAATCGTTGCTGATCACGCAATTGTTGTAACGATTTTGTTTGTTGAGTAATTTGTTGTTGATTTGTCAGCAATTGATTAAGTGTATTATTTAACCCCGAGATAAGGGTCAGTCGATTTTGATTCAAATATTTAAAATACGTCATATTGCGGGTAATGTCCGCTGGATTTTGTTGATTCAACAATAACTTAAAATAATTCTGTTGCCCCATGAAGTAAGCGGCACGCATTTGTGCGGCTAACGCTGATTGTTGCTCGGTCAGTTGTTGTTGATAAATGGTTTGCTGTTGTTGCAATAGCGACAATTTTGTCATTTGCAAGCTGATTTGCTTATCCAACACATGTAAATTTTCAGTTAACTGCCCAATGGTAACCTCAATCTTTTGAAGCTCTTTTTCCAATTTATCTTGGCGAACTTGATCTTGAGATAACGTTTGTTGAACATCGTTAATTTGATTATTCACCGCTTGTAATTGTTTATTCATATCTTTTGAGTTATCAGCGGCATATGAAATTGGTACAACCAATACCATCATGCTTAACGAGATGGTAATCATCGTTTTTTTAATTATAAATTGTAACTTATTGGCAACACTCATTAATAAATCTCAACTACAGTCACGACAATGATAATAATACTTTACCTTCCATTTCTTTCGGAATAGGTAAGCCCATTAAATATAATAATGTTGGCGCAACATCTGCTAATTTACCATTTGGTACGGTAAATGAGGCTGGTCGACCGACATAAATTAATGGAACAGGTTCCGTAGTATGCGCTGTGTGTGGTTGTGCGGTTTGTTTGTCAAACATATATTCAGCATTACCATGATCAGCGGTAATTAACATCTCACCCCCAACCTCCATCAAGGCATCATAAATATATCCTAAACAAGTGTCGACAACCTCAATAGCTTTCACCGTTGCTGGAAAATTCCCACTATGACCAACCATATCAGGGTTAGCAAAATTGCAGACAATAAAATCAAACTCTTGTGATTTTATCGCCGCCGTTAATTGATCGGTTAATTGATAAGCGCTCATTTCTGGCTGCAAATCATAGGTAGCCACTTTAGGGGATGGTACTAAAATTCGTTTTTCACCTGGATAAATTGTTTCTGTACCACCATTAAAGAAAAACGTAACATGCGCATATTTTTCTGTTTCAGCAATTCGTAATTGTGTTAACCCATTTTCTGAAAGTACTTCCCCCATGCCTTGGGCTAATGTTTGCGGCTGAAAAGCGACTTGAGACCTAATGTTAGTTGCATATTCAGTTAACGTAACAAAAGCACCTAACTGAGGCCATTTTAGTCTTTCAAATCCAGTAAAGTCAGGCTGCGTTAAGGCATATGATAACTCACGAGCACGATCGGCTCTAAAATTCATAAAGATAACAACATCATCATTGTTAATAGTGATTGGTTTTTGATTAGTTGAACAAATAGTCGTTGGTTTAACAAACTCATCAGTTTCACCACGGCGATAAGCGGCATCTAAACCATCCACTGCTGAATCAGCTTGGTAAGCCGCTATTCCTGATGTTAATAAATCGTAAGCGAGCTGTACCCGCTCCCATCGTTTATCGCGATCCATGGCATAATAACGACCGCATAGTGATGCAATTTGACCACATCCGGTTTTTTTTAATAGCGTATCCATTTTTTCTAATGTCGCACCAGCACTTTGTGGTGGGGTATCTCTTCCATCTAAAAAAGCATGTACAGCCAGTTTGGTTGTCCCTAATCGCGCTGCCAATTCAATTAACGCTATTACATGTTGTTCATGACTATGAACACCCCCAGGCGACATTAAGCCCAAAATGTGGACTGTTTTATCATTTTTCTTAGCTTGTTCAATTGCATTCACTAAAACCGGATTAGTAAAAAACTCGCTACTGTTGATGGCTTCGCTAATGCGCGTATAATCTTGGAATACAATACGCCCTAACCCTAAATTAACGTGCCCGACTTCAGAATTCCCCATTTGACCATCAGGTAAACCGACACAGCGTCCTGAGCCTGAAATAGTAGTATGAGGATAGCGTTGATTCAGCTTATCCCAAGTTGGTTTAATAGCCGCTGCAATAGCATTATCCGTGGGATCTTCGCGGTAACCCCATCCATCTAAAACAATCAATAACATCGGCTTTGGGCGGTTTGGCATGACAGTAGTTCCTAGCTACGATATTTTTAACAATTGTAATCATAACCTGAAATCAGGAATACCCATCATACCTCAAGATGCGAAGTTTAGCGACCGAGTGAACGATTATACACTCGCATTTTGGGGTATGATGGGTATATACTATGCCATCTTTTAATTTGCTTAAGGTTTATTATGGCTGAATATATTCAATTTTTGACAACGCACTGGTTATTAAGCACAGCTTTTGTAGTGGTCTTAGTATTATTAATTGCCAATGAAATAGTGGGGCGATTACGAGGAGCTGGACAATGCTCACCACAACAATTAGTACAGATGATTAATCACGAAAAAGCCAATATTATTGATGTGCGTGAAAAAGCCGATTTTCGCTCAGGCAAAATTGTTGGCTCAAAAAATATCCCTGCTGCTGAATTAATCAAGCGCGTTAGTGAACTTGATAAGTCTAAACCCGTTGTACTTGTTTGTAGTAATGGTCAACAAACAGCCAAATTGGCTCTTCAATTAAAAGAACAAGGTTTTAATGCCTATTCGTTATCAGGTGGAATTGCTGCTTGGCGAAATGATAATATGCCCCTTGATAAATAAGACCATGCCGGAACAAGATACATCAAATAGGTGAATTTACTATGGCCGAAATAATTATTTATACGACTGAAATTTGTCCATACTGTGTACGAGCCAAACAATTACTTGATCGCAAAGGTCTCGATTATTCTGAAATTCGTGTCGATAATAACGATGCGTTACGCAATGAAATGATTAAGTTAAGTGGTCGCCGAACCGTACCGCAAATCTTCATTAATGGAAAATCCATTGGTGGTTGTGATGATTTGTATCAACTCGAGCTTTCCGGCGAATTAGATAAAATGTTAAAATAACTTTCTAGAAGGAGTTCCATCATGACCGAATCAACAACCAATACTAAGCCAAATTCTGCGGATACCGAAGCACAGCCTAATTTTGTGATTCAACGTATTTATATAAAAGATATTTCTTTCGAAGCACCTAATACTCCTCAAGTTTTTCTTGACGAATGGAAGCCACAAATGGAAGTCGAAATTCAAAATCGCAGCCTCCAAATTGGTACTGATACACATGAAGTTGTCTTGCGAATTGCAGTAACCACCAAGATTAATGACAAAGTAGCTTTCTTAATTGAAGTACAACAAGCTGGTATTTTCTCTGTTCATGGTGCAACTAATGAACAATTAGGCCCCATTATTGGTAGCTATTGCCCAAGTATTCTTTTCCCATATGCTCGAGAAGCTATTGCAAGCTTGAGTATGAATGGTGGCTTCCCACCTATTCATTTAGCGCCAGTCAATTTTGATGCTGCTTACCATCAACATATGCAACAAGTAGCAAACAATCCAACGACAGCGGCTGAGGAAACACAACACTAATCATGGTAGAGGTAAATACAACTGAACCAAAACTGACAGTGCTAGGGGCGGGTTCGTGGGGAACTGCCCTTGCAATCCATTTGGCTAGACATCATGCGAATGTGACATTATGGGGACGTGATAGTTTACAGATTCAGCAAATGAATGCCGCTCGATGTAATACTCGTTACTTACCCTCCATTCGATTACCAGAAAACTTGACAGTCACCGATGATTTAAATGAAGCAATGAAAAATTGTGGCTTCTTATTGATTGTGGTACCCAGTCATGTTTTTGAGTCATGTTTAACTCAAATCAAACCTTATTATCGTCCAGGCTTAACCGTTGCCTGGGCAACTAAAGGTATCAAAGCTGACGGTGAGCTATTACATCAAGTTGTTGAGCGAATATTAGGGAAGGACACGCCAAAAGCGGTGATAGCGGGTCCATCGTTTGCCGCCGAAGTAGCCACAGAACTCCCAACCGCTATTACGGTTGCATCCGATCAAGAATCCAGCGCACGCGCAGTTGCCAATATGCTTAACAGCCCTCGTTTCCGAGTTTATACCAGCAACGATATGATTGGAGCGCAATTAGGTGGTGCCGTCAAAAATGTGTTAGCGATTGCAACAGGTAGTTCCGATGGTTTAGGTTTTGGAGCGAATGCTCGCAGCGCATTAATCACTCGCGGGTTGGCTGAATTAATGCGTTTAGGTTTAGCCTTAGGCGCGCAAGCTGAAACATTAATGGGTTTAGCGGGTTTAGGTGATTTAGTCTTAACGTGTACCGATGATAAATCGCGGAATCGCCGTTTTGGTTTAGCACTTGGTCGTGGTAGCTCAGTACAAGATGCCATTGAAAGTATTGGTCAAGTAGTTGAGGGTGTTACCGCGGCTGGACATATCTATCATTTAGCTAAGAAACATAACGTTGAAATGCCCATTACTGAGCAAGTTTATCGAGTTTTACAAGGTCAATATTCTGCAGCTGATGCAGTTAAGATTTTATTATCGCGCGCATCGGGTAATGAATAAGGGCGTATGCAATACGCCCTTCATTTACCTAGGAGCTGTTGACAATTCTACTTTAACGCAAAGGTCTCATTGAAAGTTTATTGGCTGGCCCATTAACATGTCCGATATCGGATGCTGGAAATACTTGCGCATTGACTCTTGTTAATGGCAAATCGTAATTAACACTACCCAGGAATTTACGCGTTAAAGCAGTAGGATCGACTGCAACGTAAGATTGTGCTGATGCACTACTTTGTTGCGCGATGGCCTTTAGCCCACTTGATGCTTGTCGATGTACTTCACCAAGAGCATAAGCAGAATTTTTTAGTTTATTATACACTTCATCAGCATTTCCAAATTGTGGATTTTGTTCCGCAAAGGTTTTTGTTAAATCTCGGCTAACTAACAATCCATGCGGTGTAGTAATCAATAACTGTGTTAATGCGCCATTGCCATTTTGTCGACCATATTTATGTCCATATTGCTTTAACCAATTAAGGAAAAACTCACCAAATTCAGTTGCGCCCAGCGAACCGCTGATTTCAGATGAGCTAATCTCTTTACCCGGAATAAACATGCCACTATTAGTAAAATGAGATTGAGGTACAGTGGCTTCTTGATTAAATGTGGTATTTTCTTGATTACTGTCTGCGTCATCAGCTTGTTTAGCATTTTTCTTATCTTCACTAGATTCACCAATTTCATATTGTTGAATTAAATCACCAATTAAAAATCCAGCTTCTAAATTGGGTTGTTGTTCTAAATCAGCTTCGATAGGTAAAATACATTTAGCAAATAAACCTGCATGTTTATCATCATTTAATAAAATGGCTAACCATGCGTTAAAAATTTCAGCATCCGTTGCAATCCAGCTCACACCGACTGGCGGTAAAGTCTCTAATGCTAAAACCAAGGTACTGCGGGCTGCTAATTCATCACGACGTGTCGTTTCAAAACTATAACGATAAAATTCGCCCTGATCTCGCATATATCCTTTTACAGGATTCCATCGTTGTGTTGGATGACCATTCATTTCACACATCATCACCCAGTACGTAGCAACAACTTGACCAATACCATACATCAAGCCAGCAGTAAAAAGTGCGTAACTCCAAATGGCTTGCCGAATGGGCATTTGCTCAGGGGTCGCATGGCGGACAGGAAATTCACGGCGATACCAAGCTAAAGTTTGTAGCGCTCGCTTGATGCCAAGCTCTAATAAACCACCATGATAATTAAACGTGTCAACTTGGGTTGCAGGTAATCCTTGCACAAAATTGGCGTAATCATGAATAGCTTTCAAATATAAGTCATTGAAAACACTTTCTGGCACAAAAGCTAAATTTTTTAACTGCGACAATGTTTGTTGGTAATTTTTGCCTTTAAGCAATTGTTCCGCTGATAATACTGGATAATGCGGTGGTAATTTCGACATGATAGGTGTTACTTTATCCCAAGCTGGAGATGAGGCTACTTTTGTTGTAAACATAATAATCCTTTTCGTTTACATAGGCACGTCATCAGACGTGCCGTATAATTTAAACAAACTTATCAAATTGTTGCAGTTTTAAATGATTAACAACTTTTTTAATCGATGATATATATCGATTACCCAATTCAGAATAAGCCATTAATCCATTGACCAATTCAATACTGTTGATATTTTTCTTTTGCGAACGTTCGTTATAACGAATATTTCGCATTTGTTTATATGCCTTATTGCTATTCAAGTTGTGAATATAGGTATTAATTGCATCATCAATATCATCAAACTTAGCCATTTCATAATAATTACCGCGTCGATTATGGCCTGTACTGACACCACAACCACGTGAAAAACACTCTTGGCCAAAATAATTATTCGCATGACGGGCAATATGAGAGTTACCCCATCCTGATTCTTGGATTGCTTGTGCCAATACCAGTGAAACAGGAACAATATCTACACGCTTATCTAATTCTTGCCATGTGCCTTTACTATTAAAGTTTGGCGATGCAATTTTATATTCACTCGCTAAATTCATTAACCAATGTTTATCACCGGCAGATAAATCTTTACCACTTTGATATTGCGTTTGCAATGAAAGTAATTGTTTTCGGTCACTCAATATTTGTTGATTTGTTTGATAAGTACTATCTACTACTGATTCAACAAATTTGGCATGCTGTCCAGAAAAATTACTTTTCACTTGCTGACTAACTTGGGCGTGGTTCCCAAACCAATTAAATGCAAATGCATTTGTCGAAAGTACCAACAACGGTACTAAAATTAAACTAGCGAAAACTGATTTTGTCCGCCTTGGTTGTTTTTGCATATCTTTTACCTCTTTCTTTTGGTCGAAGGTTTAATCTAAATTTATTTTTAGATTAAGAGAATGCCCAACAACATCCTTGCTCATTGCACATTTAAGGCGACTACCTAAATACAACCGAATAAACATATTCACCGAATTGTGAATATATTGAACTTGGGTAGTCACTTTCGAGCCGTCAATTATATCAAAAAATGTTCTAAATGCAAAACAAAAAATTAAATGGGATATAATCAAGAGGTTAGATGTCTGAATAAAACAAGAAAATCTTAAGAAGCAATGAAGTATTTTTTAATGAGAATTAAATAACATATTGATTTATAACACATAAAATCATGCTATCTGCGAAGAAGTAAAATAAAGTGTTGTCCGATGTCGGATAAATGGGCATATGCAATACAAAGAATTTTCTTGACGGTGTAGGATGGGCTAAATATTGTTGCCCTCGAAGAGGTATCGCATAACAATATGTGCCCACCATTGGTGATGAGTGATGGCATGATGGTGGGCACACATCGCTTCATTATCGTGCTAATTAGTTGTTTTTGCACGTGACGCGATGTTTAGTCCACCCTACATAAAAAAAATTCTTTGGGAGATCTTCGCTCCATCCAGGCACATTTTGCCTTAAACTGTTATTACCCTTTTTGCCCAGCTTTCTGTGCGGCTAAGCTACCAGGAGGCAATAAAGACACTGGGGCAGCTTGATTATTAGGCAAATCAGGAACGACATAATAAGGATCATTTGGAATTGGTGGCACACCAGCGGGCATTTGTAATGCTGGCACGCTCTTACCCTGCGAATAGATAACATTACGATCGGGGAATAACCCGGCCTTTTGCGCATAGGAAGAATGCGTAACGCTAGAGCAACCTGTGATTTCACCTAATATGGATACGGCTACCGCACCTAAGAAAAGTTTTTTAACTAATTTCATTTTTATTTCCGCGTGTCCCGCATAGTAGAATTGTCAATCGACCTGAATACCGGCTTGTTGCATCGCAGCCAATACCTCAGGATAATATTTTTCTGACAGTGGTGTTAACGGTAATCGAATACCATTTGGAATTAACCCCATTTTTGCCAGCGCCCATTTTACCGGAATTGGGTTAGCTTCGACAAATAATTTCCGATGTAAGCCTGCTAATTTTGCATCAATTGCTTCAGCTTGCGCTTTGTCGCCCGCCAATGCTGCCATCGACATTTCATGCATGAGTTTCGGTGCTACGTTTGCCGTAACAGAAATGACACCCTTACCACCGGCCAACATAATCGCGCACGCCACTGCATCATCGCCACTATAAACATCTATTTTTCCGTCGCAAAGCGATAAAATTTCAATTGTACGCTCAAGTTTTCCCGTCGCTTCTTTAATACCAATGATATTAGGAAGATCTGCCAACCGAGCAACGGTTTCAGGTAAGATATCACAAACCGTACGACCAGGAACATTGTATAAAATTTGTGGAATCGCCACTGCTTCCGCAATCGCTTTATAATGCTGAAATAATCCTTCTTGTGTTGGTTTCACATAACCTGGCGCCATTAATAAGCAAGCATCAGCACCTGCATCCATGGCTGCTTGTGTTAATTTAATCGCCGTGCTAGTTGCTGTTGCACCTGTTCCCGCAATCACAGGAATACGGCCGGCAACTTCTTGTACAACATATTGTATGACATGATGATGTTCGTCATAGTTAAGTGTCGCAGCCTCACCCGTCGTGCCAACGGCAATAATTGCATCCGTTTGATTTTGTAAATGAAAATCTACTAATTTTGTTAAGCATTCGTAATCAACATCTCCAGCAGCATCCATTGGGGTAACTAATGCCACCATACTACCTTTAAACATTTGCATACTCCTTCATTTCTTATTAGTATCCATGTTACACTATACTTCGTCACAAAGTATACTTTCATTGGTGTTTTAACACATGGAAATCTTGAATGAATCAACACCTAGCATTAACCGTCTTAACACATGATCAGCCAAATACATTGGCACAATTAACTGAGTTTCTTGCATCACATCATTGCCAAATTCACTCTAGCCGTATGTTAGTACTTGGTGGCGAATTTGCTATGTTA
Source organism: Gammaproteobacteria bacterium (assembly GCA_020051015.1). Lineage (GTDB taxonomy): Bacteria > Pseudomonadota > Gammaproteobacteria > UBA1113 > UBA1113 > JABEVJ01. The sequence continues at coordinate 31,344 of JAGVJQ010000032.1, forward strand.
TTGCTAATTGCAGGTCCATGGAATGAAATTGCCAAGCTCGAATCCCATTTACCTGAATTTTCGACCAAGCACGATTTAATTGTGCAATTTAAACGCACTGAATTACAGCATCACGATAATCAAAAATGGATTCCATATTCTGTTGAATTAATTGCCCATGATTGCGATGGTTTAATAGAAACTATGAGCAGTTTTTTTACGGATCTGGGCGCAGTGATATATGAAGTACATAATAATCACTACACTGCCAATCCCATAGGAATCCCCATGTTTTCACTTGCCATGCGCATTTTAGTGCCGGCCGATACGCAATTATCCGATTTGCGTGAACGCTTCATTAATATTTGTGATTTTTTGAATGTTGATGCTTACTTGGAACCTGAACGTGCATAAGGAGTTCTATTATGAGTAATATTGTGCTCAATCAACTCGTCCCTGATTTTTCTGCCCAGGCTACAGACGGACAATTGATTAAATTGTCTGACTTAACAGGTAAAAATATTGTGCTTTATTTTTACCCAAAAGATAGCACGCCAGGTTGTACTATGGAGGGGGAAAACTTCCGGGATTTATATTCTGAATTTAAAAAATACCATACTGAAATTTTTGGTGTTTCACGTGATTCACTCACTTCACATGAAAAGTTTAGATGCAATTACAATTTTCCATTTGCCTTAATCAGCGATAGCAACGAAGCATTATGTAAATTATTTGGTGTAATTAAAGAAAAAAATATGTATGGTAAGAAAGTAATGGGAATCGAACGCAGTACTTTCTTAATAGATAAAACAGGGAAACTAGTTGCAGAATGGCGTGGTGTAAAAGTTCCTGGCCATGTTGCTGCAGTTTTAGAAAAAGTGAAAGAATTGTAAACAGACCCTAAGTTAACTTTATAAGGAATACTTCATGACAAAAAAACGTGGGCAAGGTAAGCGGTTATTTGTTATTGATACCAATGTTCTTATGCATGACCCTTCAGCCATCTACCGATTCGAAGAACATGATATTTACATTCCCATGGTAGTGTTAGAAGAATTAGATAACAATAAAAAAGGGTTATCTGAAGTTGCACGTAACGTGCGACAAGTGAGTCGTTATTTCGCTGATATTATTGCTAACGCTCAAGATAATCAAATCAAAGCGGGTCTTAGCTTAACAAAGAATTCTTCGCAAACCAAGACACACGGTCGTTTATTTTTCCAAACACATGAGCTAACAGCTACCTTACCGCATAGTTTACCTGGCAATAAACCTGACAATGGTATTTTAGAAACCGTCATTGCATTACAAGCAGAGCATGCAGATGTCACCATTATTCTCGTTTCTAAAGATATTAATTTACGTATTAAAGCCACTTTATTAGGCATTCATGCTGAAGATTATTTTAATGATCAAGTCATTGATGATATCGATTTATTGTATAAAGGCGTACAACAATTAGATGAAAATTTCTGGGAAAAACATGGCAGTAAAATGCAATCTTGGAAAGACAAAGAAAAAACATATTATCGCTTAACCGGTGATGATATACATCAATGGTATCCCAATATGTTTTTATCCACTCCTGATGAAGAAGGTTTTTCTGCGGTAGTGAGAGAAATTCATGATAATGATGCATTGATTGAGTTAACCACTGATTATCGCCATCAGAATAATGCTGTATGGGGAATTACTGCTCGTAACCGCGAACAAAATTTTGCACTGAATTTATTGATGGATCCTTCTATTGATTTTGTCTCATTACAAGGCATTGCAGGTACTGGCAAAACATTATTAACCCTCGCGGCTGGTTTAGCACAAACCATCGAGAAGAAACTTTATCGTGAAATTATTGTTACACGTGTAACGGTGCCACTTGGTGAAGATATAGGTTTCTTACCTGGTACGGAAGAGGAAAAGATGACGCCGTGGATGGGCGCTTTAATGGATAATTTGGAAGTCTTACACTGTCATGATGATACTGAAGATTGGGAGATAAGCGCTACCAATGATTTATTACGCAATCGTATTAAAATTCGTTCTATGAATTTTATGCGTGGTCGAACCTTCTTGAATAAATATATCATTATTGATGAAGCACAAAATTTATCAGCTAAACAAATTAAGACGTTAATAACTCGTGCGGGACCCGGCACTAAAATTGTATGTTTAGGTGATATTAAACAAATTGATACCCCTTATTTGACAGAAACCAACTCTGGTTTTACTTATGCCGTCGATCGGTTTCGACCATGGAGTCACAGCGGCCATGTCACGTTAAATCGTGGTGAGCGCTCGCGTTTGGCAGATTTTGCGGCAGAACAATTATAAATATAATAAACTAGATAGGTAGGTCAATTACGTTTATTGGCTTACCTAATTAATAATATAAAAAAAGCATTCTGTTAAAATGAAAGAAAAACTATTACAAACGATTAATCAATTAATTCCACAAATAGATAAAGTACTTAAAAAGAAAAAAATTCGTACTGCAGATACGGCTGAAGCACTGGATTTTATAGCTTTATTAAATAAAATCAGCATTATTAAAAAAGAAAAAATCCTTCGCAGTGATGATGCCTTTTTAATCTTTTTATCCCTTGCGGAAATTTTATTCATTAGCTTAAATTATCTAATAAAACATGAATTAATAGATGAAACAATTAAAAGAACTCTCTACGAGATTTACGCTAAACTAAACTGGTGTTCAAACCAAATATTCGGACAAAAAGATACTGGTTTTTATTTTACTACGTCGACAAATTTTACTAATGATGCAATAACTAACGAAACAGTCATTCCTACAATAAAAAATATGGCTTATCTCAACCTAACACATAACTATCTATTAGAAACACAGCAGTTATATACAGAAAAAAATAGGACAAAAAAAATATCTGTAGCTGAAAAAATACTCTTCTACCGCTTTACATTCTTAATATTATCAACATATAACAATAATAATATAATTAGTGGTTACCGAATTATTAAGGATCATGTTAATGTATTACCCGATTCTTACGAAGTAAATTATCAAACTTGTATTGATTCCATTAAATCGTTATATGAAAAAAATTTATTAGCCCTTAAAGAAACACCGTACCAAGGCTTTTTTGTTGCTGCATTGCACTCACTCACAACACAGCTTGATTCAATTTCTAACCTAGAACAATTTATCTCACTCATTCCACGCTTTATATCACAAGCGCTAGCAATCATTGCAGCTAGTCCATATAAAATAAAATTTGAATTATGCAATTTGGTTGATCTATTTATGCTAGATACAATAGGAATTATATTTAATCTCAGTGAACATCCAATACTAAAGACAGTAAAAGATAATGTTTCTTCACTATATAGCAATATTGCGAATGCTGGTATTCCAATTTTAGCATGGCAACGACATTGCACGAACATTAAACTAGCTTGGGAAAAATTAGTTATCACCATTAATCAGCCTAATGTTTCAAGTGATTTATTTTCATCTTCTCTTGCTGCAATGATACCGAAAACTATGCAACTACAATATGCACAGAATGAGCAATTACGGCGATCATCGTCACCTATTCATAACAAGTCGAACTATAAAGATGGAACCATAGAAATTCACATTAAAGAAGAGTTTGCTGTTCCCATGCTCTTGAGTCTAACCTGCTAATTAAACGCATTTAATCCCGTTAAATACTTACCAAGAATTAAGTGATGTACGTTATCTGTTCCTTCATACGTGTAAACCGATTCTAGATTGGTCATATGTCGAATTACGTGGTAATCCAAGGTGATACCATTACCACCTAATAAATTACGAATCGTGCGCGCGGCATTTAATGCTTGATGACAGCTATTCATTTTAGCCATTGAAGCTAAAGTTGGATCATTTGAGCCCTGTTCTTTTAAACGTCCCGCTTGTAAATTTAATAATTGAGCTTTGCAAATTTCAGTATAAATATCTGCTAAATCTTTTTGAATTAATTGAAATCCTGCTAGTGGTTTGCCAAAAACATGTCGTGATCCTAAATAATCTAAGGCAATATCTAAACATGCCATTGCCGCACCCATGGCCCCCCATGCAACACCATAACGGGCTTGTGTTAAGCAGGATAAGGCTGCACCTAAGCCTTTTTCAGTACCCGGTAATAAATGCGAATCAGGAATAAAACAATCATTAAAAAATAAACTACCGGTTGCTGATGCTCGCAATGACATTTTGTGATGAATTTCTTCTCGCTCAAAGCCTTTAAATTCTTTTTCAACAACAAAGCCTCGTACGCCATCTTTGGTTTTTGCCCAAACGATTGCTAAATCAGCAAACGGCGCATTGGTAATCCATTGTTTACTGCCGTTTAACAACCAACCACCATCCACTTTATCCGCATGTGTTTTCATTGCCGATGGATCGGAGCCACCATCCGGTTCAGTCAAACCAAAGCATCCAATTAATTCACCCCGCGCCATTTTGGGTAGCCATTGTTGTCGCTGTTTATCATTACCATAGGTAAAAATCGGATACATGCATAATGAACTTTGCACGGAAACAAAACTTCGTAATCCGCTATCGCCACGTTCAAGCTCTTGGCAAACTAAACCGTATGTTACATATCCAGCATTAGCCCCACCAACACTATCTGGTAAGGTAATGCCTAATACACCAAGATCAGCCAACCGTTTAATTAACTGTTTGGGAAATTCAGCTTTTTCATAAGCATCGGTCATAATCGGAGTCACTTCCGCATCGACAAATTGTCGTAATGTATCACGAATAGCTTTTTCTTCATTGGTTAATAGTGAGTCAAGTTGAATGAGATCTTGCATAACGATACTTCCCATAAGTTATTTTTCTAAATCATATCCATACTAACCTTATGATACAATAAATCGAATCATTACCGTATTAATATGATCTTAATCATAAAAACTACATACCTTTCGCTCATGAGTTCCCCTAAGAGCTATTTTGCGGTATATTTTCATCACATTTAAATTGTTTAATGAGGCCAGAATGAAATTTGAATTAATGCAACAAGATCCAACCACGATATCCAGTCAATGTATTATGGTAGGTGTTTTTGAAAAAGGTGAATTGACATCTGCATCTCAACTTATTGATAAATCAAGTGATAATCAAATTAGCCAAGTAATTGAACGCGGTGATTTTACTGGTGAAACGGGTCAGGTAATCGTATTACACCACTTGAATGGTATAAAAGCTGAACGCATTATGTTGGTTGGATTAGGTGCTAAAGACAAATTAACCGCCACGGGATTCTGTAAAGCAATACAAACCGCTTTTGCAACATTAGTTAAATTGCCTATTAATAATGCAGCATGTCTGTTAACAGAAATTGATGTTCCGGAAACCAATGAAAATTGGCGCGTCCGCATGCTGGCACAAGCCGCTGAAACAGCTAATTACAAATTTGATCAATTCAAATCACAAAAATCAGCAAAAACTTGTCTATTAGAAACCGTAAAAATTGCTGCGAAAAACAATGTTGAAATAGCGCTTAAAGAAGGTCAAGCTATTGCTCACGGGGTTAATTTAGCACGCCAATTAGCGAATATGCCTTGTAATATTTGTACTCCTGCTTATTTAGCGGAACAAGCAAAAGCATTGGCAAATGAATTTTCTAATCTAAAAGTAAACGTCTTAGAAAAAACTGATATGGTTGAATTAAAAATGGGTGCATTATTAGCTGTCGGTCAAGGTAGCGCCAATCCTCCCAAATTAATTGAATTAAATTATCAAGGTACTTCATCCGATAAAGCACCCATTGTATTAGTTGGTAAAGGCATTACGTTTGATACTGGTGGTATTTCACTAAAACCTCCAGCTGGTATGGAAGATATGAAGTTTGATATGGGTGGTGCAGCAAGTGTTATTGGTACTATGCGAGCCATTGCTGAATTAAAATTACCTATTAATGTGGTTGGCTTAGTCCCTACTGCTGAAAATATGCCTGATGGTAATTCCTATCGCCCTGGCGACATTTTAACAAGCATGTCTGGCCAAACGATTGAAGTCGTCAATACCGATGCTGAAGGCCGTTTAATTTTATGTGATGCATTAACTTATGCCGAACGTTTTAAACCAGCAACCGTCATTGATATCGCAACATTAACGGGTGCCATGGTCATTTCCTTAGGTTATTTACTAAATGGTGTATTCAGCAATCAAGATGAGTTAGCAAATGAATTAGTTGCTGCTAGCAAACGTAGTAATGATCCTGCATGGCACATGCCTTTAGTAGAAGAATATCACGAAGGATTAAAAAGCAATTATGCTGATATGATTAATGCTAGCAAATTAGCTGGCGCAATCACCGCAGCTTGTTTTTTATCGAAATTTACCAAGCAATATCGTTGGGCACACATTGACTGTGCAGGTACAGCTATGCCAGCGGATAGTAATAAAGCTGGTGGTGCTACCGGTCGTCCAGTACCATTATTAGTGGAGTATTTATTGCATGTCAGTTCGCGTTGATTTTTATGTTCTGGCACAAGCAAATGAAACAGCTGGTTTACAATTTGCCTGTAAATTAGCAGAAAAAGCTTATCGTCATAAACAGCGCATGTATGTGTACTGCGCTGATCAAGCAACAGCTCATCGCTTCGATGAGCTGTTGTGGACTTTTGATGATATCAGTTTTGTTCCACACTTATTGCAAGGTGAAACAGCAAAATACCCTCCTGCGATCAATATTGGCTATAGCGAACCACAAGCCTCTTATCCTCTTATTTTAAATTTAAGCCATGAAATACCGGCTTTTTATTCGAATAGTAAGCGTGTAATGGAAATTGTTTTTGGTGATGAAACTCAACGTGCTGCAACACGTGAGCGATTTAAACAATACCGTGCCGACAGTTGTGATATGCATACGCATCAAATGGATAAATACTAGGGCGATTGACAATGTTACTACGTTGAAGATAAAGCCTAGCAAATTGCCAATAAACCCTAGTTTTTTATTAAATCTGCTTCCATTTTCACCAGCCGAATGTTATAATTTAAGTTATAACATGTTCATTTAGGCAAAATACCATGAAACTTGAAGTCAGAAAAATTGGTAACTCCGTTGGTGTAATCTTACCTAAGCAATTAACAGATAAATTACATGCGGTTGAAGGCGACTTACTCAATGTAATTGAATCACCCGAAGGCGTGATCTTAACTCCTTATGATCCAGATTTTGATAATGCTATGAAAGCATACGCTAAATTTTCGAAAAAATATAAGAACGCACTACGAGAATTAGCTAAATGAAAAAGCCTATTTGGCTAACTACAACTCATGTGTTGGCATTTCATACTGATCAAATTCGTGAACATGGTGGCTTACATGGTATTCGAGATCATGGCCTATTTGAATCTGCAATAGCAAAACCTCAACAAGTTTATCATTACAATGATAAAGCGACATTATTTGATCTTGCTGCTGCATATGCTTATGGCATTATAAAAAATCACCCATTTCTTGATGGTAATAAACGTACCGGTATTATTTGTGCTGGCGTTTTCCTTTCGCTTAATGGTTATTTTTTAAATGTTGAAGAAACTGAAATGGTCATGACTGTATTAGCATTAGCGAGCAGCCAAATGACTGAGTCTGAATTTGCCCATTGGTTGAAAAAAAATTCAACTGCAGAATAATTTTAAACTATTTTTTAGGTAATTTAATGGAAAAAGTTTACAACCCACATCAAATCGAACAAACCTGTTACCAAAATTGGGAACAACAGGGTTATTTCACTCCCACCGGCCAAGGTCCTGCTTATTGCATCATGTTGCCACCACCTAATGTCACCGGTACTTTGCACATGGGACACGGCTTTCAACAATCGATTATGGATGCGTTAATTCGTTATCATCGCATGCATGGTGATAATACGTTATGGCAAATTGGTACTGATCATGCCGGCATTGCAACCCAAATGGTGGTTGAGCACCAATTATTACAACAAAATATTACACGTCATGATCTCGGTCGTGAAAAATTTGTCGAAAAAGTATGGGAATGGAAAGAACAATCCGGAAATACCATATTGCAACAAATGCGCCGCTTAGGGGTATCTGCTGACTGGTCACGCGAATGCTTTACCATGGACGAGCATATGTCTGATGCCGTACGTGAAGTGTTTATTCGCTTATTTGATGAGGGATTAATTTATCGCGGCCAACGTCTCGTTAATTGGGATCCCAAACTTCATACCGCAATCTCTGATTTAGAAGTTGTAGCAAGTGAAGAACAAGGTTTCTTATGGCACATTCGTTATCCACTAGTGAATGGTAATGGTCATTTAATTGTTGCTACTACTCGCCCAGAAACCATGTTAGGTGATGCTGCAGTGGCAGTGCATCCTGAAGATGAACGTTATAAACATTTAATTGGCCAATTTGTTCATTTACCATTAACTGATCGCACCATTCCAATCATTGCTGATGAATATGTTGATAAAGAATTTGGTACAGGGTGTGTGAAAATTACACCTGCACATGACTTTAATGACTACGCCGTTGGCCAACGTCATGAATTACCCTTAATTAATATCTTAAATGCCGATGCAACTTTAAATAATGAGGTGCCTGAAGCTTATCGAGGTTTAAATCGCTTTGTTGCACGTGAAAGAATTGTTAATAATTTAGAAACACAACATTTACTCGAAAAAATCCAGCCTCATACGCTAAATGTACCACGCGGCGATCGTTCAGGTGAAATTTTAGAACCCTTCTTAACTTTCCAATGGTATGTGAAAACTAAACCATTAGCTGAACCTGCAATTAAAGCAGTTGAGAGTGGTGAGATTCGTTTTATCCCAGAAAACTGGAGTAAAACCTATTATCAATGGATGTATAACATTGAGGATTGGTGTATCAGTCGTCAATTATGGTGGGGACACCGCATCCCAGCTTGGTATGATGAAGCCGGTAATATTTATGTGGCGCAAGATGAAGCAAGTGCTCGTAAGAAATATCATTTATCTGATACAGTTAAATTAACGCAAGATACTGATGTGTTAGATACGTGGTTCTCTTCAGCCCTATGGCCATTTTCCACATTAGGTTGGCCCCATGACACACCAGAATTAAAAACATTTTATCCAACCAGTGTCTTGGTCACGGGCTTTGATATTATCTTTTTCTGGGTTGCCCGCATGATTATGTTTGGTTTGAAATTTACTGGAAAAATTCCTTTTAAAGATATTTATATTACTGGCTTGATTCGCGATCATGAAGGCCAGAAAATGTCGAAATCAAAAGGTAATATTTTAGATCCCATTGATTTAATCGATGGCATTGATCTTGATAATTTATTACAGAAACGTACCACCGGTTTAATGCAGCCACAAATGGCGGCTAAAATTGACAAAGCCACGCGCCAGCAATTTCCCGATGGTATTCCTGCATATGGTACTGATGCATTGCGTATGACATTTTACAGCATCAGCAGTCCAAGCCGTGATTTACGTTTCGAATTAAATCGTCTTGAAAGTTGTCGCAATTTCTGTAATAAATTATGGAATGCCGCACGATTTGTTATTATGAATGTTGAAGGTAAAGATTGTTCATTTAACGAATCAGATAATGCCCAACTTAATATTGCTGACAAATGGATATTATCTAAATTACAGCACTTAATTAATTCTATCGTTGATGTTGATCTTCCCAATTATCGTTTTGATTTGGCAATGCAATCCATTTATGAATTTACCTGGAATGATTACTGTGATTGGTATTTAGAATTAGCAAAGGCTATTTTAGCAACATCAGATAATCCTGACATGCAACGTCGTACGCGCTATACATTGATAAATGTATTAGATCAATTATTACGAATATTGCATCCATTTATGCCATTTATTACGGAAACCATTTGGCAAACGATAGCACCATTAACTGGCAAGAAAGTAGCCGCTAATGCAAGCATCATGACTCAAGCTTATCCTCAAGTAGATAATAGTGTTATCGATACAGAGAGTTGTGATGATATTGAATGGCTACAAAAAACTATCATTGGGATTCGAACTGTTCGCAGCGAAATGAATATTAATCCTGGTAAAATGCTGCCATTAATTATTCGTAATGCTGATGATAACGATAAAATACGTTTGAACCAATTAGAGTTATTTATTCGCAGTTTAGCAAAAGTAAATTCCATTGATTTTTTGGCTGCTGATATAGAAGCCCCTGCTGCTGCAACAGCTTTAGTTGGGCAAATGGAGCTATTAATTCCATTAGCTGGCTTAATTGATGTTACTGCTGAAACTGCGCGCTTGAATAAAGAAATTGGAAAATTGCAAGCTGAAATAACCAAGTGTGAAACTAAGTTAGGGAATCCAACGTTTGTTGATAAGGCACCACCAGCGGTGGTTGTACAAGAGAAACAACGTTTAAGTGATTTTTCTGCTGCATTGCAACAATTGCAAGAGCAATTGAAAAAATTAAAAATGTAGCCCGTATTAAAGCGAGAAAAATGATAAAAATGGGGGCTCAATTAATATTTTAAATATGGTAATAACAAGACAATTCAATATAAGAGCGTAATACGGGATCGGTGGTTGTTTATGGCACGATCCTGTATTACGCGCGATATTCAGATACTACGCCAATCCAGCATCTCTGTCAGCATTAATTGAACCAGCCGCTAAAATTTTATAATCACGCTCGCTGATAATACCATCATCAAATCGACGTTTTGCTTCGACGATCATAGGTTGTCCATATTCTTTCAACAAGCGGCGTGTTTCTGCTGTAATATTTTCGACATTGACACTTAATAACTTATCACGAATAGCTTCATCAAAGATTAAAAATTCGCGCAATGCAGTGCGTTTACCATCAACAGTAGGTACTAGTTTTTGCCAAATAATTAACCGTACGGTTTCAATAATATCAATAGTACGGCCATGTCGTTCATCAGCTGGAAATGTATTGACTAAACGACGCATAACTTCGGAGACACCATTACTATGTAATGTCGTGTAAACCGGATGCCCAGTAATAGCTGCCTCCATTGCCGCTGCAATTGTTTCCGTGTCACGTGCTTCACCCACCAAAATCAAACGCGGTTTACGTCGTAACGCATTGCGCACTCCGGCCGCAAAACTAGGCAAATGACGAGGAATTTCGGATTGACTAATGACAGTATTAGGTCTTTCAACGCTATCATATACAAATTCAATAGGTGATTCATAAGTAAGTATTTTACGATTGCTTTCTGTACTTTCTGCTAAATGTCGAATAATCGCTGCTAATAAAGTACTTTTACCTGATCCAGTTGCGCCCGTAACATATACCACACCTTCTTGTGGCGCAATCGCTGGTAATAAAGTTGGTTCCAACTGCATGCTTTCTAATGTTGGAGGATCACTTGGAATAGTACGTAAGGTCATTTGAATGGCATCATGCCCTTCTACTTGACAGCCTGTACCATTGACACGATAACGATAGCGCTCAGATCGACTTGGACGCACTTCATAGTGCGTATCAACATCTTTACCGCTTAAGATTTGCGTCGTACCATTTGGGCCATAAATAAAATTCAGCATGTCGCCAATTTCGTTATTGGTCATTCGTCTGCGCGTAATATGATATAAACGACCATACACTTCAGCAATAACATGCTCATTGGTTTGTAGCGTTATATCAGATGCTTGAATTTGATGGCAAAAAACCAACATTCGATCCATTTCATCTTTGGTAAAACGTAATGGTTCATCTGGCAAACTATAAGACTCATTCATGCTACACTAATCCCATTATGAAACCTTATTATTCTCACCACCACCTTGTTTGCCCTGCGAAGCATTGAAGGCGGCCTCCATTGCTTTGGCTTGCAATGCACGGTTACGCTCATCTTTAACAGCCTCAGCACCCGCTTTGGCACCACCTTCTGCTTGACCAGAAACTTTTTGGCCGCCTTGCGATACTTCTTGATCGGCTTCTTGACCGGTTTGTTCTGGTGTTTCACCTATCCAACGTAATACTTGATCGGGAATTTTGTGGATTAACTTGAAACATTGTTGCATTAAATACGTTGCCAACGAGAAATAAGTGATCAGTGTAAAGAACATCGTAAACGGTCCAAAAACACTCATACTTAAAAATGAAATTGCAACTTTGAAACCACCATTTAAAATCTGAAACGCGATATATACTAATAAACTTGCAGCAATAAAACCAATAATCATCAACATGGGCCGCAAAAATACACTTAGTAATAACATAACACCCTTTTCAGATCGTCCCCAAATGTCATGCTGACCTTCTGGATGCACAATCCCCAGTGCTAAAATAGGTCCCGCCACCATCGCTTCAATTACCAAAATTAACCACGCTAGCGAACCTGCTGTAAACAAAATATAAGGGATTAATGGCATATAATATCCCACCATGGCACCAAACCCCATGGTCATTCCTAACAATCCCATTGCCGGCAAAACGAATAAATCCAAGGCAATTTCAATTGAACTTGAAATATCACTGCCAACAAACGGAATCCAACTAGTACCTGCATTTATGCCGACGACTAAACCACCAAATAACATAAATGTACTTGCCACAGTTACAACGATGGTTTGTCCCATGGTTGCTAATCCCACAACCGGATTACTGGATGTGCTTGTTATGACTTGCAGAAACCAATTAAAGATATCTTCAAACATACTATTAATCGCACCAATCAACGGTGAGAGAATACCAGTACCGTTATTAGAGGTATAAGTAACATTAAAAGTTTGAGCCGGGCCATTTACATTTAAATCCTTTGGAATACACGGAACAAGAATGGCACCCGCATTATTTGCAGTCGTTGCTGAAATGCTATTTGATCCAAGATTAGGACCACTACAAATTTGAGTAATTTGCTGAGTATCACTATATTGCTGCGATGATGCGTAATTGTTAATGGCACCTAAATTCGGCGTATTTACTTTAGGGGCATTCACATTAGGCGTGGTTTCAGCAGTAATTTTACTTAATAAAAGGTAGTAAGTTCCTGCATACAACCAACCATATTGTCGTGCTTGATTTAAATCGCCCATAATTGCCACAGATGCATTGGATGCAAGTGACTGTCTTAATTGTTGTGTGTCACCCAGCCCTCCCTGCGTCCCTTTAGTCAATAACCCACCGCCGCCCATTTGTCCTTTGACAATAGGTGCATTCGCGCCAGTAGATTGCGCTGAATAGTTTTGTGCCGCATTAAGAATTTGTCGTTGTACCTCTTGAATACAGTTTTTATCGGTATTTAAGTTGCAATAATTTGATGTGTTAACATAATAATTAGCAGCTTGAGCTAATGTTTGCGTGATGCTAATCAATACTTGGTTCGATTGCATGGCTTTTCGATAAGCATATACGTCATCCAAGGATCCGTAATTACCATAATTAGTAAAAGCATTGGTAATTTGTGACACACCCTCCGCTGCTGGCACATAATTCGCAACATTACCCATGGCAGTATTATTAGTATTAAAACTACCTTGTTGTCCTACTCCAGAAGGTTTTTGTGGCGCAGTTAACTCAACCGTTCCACAAATAGCTGGTTGATTAGGATTGGTAATACCAAATTTTATTGCCGTACCATTTGATGCATCAGATGATGGGTAAAAAATACTGGATGTAGATGGTTGAGTTTGTACACCTTGCTCAAGTTGATTTTGCGCTAAAGCTAATGAATAGGTACAAGAGGCATTTTTAAAGATTTGGATAATTGCAGGCATAACTTGTTGCGAAACATAAGGCACTTGTGGTGTCGCATTCCCTTCCATCACATTTTTCAGATATTGATTCCATAGATAATCCGCTGCACCAACACCTTGCACTACAATCCACATAATAATAACTTGAATAATCGCGTAACCACCGGCTTTTACTGGTAATAACATGGCAAAACCCGCGGCCATACGCAATGGGATCCACACTGAGCTCCATTTTTTCCCTAATAATTCACCATCATGTGCCGTATTAACAGTAGAAACGATAATGGCATAAAGAATAATAAAACCACCGACTACTAAGGCAACGTTATTAAAGAGCAAAATTACAGTCTCTAGTGGACCATTAGTCGCACCACCGATCACATTACCAACTTGACCGAATATTTCGCTTAAAAACAACATGGATTGATCCATGTTAGGCACCGCAAAAATACTACCTGCCGCTAAACTTAGTGGAGATACTAATAATAAAATTAAGCCGAGGAAAATACGCATCACTTGTCTCCACTCACTTTTTCATTAAGCCATTCTTTAATTGTGCAACCTAATTTATGATTTTTTATCTGAAAATACCAAAAATGGTAACGACATGCTGTTACCAAACATAATAATGTCACGACAAACGCCAATGCAGCGCTAGTAAATGAGGCTTGCCATAATAAATAAAGGGTATACAAAAGCGTTAATGCTCCAAATGAGCCAATAATAATAACCATGCGCAGAAAATTAGATTGACGCTCTTGAATATCTGCTTCAGACAAATTTAAGCGTTTCATTGCCTCTTCAAAACTTTCAGTATGTTCCGGCTTTTGAATAATAAAGAGAGAACGTGCATTATCCTTCACATAACTAGAATTAGACTTGACTGCATCCCAGCTTACCCAGGATTTAACGCCGTTTCCAGCACGTTTCAATAAACCTTTTTTCGGTTTTTCAACCTTGCTCACCGGTGGTTGTTTCTGTTCTTCAACATTCGTTTCTGGTACTTTTGGTGTATCCGCCATGCGATTGACCTCAAAATAAAATTTACCCTTTAATTTCAATATAACACTGGAAGTCAACCCCCGCCAATACTGTTTAAAAAAAATACATCATTTTAATGAAAATGCTTGCTTGGGCTTGCAACTAACTCTATAGTGTGCATATATGCCCATTATATTTGAAGATGCGAGTATCATTAAATATGACCAAGTGGGCGGAGCAAAGGGAGGGTTCCCGTCCGCGCGGAGCTTGCGAGCACGGCGGGATACCCGCAGCTCCGGGGCCCCACTTGCCCCATTTCAAATTTCATATAAATTTCAGGAGATATCGATATGGTTGACCTTAGTCATGAAGGCGCACATAGGTTTTGGCGAGAATATCCCGATCCAATGATTTATCGTGTGGTTGCTTTTATGGAAGGTGTGGAACAATGGACTTTAGACGGCGATCCAGCCTTTGAAGCCGCAGTTGCCAAATTGGGCGAAGAATTAGATAAAGTAGGCAATTATGAACTTGGAATGAAAGATGAGTTTATTAAATTTGCCACGTATATTAAAGCAGCGCGTAATTTACGCCTTTTACAAGCATTAGACACCGCTCATCCTGGTGCCGCATCCAAATTACTTATTCATGCTGAAGAATCCAGCAAAAGCAGTGATGATATTCCTGGCCTTTTTTTAAGGCGTAATATAGTCTTTGAAAGATTACGTTTATTAGGCCGCATTTTTTCTATAGAACGTTTAGATTTAATTGTAAAAGCGCTTGGAGGTGAAGATGTTTAAAGTAGCTAAATTATCCTCGTTATTCGTTGTTACTGGGCTGATTAGTATGAGTTCAGCTTGGGCAGCAGACGCGAATGACACCCTTTACCAACAAGTTGGTAATCAAGATATCAGTGTTTTAAATAGTATGAATGTCCAAGCATCGCAAAACCAAGCCCAACAAATGGGTACGCAAATGCAACAAGATATTAATCAGCAACGTGCTCAAAATCAACAATATTTACAACAAGTTGGACAACAAATCATTCAAGCTGGAACACGTAATGGCGCCACTCAAACCACTATAACACCACCAGCGCCAACCAATACTCCCACGACGAATACACCGACCACAGGGCCATCAAACAATGCCAGCCCTGCCACTTCTACTAATAAATCCACATCTACAAACCCACCAGCTCCCACTACGCCAAATGGTTTAAGTAATGGTGCTAATGGTGGCAGCGGTTGGAGTTATGGTTTTTAAATCTATTTTCAATTAATTTTTCCACTGGAGGTTTCTGTGAAACATAAAGCACAAAAATTGGTAGCGTTAACTACTGTAACAACAGCGATGACGGTAGGATTATTAGGTAGCAGTACAGCGCTAGCTGATGATAGCTCTGACAGCGTTCATCAAATTACAAGTGGTGTTGCTAGTGCATTTGGCTTTGGCACTATCAATGTCTTAAGTGGCTTATATACTTATTTACAAGATTGTGAAAATGCTTATTCAGTTTGGGTACTTAAAACCATGCAAGGTAATGCTACTCAATACGCCATTACTGACTCACAAAAATTACAGGCACAAACCGCAAAAGATACTACGGCCTTTATCTTTAACGCGGTCACCGCACCTAATGCTCAGCCACAAGCAACAACGTCTACGGGCTTACCAACTAATTATTCTGCTGGTGTTTATGCAGCTATGGTACCGGTTAACAGAGACACGATGGGATTAGCTAAATCTACTTACTTATCAAGTGAAGCGCTTTTTGCCTCAACCAAATACAATGGTGATACACAGCGTCAACAAGCTGGCACATTTATTCAATTTTTAGGTGATGCGGGAGCCAGAGTAACGCCGCTAAATGCGCAAACGTTACAAAAAGCAGATGGTGCAACAGCCGCATCTTATTTAAACTCACTAGCAACTTATTATGCCGGTCAATCAGTGGGCTTAAATGCACTTTACAATTTGTATAATGAACGTATCCCAGTTCAACAATTAAATGGTGAAAGTGTCTTATCAAATGATCAAAAGCAAGTTCTGCGCCGCATGCAACCTGCTTGGACCGAAAGTGTCAGTAAAATGACAATTGTTGATGTTGCACGTGAAACGCTTTATACACAAGCCGAAATGAATTATCAACTCTTTCAGCTACGCATGCAGTTAGAGCAATTAAATGCTACATTGGCAGCTATGCAAATGGAGCAACAACAGATTTCTGCTAAACCATTATTGATGGGTAAAGAACAACAAGTTATCCAATCAGCTAATGCGGCAAGTGCTCCTAGTTAATGATAATATACCTATCACACATCAAGGTGCGATGTTTGCTTCTAAGAGAATGGTAAACTCGCATTTTGAGGTGTGATAGATATATACTCGCCTTGATAAATTCCAAGGCAAATATCGCTTTAACCGGTAAGGTTTTTTGAAATTTATCGGTGCGTATCTATGTCGAATAATCGCTAAATATACAATTCCCACCGACCATTTTTGCTTTTAACAACGCTTCACTCGCAGTATGAATAAAACTTTCAACTGATAAACAAGGTGGAAATGATGCTATTCCAGCACTAAAAGTCGCTAAAAATGATTCCCCTAAATTATTAAATACAACTTGACTAAAATACTCTTTAAATTCATTAATAAGAGTTAAAGCGGATTGTACCGTTGTATTAGGTAAGACCATTAAAAAGCTACCACTACTATAACGACCAATTAAATCCGATTTTCGCAATCGTTCACATAGCATCAAAGATAAGCTCTTAATCACCCGATCGCCAACGATATAACCATAATCATCATTAATTTTCTGACAATTATCTATATCTATTATTGCAACAGTCAATGTTTGATGAGCACGATTTGCTAATTTTAATTCTGACTCGAGTTCTTGAATAATTGAATTATGATTAAGAACACCTGTTAAATGATCTTTCATAATTAAAGTCTGCAATGCATGATAACGTTTGATTCTATTTTTAATTGTTGAAATTAAAATACCAGGATCCATTGATTTTTTGATAACATCATCAGCACCCATGCTCATAGCATATAATTGTTTTTCAGGGTTTTCTTCCATCGATAAGAAAATTATTGGAATGTGTACATAAGCATCACGTTGACGAATTATTTTAACTAATTCTAGCCCACTACAAATTGGCATATAAATATCAGTTAAAATCAAATCCGGGTGAAATTCATGTAACGCTTTATCGATAAAGACTGGTTGATTAATCACCATTGTTGCGATACCAGCATACTGTAAAATCGTTTCATAAACTTGTGCTACATCAGGTTCATCCTCAATGAGTAATACTTTATAAGGATCTTTATCTTCATTATGTAATAAAGCTAATTTAGTTATGATTTCTTCTTCTTTAAATGGATATGGGAAATAACCATCACCGCCAGCGCGAACAGCCTGCAGGTGTAATAAAAAGTTATCACTTTCACCCAGAAAAAATATTGGAATTGCTAACGTTAATTTTGGACTTTTAATCTTTTTAAGAATTTCTTCTAATTCTTCATTGAGACATTTAATATCAACAATAATTAATTCCGGTAAACTTTCATCCAATATTTTTTTGAAGGATTCGACATCGTGCAATATTTTAGTAATATAGCCAAATTGTTCAAAATGTAATTTTTGTAAGGAATCTTTATCGTCGGTAGGAGCAAGGTAATAAATCATATGATTTTGGATTAACAACTCATTCTTATTCTGTGTATAAAGCGTTTTATTTTTAATGTCTGCTGCATCCAATAGCATTTGACAAAATTGAGATAATCGCGCAATTTGATCTTCGCTTGGATTAACCTTCAATAAGTTTTTCAAAAAAAACTCGAAAGTTTCAGCTGACTTTTCTAATTTCGTAAAGCCATACATTGCTGCGGAACCATGTAAAGCATGCACTTTACAATGTAGGTCAACAAGTACATTGTTATCCCACTTTGCATTGAGTTGCTCGCAAATGGTTACAATTTCATTGATTTTATGCGGTATACTTTTTTTATATTTATCAATAAGTAATGAGATTTTTTCATGAAAATCCATCTTTTCCAAGATATTATCCTCAAAAACTACCCCTCATATAAGTAGTTTAGCTTATCCTGCGAACGCAGCCAGGCAAACTTGAAATAATCCTGTTGGAATAATACCTAAAGCTAGTACCATTAAGCAGTTAACGCTAATGCCCAATTGCTTACCAAAACCATCAATAACAACCATAGTATGGTCTTCTGGCGCATCAAAATACATAACTTTTACCACACGTAGATAATAATATGCGCCGATGATAGCAAAAATTAAAGCTAAAGCAGCTAACCAAACTAAATGTACGTGAACTAATGACACTAATACTGAAATTTTAGCGAAAAATCCTGCACTTGGCGGAATACCGGCCATAGAAAACATCACTAATAGCATTAAGAATGCTAACCAGGGATTACGTGCATTTAAACCGCGCAAGTCATCAATGGATTGGACCTCAAAGCCAGTACGACTTAACAACATTAAGACACCAAAAGCGCCTAAAGACATAATGGCATAAACAAGGGTATAAAACATGGCAGCACCAAAGCCAGATGCAATGCCAGAAACTAAACCTAATAACATATAACCAATATGAGCGATTGAAGAATAAGCAAGCATACGACGAATATTAGATTGCACAATCGCAACAATATTACCTATCGCCATCGATAAAATAGAAATTACCATCAAGATATGCTGCCATTGACTCGTTAATGCCGGCAAGGCATCGACTAATAAACGAATAGCTAAAGCAAATGCCGCAATTTTAGTTGCACTTGCAATAATTAACGTTACAGGTAACGGTGAACCTTCATAAATATCCGGAATCCACATATGGAAAGGTACCGCACCTAGTTTAAACGCCGCTGCCGCAATGACAAAAACTAACCCTAATACTAATACTGTTAATTGAGTATTATTGGAAGCAGCAATTGCTTGCATGACATCAGGAATAGTTAAACTACCCGTTGCACCATATAACATGGACATACCAAATAACAAAAAGGCAGATGCTGTTGAGCCTAGCACAAAATATTTTAATGCGGCTTCAGCACATTCTGCTGAATTTCGTTGCATAGCAATCATTGCATACAATGGCAATGATAATAATTCCAACCCAAGAAATAAGGTAATAAAACTATAAGCTGACACTAAGACCATCATTCCTAACACCACAAATAAGGTTAGCAAATAATATTGTCCTTCAGCTAAACCTTTTTGTCGGATAAAATTATGGGAATACAATAATGCCAAGAAAGTTGTAGCGTAAATAAAGACTTTTAACACACAGCCCATATGATCAATGATAAAACTATTATTAAAAACAATTTCGGTTTGATAATGAAATAAATTAACTGATAAAAAGGTACAAATTACCAATGTTAATTGGGTCAACATAAAAGTTAAATTACGTAACCGCTCACCCCAAAATAGATCGACTAGCAAAATGATTAAAATCATTGCTGTGATAAAAATTTCCGGCATGGCCGGGATAAGCTGTGTAACAGTAAAACTCATGTTCTATTCCTAAACTAATTTGGTAGTATTACTAATTGTTAATAAATGCCCAACTGTGGCATGCATCATATTTAATAATGGTTGTGGATAAACACCTAGTGCGATTACAGCAATAGCCAAAATTACCATTACTGCCGTCTCAGTACCGCTAATATCTTCAAATGTAGCGACATAATCATGGGTAATTTCACCAAAGAAAACTCGTTTATACATCCATAGTGTGTAAGCCGCTGCTAATACTAATGTCGAAGCTGCCATTAAAGCAATCCACACACTTGCACCGAATGCACTCAAAATAATCATGAATTCGCCTACGAAACCTGACGTTCCTGGCAAGCCAACATTAGCCATACAAAACAACATAAAGAATGCAGCGAACCATGGCATTGAATTTACAATACCACCAAAATCATCAATCATACGACTATGATAACGCTCATACAAAATGCCTACGCCAAAGAACATTGCTCCGGTACTAAATGCATGCGAAATCATTTGCACCATAGAGCCTTCCAGACTCATGTATGCATCCCGAATATCACCCGTTCTTGCTAAAATTAAATAAATCATGAAACATGCTAATGTCGCAAAACCCATATGTGCAATAGAAGAATAAGCAATTAATCGCTTCATATCTTTTTGGCCAATAGCAACCAATGCTATATAAATGATGGCAAATAATGATAATAAAATCACTAACCAATCCAATGCTCGCGAAGCATCTGGCGTAATAGGCAAGCTAAACCGTAAGAAGCCATACACACCCATTTTCAACATTAATGCAGCTAACACCACTGAACCACCAGCAGGCGCTTCTGTATGTGCATCAGGTAACCAGGTATGAAAAGGAAACATAGGAACTTTAACAGCAAAGGCAAGTAAAAATGCTAAGAAAATCCATATTTGTTCGGTCATACTAAGTTTTAATGTGTAATAACCGAGAATAGAAAAACTGCCGGAATAATAACGCATATATAATAATGCAACTAACATCAAGGCTGAGCCGAAAAACGTATAGAGGAAGAACTTGATTGACGCGTAACTACGATTTTCGCCACCCCACATACCGATACATAGGTACATAGGAATTAGCATACCTTCCCAAAATACATAAAAAAGCACCGCATCTAACGCAGCAAATACACCGACCATCATGCCTTGCATAATTAAAAAGGCTGCCATATATTGTGCAACGCGATGTTTAATGGGGCGCCAGGAAGCAATAACAACCACTAATGTTGTTAAGGTTGTTAACATAATTAAAGGCAATGAAATGCCATCCACACCTAAATTATAGTAAATGCCGTAACGCGCAATCCACGGATAATATTCAGCAAATTGCATAACAGAAGTTGATGCATCATATTCCAAATAAAGTGGAACACATAAAGCCAAGCAGATAATTGCTGTAAATAATGCGATAAGTCGCGCGGCATTGGCACGACGATCATCACCAGTCATCAGTGCTGCAGCACCGCCCAACATTGGCAACCAAATTTCTAAACTGAGTAACGGTAATTGTTGAAACAATTTTCACTCCGAAAAATAATTAACGTATCAAATACCAACCTAAAAATATCAACACACCTAGCACCATAGCCAATGCATAATGATATAAATAACCAGATTGCAACTTACGGGTTGTCGCAGATAGCCACGCAATCACACGCCCCGATCCATTTACCATAAAATCATCAAGAATTTTGACATCACCAACCTGGAATAACCACGTTGCTAATTTACGGCCACCTCGAACGAAAAACCAATTATTAAATTCATCAAACCCATATTTATTAACCATGATACGATGTAATAGGGCAAATCGACGAGCTGCCCAAGCTGGCAAACCTGGAACAGCAATATAACAAACCCAGGCAGCAATAATTCCAGAAACCGCTAGCCAAAATGGTAATGTCACTACCGAATGAATTGCCATAGCCCATGCACCATGGAAGTCATGCGCAATTTGCCCCAACGTATCATATTGCGGAGCAACAAAAACGGTATCACCCAATAAACTATTCTGATCAAATAACATTGGGCCTGCAAAAAGCAATCCGATCAAGATCGAAGGAATAGCTAAAATAATTAATGGTATTAATACTACCGCTTTTGATTCATGAATAGATTTGCGAATATGATCATCCATTCGCTCTTTAGTATGAAATGTCATGAAAAACGCGCGAAAAGTATAAAGCGCTGTCACAAAAGAACCTAACAATACACAAATATAGGCGTATTTCGCGCCAGGAATGGTAGCTACATGAATCGCATCAATAATAGTATCTTTTGAGTAAAACCCTGAAAAAGGTGGAATCGCACATAATGCCAACGCACCTACCAAAAACGTTATATAGGTAATCGGCATATACTTCCATAAATTACCCATTTTTCGCATATCTTGTTCGTGATGCATACCGATAATTACAGAACCCGCTGCTAAGAATAATAACGCTTTAAAACAAGCGTGCGTGAATAAATGGAACATACCTGCTGAATAAGCAGATGCGCCCAACGCTGCAATCATATAACCCAATTGCGATAAAGTTGAATAAGCAACTACACGTTTAATATCATTTTGTACTAATGCTAAAATACCCGTAAATAATGCTGTAGTTGAACCAATTATCAAGACAAAGCTTAATGCAGTAGCGGACAATTCAAACAATGGTGACATGCGCGACACCATATACACCCCAGCTGTCACCATGGTTGCCGCATGGATAAGTGCTGAAATAGGGGTTGGACCTTCCATTGATTCTGGAAGCCACACATGCAAAGGCATTTGTGCTGATTTACCCATAGCACCTATAAATAACAGTAAACAAATCACCGTAATAGCTGACCAATTTACACCTGGCATGATGTGAACCATGGTATTTGCTGCAGCTAATGCTGGAGCCTGATTGAAAACACTGCTGTAATCAACCGTACCAAAATAAGTCAATACTGCGGCAATTCCTAAAATAAAGCCAAAATCACCTACGCGGTTGACTAAAAAGGCTTTCAAACTACCTTGATTTGCCGATTCCTTTTTATACCAAAATCCAATTAATAAGTAGGAAACTAAACCTACTCCTTCCCAACCAAAATAGAGTTGTAAGAAATTATTGGCTGATACCAACATCAACATAGCAAATGTAAATAGTGAAATATAGCTAAAAAAGCGCTGATAGCCACTATCACCTTCCATATAACCAACAGTGTAAATGTGTACCAAGAAAGATACGAACGTTACCACCATCATCATTAATGCGGATAATCTGTCGATCATAAATCCAACATCAAATGAGAAAACACCACTGGTTGCCCAGGTATAAATTGCACCATTAAAAGTCATATTATCTAGCACAACTAATTTGCACAGATAAACTGATAAGAAAAAAGAAACTCCAACCGGGATAATAGTGACCCAATGAGCACCACGACGTCCGATTTGTTTGCCAAAAAAGCCCGCAATTAAACTACCAACTAATGGCAATAAAATAATTGCTAAACTTAAATTTCGTAATATATCTGGATTCATTGTTGTATCCACAGCTTAACCCTTTAATGAATTCATCTCTTGGACACTGATTGTGTGTTTATTGCGGAAAAACACCATCAAAATGGCCAAGCCAATTGCAGCCTCTGCTGCTGCCACCGTCAAGATAAAGAAGACAAATATTTGTCCCTGTAAATTACCTAAAAAGTGTGAAAATGCTATAAAATTGGTATTAACAGCTAATAGCATTAATTCAATACACATCAATAATAAAATTAAGTTTTTGCGGTTGATCACCATACCAGCAACCGCGATACCAAATAAAATCGAACTTACGATTAAATATGCAGATAAAGGCATGATATTCCTTATTGTTTCTTTTCACTAAGCATATTGACAAGATGTACACGATCCTTTGGATCAACATCAATTTGCTTACTAATATTTTGTGTTTTACGTTGTGGTTTGCCATGCTGACTCAAGCTAATTGCAGCAACAATAGCAACTAATAACAACATAGCAGCCAACTCAAAAGCATATACATAATGTGTATAAAGCAACGCCCCTAATGCGCCCGTATTACTATAATCTGCTGCGGCTTGGGGATTTGGTAAAGCCCCAAAATTAGCTGGCCAAATCGCTGTAATCATTAAACCAACGACAAGCGCAACCGCAACCAAACCAAAGGGTAAATAGCGGACAAAACCTTTACGTAATGTTTCAATATCGATATTTAACATCATGACCACAAACAAGAATAAGGTCATGACTGCGCCTACATACACGAAGATTAATACCAATGATAAAAATTCGGCATTTAATAACATCCACAAAATGGCACTGTTGAAAAAACTATAAACTAAAAATAATGCGCTAGTTACCGGGTTACGGGATAGTACAACCATCGCGGCAGAAAATACCAACGAGGCTGCGAAGAAGTAAAACACAATTTGTTGCAATACTGTTGATAACATTATTTCTCTCACTATCTAAATGCTGCATCAGTCCGACGCGCCGCAGCGATTTCTTTTTCATACTTATCGCCAATGGCTAACAGCATGGGCTTCGTCATGATATTTTCACCGCGATTTTCAAAATGGTAATGTGACATGCCTGTTTCTACAATAGAATCAACAGGACATGATTCTTCACAAAATCCGCAATAGATACATTTGAATAAATCGATTTCATAGCGTGTGGTTCGACGTGAGCCATCAGCTCGTGGTTCTGCATCAATAGTAATGGCTAATGCAGGACAAACAGCCTCACATAATTTACATGCAATACAACGCTCTTCGCCGTTAGGATAACGACGCAAGGCGTGTAATCCACGAAAACGTGGTGATGTAGGTGTTTTTTCTTCTGGAAATTGTATTGTTATTTTTCGTTTAAACATATACTTACCGGTGAGTTTTAAACCCATCAGTATTTCCCACAGTAAGAAACTTTTTAATAACCGTTTAAATTTATTCATGAAATAATCGCTTAAATTATTAACATATTTAATCTAGGGACTGCATACAATTAATTCGGGTCTCCGCCTTCACCCTTTTGGGATGGCTTTTGGCCGTCCAAATTGGTTAGCGCCAATGTGTCGCTAGGTAAACCACGGTGGCATTCTAAACTCAATTGCCAACCCAATCAACACTATCCAAACAATGGTTACTGGAATTAACACTTTCCAGCCTAACTGCATGATTTGATCATAACGATAGCGTGGCAACGTACCGCGAATCCAAATAAATAACAATAAGAAAAAGCCTAGTTTAGCTAAAAACCAAACAATACCTGGCACCCAAGCAAATATTGAATCTAATACCGGAATACCTTGAAATGGTGATAACCAACCACCCCAAAAGAAAATCGTTGCTAAGGCAGCAACTAAAATCATATTGGCATATTCAGCCAGGAAAAACATCGCAAATCCCATGCTAGAATATTCAACATGAAATCCCGCTACGATTTCTGACTCACCTTCAGCCATATCAAATGGTAAACGATTGGTTTCTGCTAACCCTGAGATCCAATAAACTAAAAACATAGGTAATAATGGCAACCAAAACCAATGCCAAATACCACCTTGTTGACGAATGATAATATCTTGTAAATTAGTTGAGCCAGCGGCCATCAAAACACCCACTAAGGCAAAGCCCATAGCAATTTCATATGACACAACTTGCGCAGCAGAACGCATAGCACCAAAAAATGCATACTTGGAATTTGAGGCCCAACCCGCAATCAAAATTCCATAAACACCCAACGATGTCATGGCTAAAATATATAATAAACCTGCATTGATATTAGCAATCACCCACCCTTTATCAAATGGAATGACGGCCCATACTGCTAACGCGGGTGCCATCGATAAAATTGGCGCTAATAAAAATAATACTGGATTAGCACTAGATGGATAAATTGGTTCTTTCAAAAATAATTTCACTGCATCGGCAATCGGTTGTAATAATCCAAAATAACCAACACGGTTGGGCCCAATACGCGCTTGAATATAACCAATCACTTTTCGTTCAGCAAAAGTTAAATACGCCACTGCCAGCAATAATGGCACGATTACGATAATTATCTTGATTACAATCCAAATTAATGTAAGCAAATCATTCCACATGGTGTGTATCACTCCGCTGGAGACTTAATGCGCCAAATGACGCTGACAAATCAGATGTTAAACCAAAACCGGCTGGGATATAAACGGTGTTATCTGGCATATCATCGCACAATTCAACTGGTAATATTACTTCGCAATCATCTTGTTTAATTGCTACACGACTATCTGCAGATAGTTGCAATCTATTGGCTAAAGTAACTGGCATACGAGCAACTGGTATTTCATTAATAACGGCAGCTTGCAACGCTGGCGCGCGACGTACAATATTATCTGCTCGATAAATTGGCCATTCAGTTAATCGCTCAATACCCTCAATAATGGGAGGTATTGTTGTAGGAGTATGTAGTGTATGTGTGTGTGATGGTTGATTCTCCGCCACGATACGATTCACTTCATCATGAATTTCTTCTGATGATTGGTAATCAAAATGTTCTAAATCAAGCAAATTACCCAATACTCGCAGAATTTTCCATGCAGGTCGCGCTTCACCTTGTGCAGGGACCACACCATTAAAACGTTGCCATTTTCCTTCAGCATTAATATAGGTACCCGATGTTTCAGTAAATGGCGTGCTTGGCAATAATACCTCAGCATACGCCGCAACTTTATGTGAGAAAAATGGGGTAATTGCAACAACAAAATCAGCGGCAACCATAGCCTTATTAGCCAATTGTGGATTAGCACAATCTAAATCTGGCTCCACATTTAATAATACATAGGCGGCTAATTTAGCTTGCAACATTTGTTGTACATCTAATCCTGGATTGGATAGATGCTTCATATTGATACCACGATGTGGCACTGCACCGACTATCCATGCACCAGCACCATTTGCACCAGGTGTTAAGAATCCAACATGAGCGTGTGTCATTTTGGCAATAATATTTGCTAAATATGTTATGGTACCCGCATGCATATGATTTTGTGCAATTGCGCCCAGTATAATTATTTTTTTGCTTTCTTGTTTTAATTGTTTAGCAAGTTCAACTGCAAATTCGCTGGGTTTAACATTCTGTACTAACTTATTAACTTCTACTGCTGGCGCTGCAACACCATTATCCAACAAAGCTTTAATCACTTCAGCCAATGCTTGAGGCATTGCGCTAGGTTTAACAATTTGTTTGCCTTTCATTGGAAAACGGAAAGGATAATCTACTGGATTGATTGCAAATATCGCACTACCCTGCAATGCCGCAGTACGTACACGATGTGCACCAATAGGTTGTTCACGAGAAATATGTGAACCAATCAATACAATGGTATCTTGTCCTTCGAATGATTCTAAACTCATATGTAAGCCAGGATAGAGTGGCATACTGTGTTGCGCAGAAAAGTCCATTTGTTGCAAACGATGATCAATATTATGACTACCCAGTTGACGTATTAATTTTTGTAATAAATGCGCTTCTTCCAGGGTTGCTGTTGGTGATAATAAAGCACCAATTTTATCTGCACCTTTTTCGCGAATAACTTGTTGTAATCTTTCGGCGACGCGTTTTAATGCGGTTGGCCAATTGACTACTTGCCATTCGCCATTTTCTTTAATCATCGGTTGCAATAAACGCTCATCATCATTTAAGGCTTCATAACTAAAACGATCACGGTCCGACAACCATGTTTCATTAATTGCTTCATTTTCACGTGGTGCAACGCGTAATACTCGCTGTCTTAAGATGTGCGTATAAATATTGGAGCCGATACAATCATGCGGCGCAATAGTTGGCATTTGCTCCATTTCCCATGCTCGTGCACGAAAACGAAATGGCTTGGAAGTTAGCGCGCCAACTGGGCATAGATCAATAATATTACCTGATAATTCAGAAACTAAACTACGCTCAACGCATGTTCCAATTTCAGATGTTTCCCCACGACCTAAGGTTCCAAGCTCTTGTACGCCAGCAATTTCTTCAGTAAAACGAACACAACGCGTGCAAAGAATACAACGTGTCATGTCAGTACCAATTAACGATCCAAGGCTTTTATCTTTAACTGAGCGTTTACCTTCGTTATAACGAGAAACGTCTTTACCATAACCCATCGAAATATCTTGTAATTCACATTCACCACCTTGATCGCAAATCGGGCAATCTAATGGGTGGTTAATCAGTAAAAATTCCATTACTGATTTTTGCGCATCAATTGCTTTAGCTGAATGTGTACGAACAATCATTCCATCCGTTACTGGTGTTGCACAGGCTGGTAATGGTTTACCTGACTTTTCTACATCGACCAGACACATACGGCAATTAGCGGCAATGGATAATTTTTTATGGTAGCAAAAACGCGGAATACGAATATCCGCTTGATCAGCTACTTCTATAATCATTTTCCCAGGCTCTACCTGGAATTTTTTACCATCTATTTCGACTTCAATCATGGGTCAAACCTAAATTATATGCATTTAAAAAAATCGCAAAATGAGCATGTTCAATATGCCCTACACCAATCTCATGCACCCCTTCGGTGCCTACTTCATACTCCCCCCTCCCCGCGAAGCGCGGGAGAGCGCAGCGAGGGGGGCGAAGCCGATGGGGAGAGGGGTCTAATCCACCATACAGCGTTTATGCTCAATATGATATTCAAACTCAGGCCGGTAATACTTCATAAAACTAACGACAGGTAATGCAATAGAATCAGCCAATACACAAATGGTGCGACCAGACATTTTCATTGCAACATCGGTCAATAGTTCTAAATCTTTTGCTGTACCATGTCCATGCTCAATACGATGTAATACTCGTTCTAACCAACCTGTACCTTCACGACATGGTGTACATTGGCCACATGATTCTTCATGATAAAACTCAGCATTTCGCAATAACACTTTTACCATGCAAGTAGAATCATCCATGACGATCACGGCACCAGAACCTAACATTGAACCTGACTTAGAAATACAATCGTAATCCATCGTCATGTCCATCATCATGTCACCTGGTATCACTGGCGCTGACGAACCACCAGGAATAACGGCTTTTAATTTTTTACCGTCACGCATTCCGCCTGCTAACTCTAACAATTGTGAGAATGGCGTACCCAATGGAATTTCATAATTACCTGGCTTATTAACATGACCAGACACAGAGAAAATTTTGTAGCCGCCATTATTTGGCTTACCTAATTCCAAAAACCAATTGCCACCATTATTTAAAATCACAGGCACAGAAGCAAATGTTTCAACGTTATTAATCGTTGTTGGACGGCCATATAAACCAAAGTTAGCTGGAAACGGTGGTTTAAATCGTGGTTTACCTTGCTTACCTTCCAATGACTCCAGTAATGCAGTTTCTTCACCACAAATATAAGCCCCTGCCCCAACATGAAAATGTATTTGGCAATCAAAACCAGAACCTAAAATATTCTTGCCGAGGTATCCAGCCGCACGAGCTTCTTCTAATGCTTTTGCAACGCGTTCAATTGGCTCATAAAATTCACCGCGAATATAAATATATGCATCTGTTGCGCCGACGACATAACACGCAATAATGATACCTTCTAGCAATTGATGCGGATTAAAGCGCAAAATATCACGATCTTTAAATGTACCTGGCTCACCTTCATCGGCATTACATACTACATATTTTGGTGCTGGTGTGCTTGGTGAAATGAAACTCCATTTAAGGCCAGTGGGAAATCCTGCCCCACCGCGACCACGTAGTGATGATAATTTTAATTGCTCGACAATGTCCTGGGCCGGCACTTTATTTTGCAAAATGTGTTTTAATGCTTTGTACCCATCGGCTTGCTCATAGGTAGCCAACGTCCAGGGTTTATCCATTTGCAACGTTCGGAAACAGATTTTGTTAAGCTCTATGCTCATTTCAAACTATCCAACAGTTCATTCGCTTTTTCAGGCGTAATATTTTCGTGATAATCACGGTCAATCATAACCGCAGGCGCGCCACCACAAGCTGCTAAACATTCAGCTTTTTTCAGGGTAATACGTCCATCCGGCGTCGTTTCACCGACTTTAATTTTTAAGTGTTTTTCCATATGTTCGAGTAATTCATCAGCACCACGCAACATACAAGAAATACTGGTACAAACTTTTACTTTATGTCGACCAACGGGTTGTAAATCATACATCGAATAAAATGTTGCGACTTCATAAGCCTGTACCGGCGGTAATCCTAAATAATTCGCAACCGCTTCAATTAATTCTGGCGATAACCATCCACCATTTGCATCTTGTGCAATATGTAATGCCGGCAATAATGCCGAACGTTTTTGTGCAGGCGGATATTTTGTTAACCATTGGTCAATCTCCGCACGTGAAGCTTCTGATAATAAGGAGGGTTTTTCTTGAGACATCAACGGTCAATCTCCCCAAATACAATATCTTGACTGGATAAAATGGCAACTACGTCTGCCAACAAATGACCACGAGACATTTCATCCAATGCTGCCAAGTGGCTAAAGCCCGGTGCACGCACTTTTAATCGAAATGGTTTATTTGACCCATCCGATACTAAATACACACCAAATTCACCTTTAGGATGTTCTACTGCAGCATACGCTTCACCTATTGGAACGTGATAACCTTCAGTAAATAATTTGAAATGGTGAATTAATGATTCCATGTTATCTTTCATTTCTTCACGTGTAGGTGGTGTAATTTTATGATCTTGCAACATCACAGGGCCAGGATTTTTACGTAACCAATCAATACACTGTTTAATAATGCGATTGGACTGACGCATTTCTGCAACACGTACTAAATAACGATCATAACAATCACCATTAACGCCAACCGGAATATCAAACTCTAATTGATCATAGACTTCATAAGGTTGTTTACGACGTAAATCCCAGGCCACACCTGAACCTCGTAACATGGGTCCAGTAAAACCTAATGCTAATGCACGTTCAGCCGATACTACCCCGATGTCAACTGTCCGTTGTTTCCAAATACGATTATCGGTTAATAACGTTTCGTACTCATCAACTTTACCATCAAAACGTTGAGCGAAATTTTCAATAAAATCCAACAATGAACCTTGTCGATT
Source organism: Gammaproteobacteria bacterium (assembly GCA_020051015.1). Taxonomy (GTDB): domain Bacteria; phylum Pseudomonadota; class Gammaproteobacteria; order UBA1113; family UBA1113; genus JABEVJ01. The sequence continues at coordinate 62,677 of JAGVJQ010000032.1, forward strand.
TTCATTTAATTTTTTAATTTGTGCTTCACTACGCCAAGCGGATGCTTGATATTGAGGCATCGAAATTGGTAAATCACGGTAAACACCACCAGGACGATAATACGTGGCATGCATTCTGGCTCCAGAAACTGCTTCGTAACAATCCATCAAATCTTCGCGTTCACGAAATGCGTAGAGAAATACAGTCATCGCACCAATGTCTAACGCATGCGCACCTAACCATAATAAATGGTTTAAAATACGGGTGATTTCATCAAACATCACTCGAATATATTGCGCACGTACTGGCGGTGCAATACCTAATAATTTTTCAATTGCTAGCACATAGCCATGCTCATTACACATCATGGATACGTAATCGAGTCGATCCATATAACCAATACTTTGATTAAATGGTTTGGACTCAGCTAATTTTTCGGTAGCACGATGCAAAAGCCCAACATGGGGATCTGCACGTTTAATTACTTCACCTTCAAGCTCAAGCACTAATCGCAACACGCCATGCGCTGCTGGGTGCTGAGGACCAAAGTTAAGTGTATAGTTACGAATATCTGCCATTAACTTTTGTTCCCTTCTGGAAAATTAAGTTCAGCATAGCGGCTATCTTCACGAATCACTCGCGGTACTAATGTTCTTGGTTGAATGCTGACAGGCTCATAAACAACGCGCCCTTGGGTTGCGTCATAACGCATTTCAACATTACCAATTAAAGGAAAATCTTTTCGGAATGGATGACCAATAAAGCCATAATCAGTCAAAATACGACGTAAATCAGGATGACCCTTAAAGAAAATACCGTATAAATCAAATGCTTCACGTTCAAACCAATTTGCTGCCGGCCAGATCTCAACCACGCTATCAACGGCTGGGAAATCTTCATGTAAAAATGCTTTTAATCGTACTCGATGATTATGCTTAACTGAAAGAAGGTGATATACCGCAGCGAATCGTGCCGGCATGGCCCCTAACACTCGTACTTCTTGCTTACGATTAGCAGCACGCTCAAAACCAGTACCTGTTGCTTGATCAGTAACCCATTCGCTCATGCCATAGCTTTGGTAATCGACACCACATACATCGATTAATTCTTCAAAGTGTAAGTCCGGATCATCACGTAAAATAGTAGCAATCGCTTTTAAATGCTCAGGCATAATGCGAACCGTTAGCTGGCCACATTGAATATGCGTATCGTGAATATGTTCACCAATACGAGCTTGAATTAATTGTTGTAAATCTTCAACTGAGGCCATGTTTATTCACCCTCACGGAAGAGACTATTCGTCCGTTTGATTTTGTTTTGCAACTGAATAATGCCATAAAGCAATGCCTCTGCCGTTGGTGGGCAGCCTGGCACATAAACATCAACCGGAACGATGCGATCACAACCGCGGACGACGGAATAGGAATAATGATAGTAGCCGCCACCATTCGCACAGGACCCCATGGAAATAACCCAACGCGGTTCTGCCATTTGATCGTAAACTTTGCGTAATGCAGGTGCCATTTTATTACATAATGTACCTGCCACAATCATCACATCAGATTGACGTGGACTTGGACGAAACATAATACCAAAACGATCTAAATCATAACGCGCCGCACCAGCATGCATCATTTCTACCGCACAACAAGCTAAGCCAAAGGTCATTGGCCACATTGAACCGGTACGAGCCCAATTGACTAACTTATCAACGCTGGTAGTTAAAAAACCTTGATGTTGGATGTTTTGCAAGTTTTCTACTCCCATTCGAGCGCTCCTTTTTTCCATTCAAAAATGAAGCCCACGATCAAGATGGCAAGAAATACCATCATGGAAATAAAACCAAACCAACCAATATTGCGAATCGCCACTGCCCAGGGGAAAAGAAAAGCCGTTTCTAAATCAAAAATGATAAAAAGTAATGCAACTAAATAATAGCGTACATCAAATGGCAAACGTGCATCTTCAAATGCAGGAAAGCCACACTCAAAGGGTGATTGTTTTTCGGCATTCGGTTTGTAAGGACCGATGATTCTATTAATAATAAGCGGCAGCATGGCTATCGCCACACCGATCCCCATAAAAATCAATATCGGCAAGTAATTTGTTAGCATATCGTCGCCTTATTCACTCAGAAATTTACAAGATCTATTCTCTTCTGAAATGAATTAATACCCCTTCTTCCATTTCTCTCCCACTTCATGGGTGAGGGAAGCGAAGATAACAAATTCATTTGTGAGCAGTAATAGATGGTGCCGAAGAGAGGACTCGAACCTCCACGGCTTGCGCCGCCACCCCCTCAAGATGGTGTGTCTACCAATTCCACCACTTCGGCAAGAGTTACTTTTGTGGGGCATATTATTACCCGAAAAAAAGAATTTGTCACCTTTTAGCGCAGATAAATTTGTGCTAACTCTCTTTAAGCACAGTCGTGCTTTTTTTGAACAGCAATATGAGGTGGATTAGTGCCGTCAGGCACGTAATCCACCATCAAACTATCCTTCAATATGTTTAATTTGAATATCCAGCGGCGGTGGATTACGAGCCTAGCGGCTCTAATCCACCCTACTTTGTATGCGACGTTGTTGGGTGTTTATTTTTTGCACCATTAATCGACGCCACACACGCCTGATATCCTTTCTTGGTTTGATGTTGGAGCGCACACCAGTAATATGGCAGCCAATAGCCCTGTGTAATATATTGACTATCGGTATCCACACCATAATACTTTTGATATTGTTCTGCTCGCCAACCGGATTGTTCAATCGTTGAGTAGCCATTTAAAATACGACAGGGGTGACAGTATGGTTGATACACTTTATTAAAGTCATATTCTAACGTCCACGCTCCCGTCGGCTCATTCAAGTAATAAGTTTGGAAATTCTTTAGCTTCATCGAATGCGGATAATAGTCGTACACTTTAAACGCTGGATTATTGCCATAAATTGGTGAAACAGCGGGAATAAATGTATTCAGCAAGCGCACACGATTATGTAAGTGTATTAACTGCGCTGCATCCATATGAATATGTGAAGTAATTAAAGCCGCAATCGTATCTGGATATTGATTAACCAATTTTAAAAAAGCTTCATTATACTGTGGTTGCCATAACATGGTTGTAGCTTTTTTATTCACTGTATAATAAGCATCAACACCATTGGGGATATGGTATACCAACCAAACATGTTGTTTATTTTGTTTTGCACTTTGTAATTGTTGTTGCAGCCATGTTAATTCTTGTTGCGCAGCAGTTTTAATATTAGGGCCAATTGCAATAGCAGAAAATAATACCGTATTTAAAAATATAACCCGGTTGGTTTGTTTAGTCTTCGTTGGCAATGTTATTGCATAATAACCGGCCTGAGGAAACGTCTGCTCAAAAGATGCTTTATTTTTTACATCAGGAATCATACTTTGCCATAATTGCGTCATATTTTTATAAAAATCACCTTTTGGATCAGAATAATAATTTCCATCATAAGAATCATTATTCCCAAGTGCGATATAAACGGGCGTATCAGGGAATGTTTGTTGTAATTGTCCTTGCAAGTATTGATAAGTTTTATTTACAAATTGCTTATAATCTTGTAATGATTTATCTCCAGTAAATTGCTGAAAATTTTGTTGGTAGTTATGGGCTAATAAATCCCCCGTTAACATCACAAAACGATAAGTCTTAGGTAATGCCTTGATTTGATTTAAAGTTGAATTCAATAATGCGGTGTTAGTATCTTCGCCATCTTGACTCGGGGTTTTTGCATCATATTTTTTCAAGATGCTGGCCCATTGTTCAGCTGGTGCAGCTTGTAATTTTTGAATCAAATCACAAGGTTGATTATTTGGTTGACATGTTTCAAATGGACTGAAATGAATATCACTCAACGCTAAAAATGTTGCCATGACTTTATTGCCACAGGCTGCAGTCGAGAAGAGTAATATTGAGACTAATAATAGGCTGGTAAGTAATCGCAATGTATTACCAAGTTTAAAAACATGCCGCATAATAACCAATTCCATAAGGACAATAGAAGCCCGTATTATACAGTATTTGGCGAAAATTACGTCTTTAGATTAGGGGCTGTTTACAATTCTACTATGCTGGGCATAAAGCTTCGCTTTTTGGCGCTCCGCTGCGGTGCTCAAAAATCAAGTCTTTATGCCCAGCCTAGCGAATTATAAACAGACCCTAGGGCAAATAATGATAAAAATTATGTTGAATATTACTGCCAACATCTACTTGCTGCTCAGATATCAATTGTGATTTGATGTAATCCAAGAAAATTTGCAATTTTTTTGACACATTTTTATGTCGATATTGTGTCACATACACTTCAGCTTCTTGAAATTTTATTGGTTTTAACAAAGCAACCAATTCCTTTGTCTTTAAATATTTGCTAACCATAAACTCCGGGAGTAATGCAACCCCTATACCTGCGCGTGCCATTTTTACGAGAAAATGTGCACGCGATGCATATAACTTACCATCAACATCGATGGCTTTTATTTTACCTTTTTCATAGTAAAACCATCGCTTAACAGGATGTTCGTATAAATAATGTAATAAACAATTATGTTTGGTTAGATCGTTAATGGTTTTGAGAGTACCCGCTTTTTTAAGATATTCCGGTGAAGCACAAGGTATTAATTTATATTTGCAATATAAGGTTGAAATTAATTTAGAACTAGTTAAGTCATTGTCAGTAAAATACAAGTCAAAATCCTGTTCTATCAAATCAATATCCGCGCTGGTGGTAAATGAGTGTAATTCAACTGAAATGTCAGGATTGATTTGCATAAACTTAGCAATCATTTGTGAAGCACGATAATCATTAGCAAAATACGAAGAAAAGCCAATTTTTAATTTACCTGTTGGGCGTGATTTATGCTCTGAAATTTCTTGAATGGCATCATCCAATGTAGCCGAAATTTCATTACATTGATTAAATAAAATTTTACCCGTTTCCGTCAATGATAGTTTTCGAGTTGTGCGTTTGATAAGTGGATTTTTTAATGCAGTTTCAAGGTTATTTAAACGACGACTCACGGAAGGCTTTGATATTCCTAGTTTTTTTGCCGCACCACTCAAACTACCTGTTTTTATAACTTCTACAAAAAGCAGCACATCACTAATCATTTCTTGATACATAAACGCCTCAATTGATAACAATAATGAAACAATATGTTTCAATATTATCATATTGTTTCATAAATGACAAAATAATATACTATGGCCACCAAAAGCATAAACCTTTTAGAGGCCCATCATGGAAAAAAATGCAAAATTTGACTTCATTGCCAAAAAAATCAAAACCGAAATGCGCAAATTACAAATCCCGGGCGTTGCTATTGGTATTTATCATCATGGCGAAATCCATACGGCAGGCTTTGGCGTTACTAATGTCGATAATCCATTACCTATAACACCACAAACACTGTTCCCTATTGGTTCAATCAGCAAAACCTTTACTGCTTTGCTAGCTATGCGTCTGGTTGAAAAGGGTCTGCTAGATCTCGACACACCAATAAAAAAATATTTGCCTAATTTTAAAATGAAAGACGCAAATACTAAAAATAAAGTTACTATGCGTCATTTATTAACCCATGTCGGTGGTTGGAGCGGTGATTACTTTCAAGAACAAGGCGACGGTGAAGATGCCTTAGCAAAAATTGCTGCTGAAGTAGCCCACTTACCGCAACAATTTCCACTTGGTGAAATGTTTTCTTATAATAACTCTGGATTTTATCTAGCAGGCCATGTCATTCAACAAATTTGTCAAAAACCATTTGAAACGCTGATGCAAGAATTAGTTTTTGCTCCCATGGAGCTTAAACAAGCTTATTATTTTATCCGAGATTATTGTGGTAAACGTTTTACCGTTGGGCATCATAATGCGCCTGATGTACCACCAATCGTTCTTTCGCAATATGGTTGTGGCCGCATGGCTAATCCAGCCGGTGGCATTGTAACCAATATCGAAGAACTTTTACGATATGCTCGTATTTATTTACATAAAGGTAAAAACGAGCATGGTAATCGAGTATTGTCTAGTGACACTATTCATCAATTATTAGTTCCACAGGTATCTGTTTATAACCAAGAACAAGATAAGCAATCTATTGCGTTAAGTTGGTTTTACAATGAACTTGGCGACATAAAAGTTTACTCGCATGGTGGTGGAGTAACCGCCCAATGTGCATTGTTAGCTTTCGCACCAGAGCATGATTTTGCTTTTGCGTTATTAACCAATAGCTCAGCAGGGATAAAATTATTACATTTATTAACACCACAAATTTATTTGCAATATCTAGGTATTAATCAATCAATGCCTAAACCTAAAAGGTGGCCTGCATCGTTTTTAAAGCAATATCTTGGAACCTATGCTGGTAGTACAGGTGAAAAAATTATTATCGATAAAAATGAGAAAAATCTTATTTTTCAATTTATTCCTTCACCGGAAATTATGGATCAGTTAAAAATCCCTGCAGAACACAGACTAAATCCACCCACTATTGAAATTGGTTTGGTGAGTGAAGACATGTGGGTTATTGTGGGTAATGAATTTCCTGGTATGCGCGGTGAATTTATACGCGATGCCAATGGAAACATTGCTTGGCTTCGTGCCGGTCGTGTCGCGAAAAAAATAAATTAGCAACAAATGATAAGAAATTACAATCATGAATAATTCTATAAATACAATGCAAGAAAAATCAAAATTTGGTTTGTGGTATTTTTTCAAATTATATTGGAGAAATACCTCTAGAAAGCTTAATATATTTTTAATCATTGCTATGGCAATCACTGCTGCAATGCAAGTATTTGCATTCATGGCTTTTAATCAATGGACAAACGTGTTTTTTGATGACCTTCAATCTTATGAAACGTCTAAAATAATTATGTTAATAATTACCTTTATTTTTATAACAATAGCAACCGCCAGCGCTTTGGCACTTAATAATTATTTTATCGGCTTATTTAGTTTAAAATGGCGAATTCATTTAACCAACCACCTTAAAACGCAATGGTTAAGTAATCGTCATTATGACCGTTTACAAAAACTCGCCTTAATTGATAATCCTGAACAGCGGATCAGTGATGACTTAAACTTAATGCCCCAACTCGCTATAACTATTGCCAATCAAATATTTCAAGCTATTTTAAGTTTAATTGTATTTGGTTGCGAACTATGGATTTTCTCCCGACAATGGGTGATGCAAATTGCTGGCAATTCTGTTCATATCCCTGGTATTTATCTGTGGTCAACATTAATTTATGCCATTATTTTTAATGTGCTTATTTTCACCCTCGGACATAACTTAATTAAGTTAAATTATTTTAACCAAAAACTAACTGCTAATTTTCGTTACATCATGTCATTGATTCGCGAGCATAGCAAAAAAATTGCCTTACAAAAATTCGAACCCTATCATCAAGAGAAAACAACCGTTGATTTTGCTGCTGTAGTAACAAATTCGTTAGCCATTTTACGTCTTGATCGATTAATTCAATTTATTAGAAACATGTGTTTGTATTCTGGCGCTATTATTATTCAATTGGTTGCATTGCCAGCGTATTTTGTTAATCATTTACAAATTGGTTATATAATGAAAGTTGGTGGCGCAACTGCTTTTTTCCTGCAAGGTTTAACCGTATTAATTACTGTGTACGAAAGCATTGCTCAATTACGTGCTTCACAGCTTCGTGTCAGTGAATTAGCTGGTAATCTAGATAAATTATCATCTGATGAAGAAGTGACAAAGCTTATTACCTTTCATGATAATCAAGCTATTTTATTATCAAAAATTAAAATACTCACTCCAGATAATCGAGTGCTTCTTTCAATTGATGACCTGAAAGTTTCTACCAAGAAGAAGTATCTATTTCTTGGTCGAACAGGCATTGGAAAATCAACTTTATTGCAAACCATGGTCGGACAATACGCTTATTTTAGTGGTGACTTAACGCTACCAGCCACATTTGATTATCAATATATTCCACAAGATGCATTTCTACCCAATGAAACATTATTAACTCTGTTGGCGATTTACTCTAAAAGAGATATTAGTTTTAATGAGGCTAATGATACGTTAACTAAAGTTGGCTTGTCACATTTAAGTGAGTATTTAACTGATGAAGATAAACTATGGCAAAAATTATTGTCTATCAGTGAAAAACAAAAATTATGCTTAGCGCAAGCACTTTTAAAACCACCAGAATATTTATTCATCGATAATAGCGATATGCTCAGTGATAAAGAAAATGAAATCTATTTTGCTGAATGTATGCGGCAATTGTCATCAACTACCGTTATTGTTACTGCCAATAACGCGACTAATACGGATATATTTGACAATGTAGTTGATATGGATAATTTAATTAATAGATAATTTAGAGAATAATTTTATGAACTCAAAAAATAAAAGCCCATTTATTTCCTTAATGGAAAACAAACTTGCATCTAGCTCTCTTGATGAAGTTAATGCCTTGATTAGGGCAAAGTTGACCCAACAAAGCCCTATTATTGAAGATATTCCTGGCGATGATAATAATAAATTAGTGACATTTATGTATGAAACTGAAACTGATGATGTAGCTTATATTATGTGTATTTTAACGAAGCAACCGATGCCAACACCTATGCAACGCTTAGGTAAATCGAACTTTTATTATTATTCGATTCCAGTAGCTGATAATATTCGTACCGGATATAGTTTTACTATTAATATAAAATTACCTGAAGAACCCATTGATTTTAACGATGAGCATCAGCTTGATGAATTGGGTGAAGAAATCGGTAAAAAAAATCATTTTGATCCTTACAATACAAAAAAAATGTCATGGAAAGATAATACTTCAGGTCAAGAATTTCATTTCTCTATCTTAGAAATGCCCAATGCGACGCCAAAAATATGGAGTCAAAAAGACGAATCAACGCCAACTGGATTAGTCATTCAGCATTCCATTTCAAGCAAAATATTAAATGATGCTCGAACTTATTGGGTTTATACTCCAGCTAATTATGATCCCAATCAATCTTATCCCATGCTAATGTTTTTTGATGGTCAAATGCACTATGAGCAACAAGGAACCGCCTTAACCGTAATATTAGATAATTTAATTGCTGCAAAAAAAATACCTCCCTTGATTGCGGTGTTGGTCGATAGCGCTTCTCCCAAACTACGTCGCAAAGAATTAATGTGTGATGAATCATTTACCGCATTTATTATCGAGGAGTTAATGCCAAGTCTTGTTGCTAATTACTCCATTTCCACACATGCTCGCGATCGTATTGTTGCCGGTGGTAGCCTAGGCGGCTTGTTTGCATTATATTTGGCATTACAATATCCGACCCAATTTGCTATGGCATTATGTAATTCACCTGCATTTTGGGCATCTAAATTAAATTGTGATGATATCCTTGATAAATTAATCACTGCAGATAAAAAATCAAAGTTACGTGTTTATATCGATCTTGGGGTGCTTGAAACGGTAAACTGTGGAGAAATAGGAATGTTAGCTCCAGTTCAGCATATGAATGCTTTATTGCGTCAATATCAGCATGAGGTGAAATATCATACTTTTGCTGGTGGTCATGATATTTTCTGTCATGAGGATACGATTCCTGAGGCATTGATCTGGTTGTTAGGAAAATAAGCATAATCTGGCTTTATATTGTACAGACAACAGGTATATAACTCCCTCATATCCTATGCTAAAATTGCCCATCCAAAATTAAATAAACTAAGGCAGGATGGGCTCAATGAGGCATGGCACCAAAGATTGTATTCAGCATCACGATAGCATTGCAGATGCAGAACGCCTTCATGTTGTACCGCCTGTTCGTCCTTTTCTTAAATGGGCAGGCAATAAATTTCGTTTATTACCTTTTATCAAGCCACTATTGCTACCAGGAAAAAAGTTAATTGAACCTTTTGCTGGTAGTGCTGCTGTCTTTTTAAATACTGAATTTAAGAGCTATGTATTAGCAGACTGTAACCCTGATTTAATTAATTTATATTCCGTTTTGCAAAAAAATGGGGATAATTTTATTGACCACGCAGCGCGTTATTTCAAGCCTATGTATAATAAAGCTGAAAAATACTATGAATTACGCGAACGTTTTAATTACACCGCAAAAGCAAATGAAAAAGCCGCATTATTTCTCTATTTAAATCGTCATGGTTATAATGGTTTATGCCGTTATAATAGCAAACGAATTTTTAACGTACCATTCGGACGTTATGAAAAACCTTATTTCCCTCTTAATGAAATGCGTGTTTTTCATCAAAAAGCACAACAAGCTGAATTTATTTGCAGTGATTTTGTGCCTATTATGAAAAGTGCACGCAAAGGCGATAAAATCTATTGTGATCCACCGTATGTGCCTTTAAGTACTTCCGCTAATTTTACTAAATATAGTGGGAATGATTTTACATTGGAACATCATGAATTACTGGCGCAAACGGCACGTGAATTGGCAACTAAAAATATTCCGGTTTTGTTATCAAATCATGATACCAAAATGACGCGTGAATTATATAAAGGTGCCGAACAAATATATTTTCCAGTCCGACGATTTATTAGTCCGTTGGCTAATAAGCGCATTGAGGTAAAGGAAGTATTAGCGTTGTTTGATTGATTTATTTTTGAATATATCACTAATCTAACGTAGGGGCGTATTGCATACGCCCATTTATCAAACATCATAATTCTTTCATACCAAGCAATATTTCCAACATCGTCGTACACATGCCTCGGCTTGATTTATGATTTGGCCAGATGGGCGTATGCAATACGCCCCTACGTTAGATCTACGATAAAAGCCGCACTATTTCGGTAACGTTCTGATATCTGGGTTTTTACTATATGCAACTAAAATATCTTGCACGAGTTGGTCAACGATGCCCAAGGTATCAACTTCACCGATAAAACCTTCTGTTTGTTTTGCGGCATTCAGTCTGTCTTCAATTAACTTGGTGGCAGTGCCTGATGGAAATAATCTTGCCAATAGTCGTCGCGCATCAACTGGGCCTAAACGTTTATATAAAATATTACGTAATTTTGCATCTTCTGCGGTAGTACTAAATGCCCACAATTCAATGGGACCAATGGTTGATGTTAATAATTGGGTATTAATACCTGCTTTCGTAGCAAATTGTGCCAAGAATGTAGCACCACCCTCACGAGGTCCATGCACACGAGTTGATAGCGCAGCTTGTGCTGTTTCGCTGAGACCAAATACAGAGGCGGTTTTTTTCACTGCTTGTTGAGGACCCGCATCCATGATGTATACAGCCGTTGCAAATTCAATCATCACTTCATCAAAATCTTCTAAAGATTGTGAAATCAATGCTACTTGCACTTTCCATTTACGGCCTTCACGCATATCAACCACAACTTGATCACGCACTGCTTTTGCTTTTGAGGTACGATGGAATTCGTCAAATACAATACGTTTAGGATCTTCGCGTAATTCAGTCACACGTTCACGATGATAGGCTTGATATTTTTCAGGCATATCGCCGACATTTTCTTCTGTTAAATAATAATGTCGTGCTAAAACATAACGCGCCAACATATACATAACTGCAGTTTGTCTATCGGCAGCTTCCCCACCCGTTTTCGCCACTTCATCCAAATCGAGTGAAACAATACGTGCATCACCTAAATCGAAATTCGTCACTCGTGATAAAATAGGGTATTCACGTACCGCACTGGAAATCATACGAGAAAAAGCATCAATCAGCTTTTCACCCGTTGGGGCAGTAATATCGCCATATAAATCTTCTACCGCTTTACTACGGCAAATTGACGCGGCGTCTGAAATTAATGGCATGGCATATCGTTGCGCTAACATAGCTTCATGTGTAAAACCAGCTAAAAATAACGCATCAGTGACTTCCCACCATGTAGTGTGTTGATCGCGAATAAAACCAATTTCTTCTAATAAACCATCAACAATAGGCTCTAGACCTGCCGTGTAAGTATAAGGCTTACCTTCGTCAGCTAATGCTTGATACATTTCATTAACAACCATACCAACCAAATCGGGAATAGCATCATATGATTTTTCCGCCCCAATTGGCGTTGCTAATAAAGTAATAAAATTCACTAAAAAACTACGTTCTTGTGGTGTTGGGAAACGTGCGCCCAATTGCGTATCACACGGATTAATCGAAAATTCTGGCGTCATTCGTAATCGATGATATGCCACTAAGTGTCGTTTATTTGGCGGTAAGGCTTCTTTTAATAATGAAATTAATCCACTACTTGATGGCCCAATATCCACGATTGCAATACGCGGTAATCGTTTAATACCACCCAATAAACATAATGCTAAATTAAGTGCATTTGACAATACCGATTTACCTGAACCTGGACGCGCATAAATAATATCAATCCATGTTGTTTGCATGGTTGAACCCGGCTGAAATGGCCATGGCTTGCCATCAGGTGAACGAAACAACATCGCTCCAACTTTCCACGGCGATGCGGGCCGTGTAATTGGCATCATATAAACAATATCTGATAACGGTGCAATGGCGGCTTGTGCTTCACTTGAAGCAGAAACACCTAACATTGTTGATACAACGCCACCATAAGGATCGCCTGATACCTCTGAAACTTCGGTGTTTCCCCAACCTTGTAAGGCTTTAGCAAGCTGAGAAGTTCGCACACGCAGCAATCGAATATCATCCACTGGCGCCCACGTTGTTGCAGCAACTTTTAATTTTACCACCGCATCAAGCGCATTAATTTGTGTTTCTTTTAAGTGTTTGAGTGCGTCATGTAACAATCGGTTATTTGCTGATGTAAAACTTAAAATAGCGGCTAAAATTGAACGCATTGCTACTGATTGTAAACCATTACTTTCAAGAAGATAGGATATTCGCCAAGGGATTTGTGTTGCCGCAACGCGATTAAATAATTGCGTAAAAGGCTTTACATCATTTGGAAATAAATCGATAAAAACCGTACTATACACTCTATCACCTATGCGCACGGTTCTAAAATCAATACGCTCGGCTTCACGTGGCATAATCTGTTGCGCTAATGGTGGGTAAACAATGTTAGCGACATCATCTGCAAATTTAAGTGATGTGCGAAATGGAATTTTATCCCCTGGCAATATTGGTCGCCATGAACGATCAGTAAATTCTGGATCAACAGTTTGACGAATGACATGAACAGCATCATGTACTTCTAATAATTGAGTATAAAGATTCAAGCCATTTAAATCATTTACTGTCGCGCGGACATATGCATCATGCGCATTACGTAAATCTTGAATACCGGCAATTAAATTCTGCGAATTATTAAATGGCGGAATATTATTGGCTTTCATCGATTTAGCTTTATCTTTTAGTGAACGATTATATTGCTCTTTGTTGAGTCCACTGGGTCGTGTCCATAAAACAAAATACACACTTTCTTTTGCACAATACTGAGCAATATAATTTAGTCGTTCATCAAATAAATCATCTAAATTTAGCGATAATTCTTTAGCTGTTTGCAACGCTGGAGCATAGTTATCTAAAATTTCTTGCTTCACTGCATCACGATCATAGGTAAAAACGACCTGTAAACTATGTCCTGCTCGCGACAACGTGGCTTGTAAACTTTGTGAAATCCCATTATGTAATTTATCAAACTCATAACTACCCACTAAACCAGTAGAGCCTTGAATATGTAAAATAGAAACCAGCGAACCATCCTTAGCCACTAAGGTAGAATGATTTTCAGCGGTTTCTAAATCGCAATATGAGGCATTAGTTTGTTTTAAACCACTACTTAACCATGCAATAACTGTATCAATACCATCAACAACCGGATCCATGAAACTCATTGTCAGTTCCCTCCAGCCTGTTTTACCCAGTATTCAATCTGTTTTGTAAAGCGCCCGCGCGATGGTAAAAGGCGTAATTTCGTTAACATTTCTTTGATCGTAGCATCTTTACGATTATTGCTATAATCCAATAATAATTGTCCCAGTGCCGCAGGATCACTCATGCCTTCGCCTAATAATTTATCGACCACCCCCGCTCGCATACGAAACGTTTGCAATACCGCTTGTGCGGATTCTTTTTGCGAAGCATTATTAGCGATCGAAAAAAATAACACATGGCACATGGCATTTAATTCGTTTTGACTAATTTCAGGAAAATAAAGAATAGTGCCGCCACCATAACCTTGTTCGCCCACCGATTCAATAAAATTACATTGTGCGCAAAAACAACAAGCCGTTGCCATATTTTCTATTTTATTATTTCGATAATTCTGATCGATATTAATGACTTCTTGAAATTTGCTTGCTTGAAAGCCACAAAATTGACAAGTATTTTTATCACGCGCCCACACTTGTTTTGCCAATTCTTGAAAAGCTTTATTTGCTTTTCGTGAGGTGAATTGACCATAAGCGGTAAGACTAAACGAAAGTTGCAATGGCAGCATAGATAAATTACTCAATAACTTATTCACGAACTAAACGCGTTATTTGCTAATTTTTTCCTTTAGGAAATAAAATCGTTAAGCAACATAACGCGCTAATTCGGTTTAAATATAGAACTTTAAGCACCACTAATAGTACTAATACCGGAAACACCACCTGTTGATGCATTACTGCCGAATACGGTTGCTCCGCCTGTTTTCATTACTGAAGGAATGAAAATCATCGCAGCACCAATAAATAACAAGGCAATCGGCGCACCAATTTGAACCTGTGTTGGGTTATCTTTGTGTGCTTTAAATTTAAATAATGATGCAATCACAAAGCCAATCCCCATGACATAGGCGCCAGCAGTCAACACTTTAGCGAGGTTACCAAAACTACTTTGAATGGTTTCAGCAACTGAGCCAATTGAGCCAGCAGGTGCATTACCCGTTGCAGCCATCGCTACGCCAGCACTGACAACACACAAAATCATACCGGTTACTAATAACATTGTACCTTTTCGTTTTGAAGAACTTTGCATAATTACTCCTATTTACTGTTACCTAACTCGAAATACCTAATGTAGTATCAATAATGTTAGCAAATCCAACTACATTCATTGCAATGACACCACCAATCAAATGCGTCAACCCTTTATTAAACGTACCTTGTTGCGCTTGTCCAACACCAACACGGTGCATTAAAAATAATCCTCTGACAAAGGCGACAAAACCAATAAATTGGACAATATCAACAATAACTCTTCCCATTTCATTAAAAGAATTTTGTTGATTACCGTAACCAACATAAGGACTTAGTTGAGTCGTACCATATACAGATACTAACATAGTATCTTTTGCCGTTGGAAGGTATATCAACATGGCGCCAATAATTAGATAAGATATGGGCTCTTTTAAATCTAATTTATTAGAACTCATTGTTCTTGACTCACCATATTCTTTTAACTTATATAACCCCACAATAAGAAAGAATAGACCACCTAAATAAGCAAAACCCGATACAAATCTAAATAAATAAGGTAATTGTGTAGCGATATTTTCCAACATCACATCAGCATTAACTGCACCAAATGCTATGGATGGTAAACACAATGCGCCAGCAATTAAGGCAAATTTTATTGCCGTTGCTGTTGATTGGTTGCAATTATTAAATTTCATAATTAGCCTTCATCTATTCCAAATACAATTTTAGTACCTGTACTTGTGATTACGATCCCATTTTGTGAATCGATACTCGTCACTGTGCCATAACCTGGAACCGCATCACCTGGTGCTACCGTGATAATCTGACCACCTGAATTCTTCAACCAAGCACGCCCAGGAATAATAGCTTGGACATAATAATCGGGCGAACTACTCATAACATTAGCATTGTTACCCATGCCGGTATTAACAAAACCCGATTGTCCACCCGGAGATGCTTGTGTCACTGCTGATACCATAGTTTGCATTGCATTATTTAATTTAGCCATTTGTGTTTGCATGCTATCAATAGATTTTATTAAACTTGCGATTTGGGCTTGATTTGATGCATTCATTTGTGCATCTGCCGCTAATTGTGTATTTAATTGATTCACTACCGATTCAAGATCACTCACTCGTTTGGTTAAATCAGTATTTTGACTTTCAACTTGCTGCAATTGTTGTGTATTTTCACTTGGAACTTGTTGATCTGGTGGTTGTACCGCCATAGGTTCTTGTTGTGTTTGTGTTGGTACAGGTACGGCACTGGTTGGCGTCAGATTACCAAGTGATTGTGTTTCATTTGGATTGGCGATTGGCTGTGTAGTTGTTACAGGCATACTGGTTTGGACTGCTGGTGCACTAGTCGACAGCGTAGTTTGCGGTAACGATGAGATGCCCGTACTTTGTAAATTATTCGATTGTGGTGCAATAAGAGAATTCGGTCGCGTCGTTTTGGCGGGTGTTGCCTCTGGGGTAAGTAACTTGACTAAACCGCCAATAATTAATAATAACGCCACGGCGGCACCAATACCATATTTAATTAATTGTTTTGGTTCTTCATTTTTGAGGCGTTCGATAATATTGTTAACAATGGCCATGGGGCCACTTTTTGGCTGAGCGGGTTCTTCTGCTTCAGTATAAGCTTCATCACCTGAAAATTCGTATTCTGAATTTTCATCGTGATTATTTCCAGATTGGGTATCTGTTTCATCATCAAATTGAAATGATGCTTCATCATCGTCATCAAAATTGAAATCTTCGTCATCGAAGGCATCAAATTCGTCCGCATTAAAATCATCATCAAATGGTTGCTTATTTTCAGCCATTTAAACTCTCGCTCCATTCATATCATTGCGTCGGCACTGGTACGGGTGTTGGCGCATAACCCGTCGAAGCAGTGCTCGGCATCGTTACTGTCGGTGTAACAGAAGTACCTGTTGCACCAACTGTTACAGTTGATGCAGATGCTCCAGAGGGACTTGTCGTCATTGCTGGAGCTTGATTCATTGTAGCCGGAGCAGTCGGGGTATTGCCACTATCTTGTGTTACATCACTTAAAAATAATATACCAACGCTCACACCCGAATTGATTGTAACAGTATTTTGTCTATTAAACGTATCACCTAACTGTTGTCCCCAGCTTTGTCCTACTTGCCCAAACCCTGCTGCTACTTCTTGTATACCAGTTAGATTAGAGTAAGTAGTGTTAGTTCCACCAAAAGGACTTACTGTCGTTGTACTACCTGCTTGGGTAATTGCTTGGCCGTACCCTTCAAGAAATGAAGATGCAAAAAGTGAACCATAACGTTGTATATAATGGTGATCAACATCGCTAGCCAAAGCGGTACGAGCAGTATCCGGGTCAATTGCGACAGCACTAACACCAATTGATTCTGGCAAATAAGGCACACTCATAGTAGTAAAGTTTAAAATTAATTTGGTTGGACCATTACTGCCAGGAATTTGTGGGCTACTTTGAATTGAACCAATTAATTTAGCACCTTTATACTGGCCACTAACAACTGTCACCAAGATTGGGCCTGGCTCATCACTATTAACCGCCGTATCTAATACCCCAAACAAAATAGCGCCGGCTTTAATCATGGTATTGTTACTTGAACTACTACCACCAAAAGTTGATTGATTTTCTGAACCAATTGTTGATGTACTCGTTCCGGTACTGGAACTCGTAGTTTTACTTTTCCCAGATGCTAAATCACCTTGCACATATCGTTGTGTTGGATTATTTGAGCCACTATTCCAGGCACTCAATAATTGCTGTGCTTCTTTTTGCATTGCATCCTGCGTTTGTTGTAGCTGTTGTTGTTCTTGTTGAGAAGACAATTCATCTAACTTCTTTTGCATGGCATCCATTTGTGCTTTTTGTTGTGCTTGTTCTGCCGTTAATTGATCTGATGCAGCAGGGGACTGCGTTCCGGTAGTCGCGCCGGTAGTTGGCGTAGTATCGGTACTTGCAACCCCTCCGGTTCCTGTGCCATTATCCCCTTCGCCAATATTATATGCCCCAGGATTATTATTAGCGCCTAATCCTTGCTGATTAATAATAGTGGGAATATTCGTGCCATGCGTGGCAGCCGCTTGTTGGTAATTCTGTTGATTCACTTCTTGCTGGGTTTGCGCATATTGTGGTGATGTTGCTTGTATACCGGGAATAGATTGCAAATTTGATGCTTTAGCTAACTGTGCGGAGCTACTTGCTTGATTAGCACGATGAAATCCTAATAAACCAACGACAATAACTAACCCCAAGACGATTACCGTCAGGATCATAATGGTCCGAATTTTGACATTCGAAAATACTGCCGTCAGATTGCTTAAGCGGCTGGCCATAGCTATAAACCCTCAACCTTGATCTGTAGAACCTTACCATATCGCGATAATAAAAGCATCGGTGTTACTTGTAGTTGGTATGCATTCATACCATCCGCACTAGACATTTTTGACAACCATGCGGGTGATAATAAAGTAAAGGCTGTACGCACATACATCGTATTTCTACCCACTACCCATACTTGGACAACATTTGAGCTCACTGATAACCGTTTTGCACCATCAGGCGGCACACCATCTAGTACATTTAACAACACAGGATCGGCTTGATCGGGTAATCCCGAACCTTGCATACCTGGTTGGGCATTAGGCCCTAAACCTTCGATACGAAGATCAACACGATAGTCAACTACTTTTTGTCCTGGTACTAGCGTCAACATGACCGGGGTATTTAACATCGCTAATTTAACCGCCAAATTGCCGTAAGTATAAGCTGACCGCGCTTGTACCATTAAAGTATTACTTTTCTTATCCCACGTGATATTAAAAGCATTAGGATTACCTATATCATATGATTCAATGGGCCAGGATGCGCCGGTTGAATCAATAAAGACTAACGAGGAAACAAAGCCTCGTGATAAACGAATCACTGGCGGTGTTGAGCCTGGTGACAAACTAACCATTAATGAAGTCGATGTGGGTTGTGGCGGACTTTCATTAGGTGCAGCTGCCTGTGCTCGTTGCGTTGCATCCAGCATATTGTTTAAGGTTTGGATTTGATCCGGTGTTAATGGGAATGCTTGATTGGCAATGGTATTAAATGCATCATTACGCGCATCTTTAGTAGTTTGATCTGCACTCTCCCATGGTGTCCCAGTGGTACTTGAGGGAGTACTTGCAGCTTGCCCTGTGTCACTACCATCTTGCGTTGACGTGCCAGCAGCAGCTGCTGCTGCATTGTTATTTTTGCCATTTAAAATTTGTGCGACTTGTTGTGCGACGCCTGGATTTTGTGCCAGGAAATTTGCTAAATTTTGCATCGATTGTGTGTCATCTGGACTTACATCACTTTGGCTAGCTTGCGCTTGCGGCGTTACGGTTGTACCGTAATTAGAATTCGCTGATGGGCTAGAAGTTCCATAATTAACATTAGAATTAGGATTTGAATTTGATGGCGTTGTTGTAGCGCCGTAATTTTGATTCGACGATGGCATGGTTGCAGCGTTGGAGTAATTGCCATCACCCATATCTCCATTTGGATAGGGATTTTCCTCATCGGCATAAGCAACGGTTACAAATAGTTGTAACATACAGATTAATATACGCTTTTTCCACATAATTCTTATTCCATGCCCATCAAGCAATTTCACTAAAGCCTGTTAATAATTCGCTATGGCTGCTGCAAAATAATACATCATTTACGACCGCACAACCCAAATTTGATCGATTCCAATACCCGCCGCTGATTGCCAGGTAGGAACTCTGACCACTAACATTGTTACAATAAAACTATACTGTTGCTTTTCACTTGCCGTTACATAGGTCACTAATAAAGGCATTTGAACTTTCCATACATAACGCCCCAGTAGTGTACCAGATTTCAAAATTGACGGCTGATTTTGTACTACCGCCGTTACTTCCAACTTTTCTGATACTAACTGCGTTAATACGCCCGTTTGTTGTAATGCATCTGTAAACGATTTGCCACCCGTTGGTGTAAAATAGTTACTCACTACATCCTGCAATTGCTGCTTATAATGTGCTTGATCATAGGTATAGGTAGCCGATGCAGCTTCGGATACCCAATTTAATAATGCTTGCCGATTGATAATAGGTGATGCCAAGGGAATCATTCTTACCCCTGTCAATTTACCACTTGGTTGGCGCGTTACTTGATAATAGGCTGGATCTTTTATGTGAGTTTGAATATAAAATGCCACAGAAATTACCAAAATATCAATTATTGTCAAAATAACGATTACTTGCATTAGTCGGCGATTTTTTTGACGAAACTCTTCACTCATTTTTATACAGCCATACTAAGCGATGGTTTGATTGTCATCCTAACATCAACAGCAGTTTGGGTTGGTTGTGCTGTTGTTGTATTCGTTGGTACGACACCCCCAGTTTGTGGCGTTGTTACATTAGTAGCACTTTGTACGAGTAACTGACTTATACCGATTCCTTGCAAGCCATCAATATTGGGGGCAGCATTATCGACTAAAGGTGATGTTCTAACGATAGTTAATTGCACATTGATATTACGATGAGAAGCAATATTTTCTAGCACACTTTCATAATTAATTTGCAATGGCACTCGAACTACCCAGGCATAATGTCCTTTATAAGTGCCACTATTCATGGCGCCATGCGCTAAAATTTCTGGCGCGCCCGTTGGTTGTGATGTCACAATAAATTTACCTTGTGTCACTGCATCCAAATCACCAGAGTTAGTGAGCGCTGCCATGAATGCATCGCCGCCGGTATCAGTAAAATAGGTATCTTTAGCTGTTTCCAATTGTTGATTTAATTGTACGTAATTAAATGTAAATGCTGCGGATGCCGCTCGGACAGACCAATTTTGCAAAGCGGTATCAGTCAATGATGGTTGGCCTAACGGAATTAATGGAATTAATCCACCAGCCGCATTGGTAGCAAAATAACGTGGTGATGGGCGATGTGATGTTAAATAATAAATCCAATACGACATCGCAAACATCAATACTAATAACAACAATAATATGGCAATTAATCGACGGTAATTATCACGATAAAAATCATTTCGTAGCCGAACTAATTCTAAAGCATCTTTCTTAACATTTTCATCAATAAATGGTTGTTTACCTGGAGCAGGCGCTTTCTTAGGTTGCGGCGCTGCTTTAGCCGATTTTGCCGAAGTTGGCGATGACGCCGGACTTTTTTTAGGTGGTTCTGCCATTAACATGACTCCTCGACTAGCTTTGCGGGGTTAACCGTCTAAATGTTATTTGTACACGATCATTCGTTAGCTGACCTTGCGGTGTTGCATTATCTGCAATCGGGTATTGCGAACCATACCCGATAGAATACATAAAAGAGGGACGAACGCCCTCATACCAAAGCTCGCTTAATACCATTTGTGCTTGTGTTTTCGACATAGCTAAATTACGGTATTCATTGCCTTGATCATTGGTATAGGCAGCTACTTTTATCGTTTCAATATCATATTGGTTGATAAATTTAGCAATATCTTTCATTGCTGGATACATTTTTTCATTGAAATGAGATGAATTTGCATAGAAATAATCTTCGCCCGGCAGGACCAGCATATAATCCTCACCAATACGAATAACTTGCACTTTGTCGCGTCTTAATTGATCAACAAGTTGTTGCTCAGGTGTTTCTTTTTCCTTCATGGACATGGCAACCGCGCCACCCACAATACCACCCATAGCAGCAGCCACCGGAACTGTGACACCCGATGATACGGCACCAATAGCCGCACCAGTCGCGCCACCAACGAAGACGCCGGTCATTACTTTACTACTATCCGGTTCTGATGGAGGTGTATCAACATGCGCGCAGCCGACTATACTGCTTGTTAACAGCAGTATTAGCGCACACGAAATTGAACGATGTGAAATAATCATCATTTAGTTGCTACAAATCCATTGTTTTGTGACAATATACTCCATTCTTAACCAAAATGAAAACAAACCATGTCATTATTCTCACTAACAGTTATTTTTATTATTTTGCTTGATAGATCGGAAGAGC
>JAGVJQ010000017.1 GCA_020051015.1 Gammaproteobacteria bacterium
AACACCATAAATACCTCGCCTCGCTTATGGAATTTACAAAATGCCGATATTCAACAAGTTGCTGCTGAAGTATCGCGCGAGACGGGTAAAAACTTCCTCATTGACCCACGGGTTTCCGGCAAAATCAGTATTATCTCTAGCACCCCACTTTCGGGTGATGAAGTTTATCAAATGTTTTTATCAATGTTGCAAGTATTGGGCTTCACTGTTATTCCAACAGGCCCCAATGTTTATAAAATAATTCCCTTATCGGGTAGCGTTTCACAAAATGTTCCGATTGCAAGCAGTAGCCAGCCAGGACAAGGCTCTGAAATGGTCGTTCGTGTCGTTCCCGTTTACAATGTATCAGCCAGCAAATTAGTGCCAATTTTACGGCCTTTAATTCCTGATAGTGGTGGCATATCAGCTTATTTCCCTGCCAATGCATTGATTATTACTAGCTCTGCTAGCAATATTAGTCATTTAATGAAAGTTATTACCGATTTAGATAAAGCCGATACCACACGCATAGAAGTAATCAATCTTCGCAACTCGACTGCTAGCGAAGTGGTTTCTATTCTTAACTCCATGGAGCCTGATACCTCGGATGAGTCTCATGTGACGTTAGCCGCAGATGATCACACCAACAGCATTTTGATGAGTGGTGATATGCAAGGCCGAATGAAGATGCGAGCCTTAATTGCTAGATTGGATATGCCTCCACCTCCAGGATTTGAAGGTAATACCCAGGTTGTTTATTTACATTATTTAAAAGCAGCTAAAATAGCACCTGTCTTATCGAAAGTAGCGCAAGCTGATTCAGCTAGTATGGCTGGCGGTGATAAAGACTCGGCAAAGCTTGTTAATATTCAGGCTGAGCCCACTACTAACTCACTTATTCTTACCGCCCCTCCCGCCATTATGCATAATTTACAATCGGTCATTTCTCAACTAGATATCCGCCCGGCACAAGTTTTAGTTGAAGCAGCTATCGTGGAAATTGACGAAGGAACGTTAAAACAACTTGGCGTACAATGGGGTACCATTAATAATGAACCCTCCTCTAGCTCCTCGAGTAGTTCAAGTAGTAGCAGCTCAAGTACAAGCAGCAGTACGAGTAGCTCCAGTGATGTTGATACTTCTGGTGGTTCAGGGGCCAGCATAACCCGAGGAACATTGCCGACTGGATATAATCAAGGCGTTGGTGTTATTAAAAGCGGTAATTTCCGTGAAATCATTACTGCTCTGCAACAAAGCCAAACGACAGATATCTTATCCACACCATCATTAGTTGTGTTGGATAATCAAACTGCCAAAATTGACGTTGGCAAAACCTTATCTATTCAAACCGGTTCTTATGCGAATACTGACAATACTTCGTCAGTTGCACCATTTGATACATTTGATCGTCAACAAATTGGCTTACATTTATATGTCACCCCACAAATTAATCGTGGCGATGCCGTACAACTTAAAATTGATCAAGGCAATGAAACATTAGAAAATCCATTAGATCCCACCACGACTCCAGTTACAAATAATTCTGGGATAAAAACTACTGTCTTGGTCAACAGTGGCGATATATTAGTATTAGGTGGTTTAATCAGCGATAATCAACAAGCTGGCGAAAGTAAGATTCCATTGGTTGGCGATATTCCAGGAATAGGAAAACTATTTCAATATCATACAAACACTAATGTGAAAAAGAATTTGATGGTATTTTTGAAACCGATTATTTTGTATAACCAACAAAATAATATTGATATTACCAATGGCAAATATAACTTCATGCGCAATCAAGAAATTCGCTGGAATAATCATCAGCCTATCCAACCAACTAATACCTTGCCGCCATCACCAGCACAAGTAACTTTACCTGCACCATTTAGTGGCCCAGGTATGATCAATCCACCTCCACCACCAATATCGGCAAATTGATTTTAAAAAACTCCCCTCACCCCGCAGCTACGCGCTCATAATTTCCGTATCACTTCTGTTGCGGCTGGGGGAGAGGGGCACGTCCAAGTCAGCGCATTCTCACTGAAACCGCGTGCCCCTACAGGATTGAATTATTTATCACATAGTTTTTTATCATTAGTAGCCAAAATCACTTTAGCTTCTTGTCCTAAGATACACGCCGTTGCTGGCGCAATTGATTGTGAAAATATAGCTAATTTTTTCTTTGGCAGAAAAACAAAAAGTCGTTGATTACTATTCCATAATTGAACAAACTGCTCAGGTGAAAGAAATGCTTTTTTTGCATCTGGCTGCAAATATTGTGCTGAATAAGCAAATTCACCACGCCAGCTATCTTTTTTGGCTAATCCTGGCGTATCCCAATGATGAACAATTAAAATTTGTTTACCAGAGTACATAGGTAAGTCTTGATAATACTCAAAATAAGACACTAACTTATCACTTGGATTTATGATGGGTTTAATTTGCGTCATTAACGTTTTGATCGGGAAATAATGCCCCATTGCTGCTGGCGAAATCAGTAAAAAACTGGCTAAGATAAGATTATAAATAACGAAATTTGTTATTACTAAACTAGCAAATAATAATTGTGATTTAACACGCAAAACATAGCCCAGCATCACCATTAGCAAGATAGATACCATTGAAAAAATCAACTGCATTTCGATAGTTATGCCAATTTTATCACGCATGTTTGCTGGTAATACCCAAATTGCTAACGTAGCTAGCACAAAAGCAATGAGATACGTAATTACAATTGATCGCTTTAATTTATTTGACGCTGTTATATATGCTTGCCCTGCTAACATAGCTAATGGCGGAATAACAGGAATGATATAGCCAATTAATTTAGAATGGGGAATACTAAAGAAAATAAAAATTGCCAAGGCCCAAATGATTAAGAACGTTGAAATCACATTTTTATTTTTAATATATTGTTTAATTGCCTGATATAAAAAAGGTGTCCAAGGCAACATACCAACCAAGACGACAGGAATATAAAACCAAAATGGTTCAATATTATTAAAATTCGCCGTGAGAAAACGTAAAAATTGTTGTATATAAAAGAAATAATATGAAAAGCCAGGATTATAATATTCCACCACAATAAACCAGGGTAATGTAATTAATACAATCAATCCTAACCCGGTCAGAATACGCATCTGCCGCACTAAAAACCACTGATTAGTAAATAAAATCCACAAGCCAATTACCATGATTGGAAACGCTAACCCAATTAATCCTTTCGTCAGAATAGCCAAGCCAGCGGCAGCGTAAGACGCATATAACCATTTTGCGTTTAATGATTTTACTGCCGGTTGATATGCCCGAATAAAGAAACACAAACTAGCAGTAATTAATACGGCAACCTCTAAATCAAGATTGGCATAATGCGCAGTAAAATAATATAGGGGACACGTAGCTAATACTAATGCAGTAATCCATGCTGTTTGGCGATTAAATAATTGTTTGGTCGTGCTATAGACTATCAAAACACCAAATAAACCAAATAACATCGGCCATAATCGAATTGCCCATGCATTGACACCGAAAATTGCCATGGATGATGCTTGCAACCAATAAAATAAAATCGGTTTATCAAAAAAATCAATACCATTTATTTGCGGTGTAATAAATTGATGGTTCATTAACATTTCGTGCGCGACTTCGGAATAACGTGCCTCATCGGGAACTAATAACGGATGCCCACCTAAAAACAAGACTGAAGTGGTAATGATAATTAACGACAACCAAAGATAATCAAGTGCCGAAATCGCACTTATTTTGTCGATTAATTTCTTGACTGCAGGAACAAATATGTCCTGTTCCTTTTGATATGATTTTTCCATTTTATTCCTAACAAAACAAAAGCAGGGATTAATGAACTCCCTGCTTTAGTGTTTTTGAAGACTTGGGCTGCTAACTTGGGCATTGATGTACTAGGGGTTGTCAACAACCCCTAATGTCTCATATTCCTGAAATTTGACGCTTGAGAGGAATATGAATCAATTATACAAGATAAGCAGTACTAAATGTATGACATCTAAGTGACATTTTTGTCAGCCCCGACCTGTTCGATAAATAAACAACAAGCTTAGCGCCGCTAACACTGCCGAAACTGAAAAAGGCAATATTAGACTAATTGACATTAATGCACCCGTCATAATGGCTGTTATAGCCCAAGCCGCGCCACATATGGCTGCTGAAATGCCCATAATCCACCCTTGATGTTCCCCTCCAACACTGTTGGAATATAGTGAAATCCCAACGGTATATGTCAACGCAATACCAATTGCACTCAATGAAACTGCCGTATATTGCCATCCTAATAAATTAAATACTACAGCACAAACAGCGCCAAATACTTGAAAAACGGCACCGATAATAAAAATATGTTTATCTGATTTTAATAGCTTAATTAAAAATCGAATAAAGTAAGTTAACGATATTGTCGCAGCAAGGCCTATCACACCATAGAAAATACCGATATGGCTGGCATTAAAATTAAATTTCTTCACTAAAAAATAAGCTAGTGATTGAAAATATAAACTCCATGATAATTGAATTAATAAAAATGCAACTGATAAGAAGCGAATTTTTTTGTTTTTAAAAGCCCCTGCAAATAAAAATAAACTTTTCATCAATTGCAATTTTTGTTCTTTTTTCTGGGGATGTGTCTCTTTAAATGTGGCCATCAATAAAACGGCATTTAATAATGCAATAGCCGCTGCAATTTGAAACGGTGTCGCAAAATTAAACCATGAAACCAACTCTTTTGCTGAAGTAAAACCACCAATCAATGGCCCCAGCACGACCCCTAATGTTGCTGCTAACACGATATTACTCATATTACGTGTTTTTGTCTCAGGGGTGCTGATATCAGCAATTGCAGCTTGTGCGATTGGTTGGCTACCAGAAAATACGCCAGCCAAAATTCGCGATAGTAAAAATAATATCATGCTACTGGTGGTAATGGCTGCGGCCCCAATCAAATAAGAAGCCGCCTCACCAAATAAGCATAGTAAGATTACCCTTTTGCGCCCCAATTTATCAGATAAATCACCAATAATAGGCGCCGCAATAAACATAAATATTGGCCACATCGTCATCATTAAACCATAAAACAAGTTGCGCATGGCAAGACTCGTATTGGCTGGCAATATTGACAATTGTGGATTATAAAATAATGGTGCCAGGACAGGAAATACAATACAAAGTCCCATCACGTCGACAAAAATTACCATAAATAATGGCAGCAAAACTTTCCAGCTTTTCATTTAAAGTACCTATTGGGTATAGCTTATTTTTAACATTTAAGAAATTAATAGTAACATCTTACCGCGTTTGCGATATGATTAATTAATCATTGTGGGCAGAATATATTGAGAAGATAAAACTCCGAAGAAAGGAATAATCACATAGCAAGGGGTTGCGGAAGAAGCGCCAGTATACCAGAAACAAATAAGATGGCAAGTAACATACAGATTTGCGATACGCATGATGGGTATATATCCGCAGTATAAATGATATATAATATTAGAGGCTGCTTATCAATACGGAACATTGCCAAGAAAGGAATCACATGCCTAAATTTTATCGTACTATACCCACTCTTATCTTGAATATTTTACGACGGTTTACCGCAGATGGCTGCTTCTCATATGCATCGACTTTAACCTTTACTACGCTATTAGCAGTAGTACCACTCATGTTAGTCGGCATTTCTGTATTAGCTGCTTTTCCCGTATTTGCTAAATGGAGCAGCAGCATACAAAGTTTTATCTTTATCAATTTTGTTCCAACCTCTAGTGATGCCATTCAATCTTATTTAAGTGCTTTCGTAAAACAAGCAGGACAATTATCTATTGTCGGACTTGCTCTTTTACTTGTCTCTGCTGTACTCGTATTATTTAACATTGAGCAAGCATTTAACGTTATCTGGCGCGTACATCGTCAGCGCAAAGGTATCATCGCTTTCTTAATGTATTGGGCACTCATCACTTTGGCCCCACTGTTAATGGGTTTAAGTTTCGCCTTAACAAGTTATATTATTTCTTTACCCTTCATTGCTGCAACAGCTGCTAAATTAGGTTTAATCAAAATACTCCTCAGCATTTTGCCATTTATTTTGGCTGTGATTACATTTACTATTTTATATATTGCCATTCCAAACTGTCGTGTGCCTGCTCGTTATGCTTTTGTCAGTGGACTTGTAGCGGCCTTATTATTTGAAGTGGCGAAATATGGATTTGCATTTTATTTAACAAGCTTCAATACCTATCAAGTTATTTATGGCGCCCTTGCCGCCCTACCACTATTTTTATTATGGATTTATTTATTATGGCTAATTATTTTATTTGGCGCTGAGTTTTGCCATAGCATTACTTATCAATTACATTATGATACTCATGAAAAACTAGACCCTTTTTCACATGCTTTTTTATGGTTAGGATATTTATGGCAAGCACAACAAAAAGAACAAAGTTTATCTTTGATCGAATTAGTAAGACTAGATAACGCTGGTTATGAAGTTGAACCAGAAAAACAGATAAGAGTATTATGTGAATCAAATTTAGTGCGTCGCGTTACCGGAGGGCAATATGTCCTAGGCGCTGATTTACATCAAATGAATTTTATGGCGCTGGCGACAAAATTACCCTGGAAAGTACCCACGGAAATAGCATTTTCAATGCAACATGATTGGCTCAAAGCATTAAGCACTTATATTGAGTTAATGCATTCGTTCCAGCAGCAACATGATAAGCCGTTAGTGAGTTTTTATACACATCACGCGGAATAATCAATTCGCCAACTGTAAATGTTTAATCAACCAACAATGATGCAATTTTTCATCGCGTGCAAAATCCGGATCAAAACTTTTAGCTTTGATATCTTCAATATCATATTTATCTAGCAAGATTGGATCTAGTTTAAATTTGCGAAAGTTATTTGAAAAAATTAACACGCCATCGGAAGATAAAGATTGCATAGTCAGGTTAATTAAATTGACATGATCACGCTGAATATCCAGTACATCATCCATACGTTTAGAATTAGAAAAAGTGGGCGGATCTAATAAAATTACATCAAATTGTAATTTATTCTGTTGCAACCACAGCAAACAATCAGCTTGTATGACTTTATGTAAACTGTCACTAAAACCATTTAATGCTAAATTACGTTTAGCCCAATCACAATAAGTTGCCGACATATCAACACTTACCGATTGTCGGGCTCCGCCAATTGCTGCATGTACAGTCGCTGTTGCCGTGTAACAAAATAAATTTAAGAACCGTTTGCTACGCGACATTTCTCGCACCATACGTCGAACCGGTCTATGATCAAGAAATAAACCGGTATCGAGATAATCCGTTAAATTTACTAATAACTTTGCACCTTCTTCATTAACTTCCATGAAGTTTTGTTTGTGTTGCAATTTTTGATATTGGTTTTTACCTTTTTGTTTTATCCGTTGCTTTAAAATGATTTTATTGCGTGGCATTTCAAAAACTTGTTGCACGGCAGTAATGGCCTCGTCCAAGCGTGCTTGTGCTTTTTCAGGATCAATCGTTTTTGGTGCTGCATATTCTTGAATGTGGCAGAAATCACCATAACGATCAATAGCCACTGCATACTCTGGAATATCTGCATCATAAACACGATAACAATTACCATCAAAATGTTTTAGCCAATTTTCTAATTTTTTATTATTTTTCCGTAATCGATTGGCAACCATTTCAGCACCTTGGCTTAAGGTTGGCAATACGATTTCTGCGATGGGAACTTCTTTCGGCTTAAAGCGTTTTTCCCATTCCTCTGTGATATCAAATAATAATAATTCACAGGCAATGGTACCATTAAACATGGGATATTTTTTATAAGGCCGCAGTTGCATTGATTTACATAAATCAGGATTACCAGTAAAAATAGCGACTCGCCAACCTTTAAATGACTCTAACAATCGCTCGCCAAAATTTTGATATAAATGTTGTAAAGTTTGTGCGTCATTTAATCGCTCACCATAGGGTGGATTCACAACTATCATTCCAGATTGTTGGCTACCATGTGTGGGTCGTGTAAGCTTGGCAATTTCTTTCACGGTCACACTAATAAATTCATCTAATCCAGCTCGAGCGATATTATTTCTGGCATGCGCCATGACACGAGGATCGGCGTCATAACCTCGAAAATCGGGTAAATCGCATTCTAATCCTTGTTGCTTACGCTTTAATGCCTCTTGGCGTAATGTCTGCCATAATTCTTTATCATGTTGTTTCCATGCTTGAAATCCAAAATAATGTCGCAATAATCCTGGTGCAATATCTGCCGACATCATTGCCGCTTCAATTAAAAAAGTTCCCGAGCCACACATAGGATCAATAAACGTGGTATCCGTTTTACAAATAGCGGGCCACCCTGCTCTAATTAAAATTGCAGCGGCTAAGTTCTCTTTTAATGGTGCAACACCCGCATCAACTCGATAACCACGTCGATGCAAACTTTCACCGGATAAATCCAGGCTAATCATTGCAATCCCTTTTTGAATATGAACATTAACTCGAATATCAGGCTGATCTTTTTCAATAGTGGGTCGTTGACCTGTTTTGTCACGCAAATGATCAACAATGGCATCCTTAACTTTTTGTGCCCCAAATTGACTGTTACTGATTCCCGGACAATCCCCTGCAAAATCAATCCATAGTGTCGCATCAGGAGCCATATGACTTTCCCAATTTATTGCATACACGGCATCGTATAATGCCTGTGATGAATCAATAGATTGTTTTACTAGTGAATATAAAATACGATTGGCTAATCGTGACCATAAGCATGTTTGATATGCAAACTTTAAATCACCTTCGGCATAGACACCCGCCATTGATAATTTAACAGCACTGGCACCAAGTTGCGTTAATTCTTCCGCCAAAAGTATTTCTATACCTTTGGGACAAGTAATGAAATAAGATAATGAATTCATTTTATTAGACTAATGTTTCTTTTTAAAACGAATAAGATCATGTTTTACTTGCGTAAAAATACTATCCCAATCGTTTAAAGTAGGTTGACGATAAAGACGCATGGTCGGATACCATGGCGAATCTGAACGATCGCGCATCCAACGCCAATCATTACTGAATGATAATAAATTCCAGACCGGTTTCCCCATCGCCCCCGCCAAGTGCGCAACCGAGGTATCGACCGTAATCACTAAATCTAAATTAGCGATAGCAGCGGCTGTCATAGCAAAGTCCGTGAGTTGACTGGATAAATCAATTAAAGGTAAATCTGAAGGAAGAGCCGCAGCATCTAATGTCTTTTGTAAACTATAAAATCTAAAATCGTTCAGCTCGAGCAAAGGAAGAAAATCCGTGACTTGGCATGAACGATTTTGAGTGTTTTTATGTGTTGGGCTACCAGTCCAACACATTCCAACATTAATTTTTGCTTTCTTAGACTTAAAGATATTTTTAAAGCTGGCAATATCATTTTCATATGCATGTAAATAAGGTACATCGTTCGGAATTGTTTCCAAGGTTGTATTAAATAATCGCGGCATGCTAAGTAATGGTAAATAACAATCTACATCCGCTACTAATTCACCTCGATTAGTTAAGGTATCAATTCCCGGTATTTGTTCAAATAACCGATATAATTCAGGACGGGTGGAAAATATGACTTTTCCGCCATGTTTTTCAATTAATGGTAAATAACGAATAAATTGGATATTATCGCCAAAGCCTTGCTCAGCAAAAACTATTAATGTGCGACCATCTAATGGCGAACCATCCCATAAAGGATAAGGAATTTTATTAATCATTGGTGCCATTTCTGGTTTTCGCATACGCCATTCGTATTCTTCCCACCCAGCTTGCAAATTTCCCTGAATCAAATAATTTAAAGCTTTGTTAAAGTGCGCATCAACATGTTGTGCATTAAGCGCAAGCGCCTTATTGAAATTAATGTCTGCATCATGATAGTCAGCAAGACAATGCTGGGCATAACCTAACCCATTATAAGCTTCTGCTGAATTAGAATTAAGCGATAATGCCTTATTATAATAATCTAATGCTTCTTCACGACGATTAGCACTACTTAACGCATTGGCAAGATTGGTATAGATATAATCGATATTTGGCGATAATTTAAGTGCTTTATGATAACACTCAATAGCTTCATCATAAGCTTCAATTTTTTTATACGCCACACCTAAATTAACATAAGCCTGTGCATTGTCTGGCTGTAACGCCAAAATCTTTTGGTAATATCCAATTGCTTCGTGATGTAATTCCATCGATTGCAAACAAATGGCTAATGCTAATAATGCCGCCACATTATTAGGTTGCAACACAAGAATTTTTTTATACGCTTTAATCGCAACACGCTCTTGTTGCAATCGTTGCAGTAAATTTCCTGAACGCAAAAGAGCTTGAATATTATTAGAATCTAACAATAAAATCTTTTCATAACACTCAATTGCTTTCATGGGTTGTGCGGTATCTTCATATAACCGCGCCAAATTAAAACGCGCTTCCATCTGTTGTGGTGCGGCAGTTATGGCTTGTTGATAAGCAGCAATCGCGCCATTTATATCACCTTGTAGTCGCAGAATTGAACCTTGATTATTTAATATAATAGGATTATTTGGTGATATTTTATTAGCTATTAAATAAAGTTTGGCGGCAGTTTTATATTTCTTTAAATTATGTGCATTAATCGCTAGTAAATTAATCACATTGACGTTTTCTGGCGTCTTTTTAATGACCCGACGACACATATTAGCGCTTGCACGAAAATTCTTTTCATTAAAAAGTGTTAATGCTTGCGCATAATCTGAGGCAGCTATGGGGTTATTGTTTGTTTCCATATTAACCTTAAAATATTATTGAGTCAGGCGCTGTTTGACCCTGATCCTGCTCTTGATCTGGATCATGGTACTGTACTTGCCCCTCCCCTGTCGGAGAAGGCTCATCAGAATAAGTATAGCCTTCATCACTGGTAACGGCATCCGGATTAACCCAATTATCATTTTGTTTGTGTTGTTGAATATCTTCTTGTCTAAAGATTTCAAAGGTTGTATTTTTTTGCCACGGAGCCGCAAGCTTGCCCGAATTGGGATCAATACGGACAATAACCAACCCTGGTGGTTCCGGCATAGAATGTTCTGGTTTGCCATTTAAAGCTTGCTGGATAAAAGTCATCCACATTGGCAATGCCGCTTGCGCACCATATTCATGAATAGAGCGCGGTTGATCATAGCCAACCCAAGATACAGCCACTACATCGCTATTAAATCCGGCAAACCAAGCATCTTTTGTATCATTAGTTGTACCTGTTTTACCTGCTAAATCTTGACGTCCCACGCTACGGGCTTGTGCTGCTGTACCGAACTGGACCACATCCTTCATCGCAGATGTCATCATATAAGCAACTTGTGGACTGATGGTTTCAGGTGCCACATTAACAGGATTCACCCCCGCGCCTTTTGAGGTATCTACATCGGGATCATCCCATTGGTTAGGATTGTTGGCAAGTAAACAGCTTTCGCAAGCAATTTTAGGCTGCGCTTGATAAATAATATTACCATTTGCATCAACAATATGATCAATAAAGTACGGCATTACTCGATATCCACCATTAGCAAACACAGAATAACCCGTTGCTAACTCTAATGGTGTTACCACTCCGGTACCTAACGCTAATGAGGGGGCATGCGGCAATTGTTTTGGATCAAAACCAAAATTATTCAAATATTGGATAGTATAAGAAATACCAATCATTTGTAATAAACGAATTGAAACAAGGTTACGTGATTTTATAAGTGCCACGCGTAACCGAGTTGGACCATAAAATCGTTTATTACTATTTTGTGGCCGCCAAACAGATCCATCTGGCATGGTAATCACAATGGGCGCATCATTAATAACGGTTGCTAAAGTATAACCTTTGGCAAGAGCGGCAGCATAAATAAATGGTTTAAAGCTAGAACCAGGTTGCCGTTTTGCTTGTGTAACCCGATTGTATTTACTCTCGTAAAAGTCAAAACCACCCGTTAAGGCTAAAATTGCTCCGTCATTGGGATTAAGGGCAACAATGGCGCCTTCTATCTGCGGATTTTGTGATAACATCCAGCTACTGTCCGGTTGTTGATCAACATAAACTACATCCCCAACATGAACCACATCACTTGCCGTCTTTGGTTTGGCCGCCAAATATTTATCACCTACTTTACGTCTTGCCCATGATAATGCATCCCATCCGAGTGGAATTTTATTACCATTGGCTAACATTACTGTGGCTGATTGATTATTAATATCCAACACTACTGCTGGTTGCAAACCATTTACAACAGGAATTACAGTTAATTGTTTTTCCCAAATGGTTAAATCAGCTGGCGGATTCCCCCAATTTTTGAGTGGTCCGCGATAGCCGTGGCGGTGATCATACGCTAATAAAGCTGCGCGCAAAGAGGCATCGGCTTCACGTTGATATGAACTATCTATCGTTGTATAAACTTTGAATCCACTGGTATACGCTGTCTCAGCACCAAACTGGCTAACCATGGCATTACGCGCCATTTCAGCTACATATGGTGCATCCATATCGATGGGTAAAGCATGGTAAGTTGTTGCAATCGGTGTCTTAATGGCTTGTTCATATTCAGCTTGAGTAATATAACCATGATCTAACATACGTTGCAGTACGTGATCGCGTCGATCTTTTGCCGCTACAGGATGGGTAATTGGGTTCAACATGGACGGCCCTTTAGGCAAACCAGCAATCATGGCCATTTCTGGCAACGTTAATTGATCCAGCGTTTTACCATAGTAAACCTGCGCAGCCGCCGCTACACCATAGGCGCGACTACCAAAATAGATCTTGTTGAGATATAAATCGAGGATTTTTTGCTTACTTAATTCTTTTTCAATCTTCATTGCCAGCAAAATTTCTTTTAATTTTCGAGTATAGGTTTTTTGTGGACTTAAGAAAAAGTTGCGGGCAACCTGCATCGTGATGGTACTACCACCCTGTGATTTGGTGCCAGTTAAGGCTAATTGCAAGCCAGCACGCGCTAAACCAAGGAAATCGACGCCCTGATGCTCAAAAAAACGTTGATCTTCTGTTGCTAAGACTGCATTAATCAATTGTGGTGGGATTTGATCATAAGGCACTGGAATTCGTCGTTTTTCGGCAAATTCAGCGATAATTTTACCATCAGCCGTATAAACCTGCATTGGCATTTGCATCTGTACATCTTTCAGTACCGATACATCAGGCAGATCATTCTCGAGGTGTACGATAAGCAACGCAAAGGCAATTGCCCCTACGATAAATAAATCGATCACACACCAAACTAGTATTCTAAGGATGCGTCGTAAATGGCTCATCGTTCTTTCAAAAGTATAAAATTAAAGTAAATAAGGTAACATACTATATCAAGCTAACGGCAGGTTTGTAAAACATTTTGCTTCTGGCATAATAAAGTTAATCCAAAAGAAGGAATTTTATTTGTAATGGATTTATCACTCCCGTTTATTGGTAAAAAATCAACCAAGGTCTTGGGTGTTGACATTAGTTCAACTGCGGTGAAAATATTAGAGCTCAGCTCTCATGGTCACCATTATAAAGTCGAAAGCTATGCGGTGGCATCCATTCCAGCCCATGCCATCATTGAAAATGATATTAAAGATATCCCCGCCGTTGCTGAAGCCATTGAGTTAGCCTATAGCCGCTCTAACTCCAGTATCAAGGCTGTTGCTGCAGCAGTCCCTAGCTCAGCCATCATTACCAAAGTACTGCAAATTGATGCCACCATCACCGAATTAGAAATGAGTGAATATATACAATTAGAAGCCGGTCGTTATATTCCTTATCCTTTAGAAGAAGTTGCCTTAGACTTTACGATATTAGGTATTAATGAAAAAGAAGCCAGTAAAGTTGATGTATTAGTAGTCGCCGCCCGTAATGAGCATGTTGAATCCCGAGCTGATGCTATTCGAGCTGCCGGTTTAAACCCCAAAATCATTGATGTTGAATCTTATGCCATTGAACGTGTTTGTAATCTGATTTCTGACCAGTTCATGAATAAAGGTAAAAATCAAACTATCGCCGTAGTCGATATTGGCTCGGTCTTTACTACCATTACCATTTTACATGATTTGCATACTATCTATAGCCGAGACGAAGTTTTTGGTGGCCGCCAACTCACTGAAGCAATTCAAAGAAGATATGGTTTAACCTATGAACAAGCAGGATTAATGAAAAAACAAAGTCAATTCAGCGATGATTATGTACCTGAAGTACTAACTCCATTTCGTGAATCATTGATACCGCTTATTCGCCGCTCACTACAATTGTTTTTCTCAGCCAGTCGTTTTACCGAAGTTGAACATATTCTCTTGGCTGGTGGCGGCGCCATGATTCCGGGTATCAGTGATTTAATTCAAGAACGCTTAGGAACGCCGTGTACAATTGCCAATCCATTTAGTGATATGTCTATTAGCTCCAGAATTAGCGCAGCCACTATCGCTGCTGATAGCTCCTCATTAATGACTTGTTGTGGATTAGCATTGAGGAGTTTTGAATAATGATTAACATTAATTTATTACCCTGGCGAATTCAATTACAAAAAGAAAAACAACGTGAATTTATTTTTTTAGTGTTAATTAGCCTAGGCATTAGCATTTTTCTTTGTTTAATTGCACATATTTATTTAGCTCGGCAATTATCCAAGCAAACTAACGTAAATAATTATTTATTACAGCAAATTAGTGTGGTTGATCAACAAATTACTGAAGTAAATGCTATAAAACAACAAAAAAATGACTTAATCAGACGCCTCTATATTATCCATCAGCTACAAAGCAGTCGTGTAGAATTAGTAGAAATGTTTAACAATTTTGTTAATATTCTTCCTTCCGGAATTTATATCACTAGCATAAAAAAACATGATAATCTGGTCACTATTGATGGCCAAGCACGCTCGAACCAACAAGTCTCTCAATTGATGAAAAATATTGATGCCTCATCCTCATTTTCAAGTCCCATATTGACAGAAATTCAAGATAATACTGGTAATACACAAGCACCAAAGAGTACTATTGACGAAGTTTATCCTTTAAGTTTTGAGCTACAAGTTAGACAAGAAGGCGCGCCTGAAGTAGTGGAAGAAACAACTTCCCCATCACCGAATAACAATTCAACGGCCGCACCAACACAAGGAAGCACGCCATGAATTTAAATGAACTTACTATAGAGAATATTGGTTCATGGCCAATGGCCGCTCGAGTATCAGTTATTGGTTTTGTTTGTCTTATTATCTTTACGTTATTTTATATATTTGATGTTAAACCCATGCGCCTTAAATTTGCACAAGCTGTTGTAACTGAAGATGACTTACGCTCCAGCTATCAAGTAAAATACAGCCAGATTGTCAATCGTGATGCTTATTTACAGCAAGTTCGCACGTTAAATAATAATATTAAAAGCATTCTTGCTGAGTTACCTGATCAGTTGGATGTGCCAGAATTGATTGGCGACATTTCCAGAGTGGGTACACAAACAGGCTTAGATTTCAATTACATCAAGCCGCAAGCAGAAATTAAGCATTCTTATTATACGGCTTTGCCAGTTGAAATTTCTGTTAATGGAACCTATCTACAGTTAACTAACTTTATTACCGCGTTAGCTAAAATACCACGTATTGTCACTATTAATGATTTTTCAATTCAGCATGCAGCTATCCCAGCGGGCCCCAATACCACACCGACACAAATAGCCAGCTCACTATTAACAATGGAGTTAACCGCGGTAACCTATAAACAAAATACCAAAAAGAAAGCGAAAGCAACCTCACCAGAGGGTACCCAATAGTATGAATATTACATATACCCTATTCCGCTTTAGTCGTTATTCATTAATTTGTATTGCTATGGGGGTCTTGCTTTCTGGTTGTGGTGGTCAAGATAGCAAAATGGAAAAAACTCAAGAATTTGTTACAAAAGTACAGCAATCAAAAGAGCAAAATGTTGAGCCGCTACCCCAATTTACAACACCCGCCCTACCTCAAAATACGCAAAATATTTCACGAAATCCATTTGCCCCAGCAGTTGAAAATCAACAATTAAAACCTGACACCTCACATCCACCAGGACCACTTGAATCATTTCCACTCACACAATTACTCTATGTCGGAACCTTGTCGCAATCTAATCAGATATGGGGATTAATTAGTACACCGACTGGTGCAATATATAGTATTGCTATTGGGCAGTATATTGGTCAAAATTATGGTAAAGTAACACAAATTACACCGCAAAAAATTACTGTGCAAGAAACGGTATCAGATGGATTAGGCGGTTGGGTAATCCGCATGAAAGAATTACCTATAACTTCGGGCGTTCAACAGGGCTCACAACCATGAAACGAATATGGACTTTTTTATTTGGTATTACTGTACTACTCATTGGTAGTATTTATTCATTACCCGCTATGGCAGCGACATTGAACAGTATTAATTGCACGGTAAGTTCAAGTCAAAATGTCCAAGTAACATTACAGTTTTCTGGCCCCGTCAAGCTTCCCAAAAGTTTTAGTACACAACAACCACCACGGGTTATTCTTGATTTTTTTGATGTAGATAAAAGCATCGTTAATGCCAGCCAAACCATTAATCGAGGTTTTCTGTCTACCATTAACACGGTTAGTGCAGATGGTCGTACCCGTGTCATGCTCAATTTGCAGCAAGATGCGCGTTACCAAGTTTCTACGCAAGGTAACCAAGTTATTGTCACGTTGTTAAGTAATGTTCAATCCGTTGCTAAAAAGAAAACTTCTGTTGCTGTTGCACCAAGTAAGTCTCGCAGCAGCGCTGCATACAGTACCTATGCCGCACATTACATCAAAGGC
>JAGVJQ010000109.1 GCA_020051015.1 Gammaproteobacteria bacterium
CATGATTTATGTATATTTCGTATGAAGTGAAATGCTCAATATCGGATTGGGATGTGGGCTAATTTAGATTTGTGCTAACTGGAAAGTAGCCCCTCTCCCTCACAGCTTCAACAGAAGTGATACAGGAATTATGGGCGTGTAGCTGCGGGGCGAGGGGAGCTTTTTGAAATCAACGTGTTACAGTGCACTGTGCAAAATAAACCAGAGGATTCCTCAGTATTGCATATGCCCATTTATCAAACATCATTGCCTGATGATTTAGTGAGCGTAGTTATTTGGCAAGATGGGCGTATGCAATACGCCCCTACGTTAGATCAATATAACTTGAAAGATATTATTGAATATATTACTTATAGCCGGCAATAAGTTTGAATTGTAATAAATAATTTACGCAATGGCGTTAAACTAATTTGCTCATGTAATATCGGAAAATTAGCTTTAACAATTTCTTGTCGTAATTTATCAGTTATTGTTGCTTGAATAATAATTGGCAGCAGAGTAGTTTTATCTTCTCTAGCAATTTTTTCTAGACCACTTTTAAATTTATTTTGTGCGTGATTAGATAATTGCTGTAATAGGGCTTTTAATTCGGGACTCATGTTTTTTGCTTGCAGATGTTCTTCAGTAACTTGATACTGTTCTAACCAATCTAACGGTAAAAAACACCAACCACGCCGTAAATGTATTGCCAAGTGAGTCATGATATCAACTAAAGCTATTGATTCAGCTAAATCTTGCACACCCACTAGTGAACGTTGTTGCTGAAAGCCTAATATATAGGCAGATAAAATGGCACAAATTCCCATTTCACGATAACAAAAAAAGCTCAAGTCTTTTTCGGTACAAAGATGATCACTGTCTAATTTTATCAGTGCACCATCGATCCATTCTTGCAATAGTGCTGGTGATAATGATTTTTCTGACGCAAGTGTTTTAGCAATGGGATGTTGTGCTTTGCCTTCAGCCATACGCTGCCACTCTTGTCTCCACCATTGTAATTTAGCTTGTAAAATGGTTTTTTCAGTATTTTGCTCAGTAATTTTGGCTAGTTCATTACTAAAAGCATGTAACGCAATAATAGCATCACGTTTTTCTTTTGGTGTGAATAATAAACTGTAATATAACGCAGAGCCACGTGGTGCAGTTTGCTCACGATATTCAATAAATGCATTGTGTATGGTCACAATTCTTTCCTCAATTGATAAATTAACGTCAATGCATCGCGCGGGCTAAGGGTATCAGGCTCAATGTCTTTTAATTTATCTAATACCGGATGGGACGTTTTTTCAAGTAGGGCAATTGGTTTGCTAGATAAAGGTGATTCAATAGCATGGTGCTCTAACGTAGTTAACTTTGCTTTTGCGCGTTCGATAACACTCGATGGTAATCCTGCTAGTTTAGCTACTTGTATTCCAAAACTTTGACTAGCGGCGCCATCATGAACGTGATGTAAAAATACGATGTTATCGTGATTTTCGATCGCATCGAAATGTACATTAACGACATTAGTGTAATGTTCGGCTAAATGTGTTAATTCAAAGTAATGTGTTGCAAACAAGGTAAACGCATTGATCTTCTCAACTAAATACGAGGCAGCAGCCCAGGCAATCGATAATCCATCATAAGTACTGGTGCCACGACCAATCTCATCTAATAAAATTAAACTATTTTCCGTAGCATTTTGTAAAATATGCGCAGTTTCCGTCATTTCCACCATAAAAGTGGAGCGCCCACTGGCTATATCATCGCTTGCGCCAATGCGAGTAAAAATACGATCAATAGGACCAATTATTGCTGATTCAGCCGGTACAAAACTGCCGATATGTGCCAATAAAACGATTAATGCAGTTTGGCGCATATATGTTGATTTACCGCCCATATTAGGGCCGGTAATTAATAGCATTCGACGTGCGGGCGACATATCAATATCATTAGGAATAAAGGGTTCATCTTTTGCATATTCAATAACTAAATGTCGGCCTTGTTTAATTGAAATGACGGATTGCTCACTAAATTCAGGCGCATGCATTGCTAATGTAATAGCACGTTCAGCTAAGTTAACTAATACATCTAATTCGGCAAGCGCTTCAGCTGTAATGAGTAATGATGAAATTTGCTCAATTAAAATATCGAGCAATTCATCATATAATTGTTTTTCTAATGCTAATGCTTTAGATTGGGCGCTTAATGCTTTATCTTCAAATTCTTTTAATTCTGGCGTGATAAAACGTTCTGCATTTTTTAACGTTTGACGTCGTTGATAATCGATAGGCGCTAAATGTGATTGTCCACGACTGATTTCAATATAAAATCCATGGACTTTATTATATCCAACTTTTAATGTACTAATTTGTGTACGTTGTTTTTCACGCGTTTCTAAATCTAGTAAATATTGTTCAGCATTTGATGCCAAGCCACGTAACTCATCTAATTCCGCGTGATATCCTTCAGCAATCACGCCGCCATCGCGAATCCAAACCGGAGGATTATCAATAATGGCTTTACTTAACAACTCAAAAAGATCATCAAAAGGTTCAATGTATTGATTTATTTCTTGCCATTGTTTTGTTTGTAACGTATTAAGTTGTGATTTTATATTTGGCAATCGAGCCATAATTTCGCGTAATTTAAGTAAATCACGTGGTCGTGCTGATTTTAATGCTACACGCGCTAAAATACGTTCAGCATCGCCCATGCTTTTTAATTGTTCCGCCAGATTGTTAAATTTATCATCGATGATTAATTCTTTTATTGCATCTTGTCGGGCTTTTAATATGGCATGATCGCGCAAAGGTTGATGCAACCAGCGTTTCAGTAATCGTTTACCCATTGGAGTTTGTGTGCGATCAATAACATCAACTAAAGTATTTTGTGTTGTCCCGCGCATATTAATATCAATCTCAAGATTGCGACGAGTCGTTGCATCTAAAGTAATGGTTTTTTCAAGCGATACTAGTTGTAGTTTTTGAATATGTGGCAGGGCAGTGCGTTGTGTTTCTTGGACATAGTTTAAGAGACCACCGGCAGCCATTATCGCCACGGGTAAATGTTCACATTCAAATATTGATAGCGAATTTACGTGAAAATGTTGTTTTAAGATTTTTTCGGCAAAGTTTTGTTCAAATTCCCAAGGCGCGCGATAGCGAACACATTTAAACGATGTTAATTTTTCACGAATTAACGTATCGTCACTAATAATAATTTCTGCTGGACGTAAACGAGCCAGTTCATATTGTAATTGGGTAAAATTATCAAATTGTGAAACAAGAAAACGACCACTGGTGATATCGAGCGTTGCCAAACCAATTGCTTTTTGTTTGATATGAATCGCAACTAATAAATTATCAATCGCTTCTTCTAATAATGCTTCATCACTAATCGTGCCAGGGGTAATAATGCGTGTAACTTTGCGTTCTACGGGTCCTTTGCTTAAAGCAGGATCACCAATTTGCTCACAAATGGCGATCGATTCACCTAATTTGACCAACTTTGCAAGGTACCCCTCAATCGCATGAAAAGGTACACCAGCCATTGGAATAGGATTACCTGCTGAATGACCACGATGAGTTAATGTTATATCAAGTAGTTTTGCTGCACGGTGGGCATCATTAAAAAATAATTCATAAAAATCTCCCATTCGATACAATAACAACATATGGGGAAATTCTGCTTTAATAGTTAAGTATTGTTGCATCATTGGCGTATGCTGATGCATAGGCAGTAATTGATTTTCTGAATTCATGTTACAAATCGTATGGTGGAAAAATTGAAATAAATGTTATCATGTTTTTGATAAATTCCCCATAGTGTTCTTAGGGTGAAAGGCAGACGAATGGAGCACCAAATCAATGGACAATAATTTAGCAACTATAGTTGAATCACTTGGAAAATTGTTATTGAAGAAGCAATTATTCTTAGCTACATCTGAATCTTGTACCGGTGGTTGGATTGCGCAAGCTATCACCTCGGTGGCGGGTAGTTCAAAATGGTTCGACCGTGGCTTTGTTTGTTATAGTAATGAAGCTAAACATGAAATGTTAGATGTACCATTAGATTTAATAGCTAAGCGTGGGGCGGTCAGTGAAGAAGTTGCTGCGACATTAGCTAAATCTACAATACTTAAAAGCCGCGCTCAAATTAGCATTGCAGTGAGTGGTATCGCTGGTCCAGAGGGTGGAACTGCTGAAAAACCCCTAGGTACAGTTTGGTTTGGTTGGGGCTATACAAATAATAAACATATTGATATAGTGACCACGCACAAATTATTTCACGGCAATCGTGAG
This sequence comes from Gammaproteobacteria bacterium, assembly GCA_020051015.1. Taxonomy (GTDB): domain Bacteria; phylum Pseudomonadota; class Gammaproteobacteria; order UBA1113; family UBA1113; genus JABEVJ01. The sequence continues at coordinate 4,284 of JAGVJQ010000109.1, forward strand.
CAAATCCGTTATCAAGCCGTTGAGTTTGCATTAAAACAGCTTGTTCATAAGTTGTCTGACGAGGTTGGTGATTGATTTTATTAAACTATTTCTTATAATGCAAATTTTGCCTGGATTTTTTAGGGGGTAAAATTTACCCCCTAACTTATGTGAATAAGTTCTGTATTTGAAAACTTTTTGGCCTATGGTTAAATATGCCTCGTGTACATTAACGGTACTGTCCTTGGAAGGGGTATATTATGCAAAGCTTAAATTACTTAAACTACAATGAATTGAAGTGTTTTGCCAAAGTGCAGGGCTTTTGTTTACTTATTGCTAGTATGTTATTAATCGTTAGCCACTTCTTCATTTATTCTCAAGTCAGTTTTGGTGTACAAGCTTTGTTTGTATTTTTGTTTTCTATCTTCTTAATTGTTTATATCGCAAGCACTTTTTTTGGTGAACGTTTAAAGCCTTACTTTACTAAATTAACTATTGTTACTTATTCTGTATTAAGCATGGCAATGTTGTTAGTGTTTTTCATGTAAGTTTAAGAGACAAGGCGAGATGGATCCACTAGAAAAGGTTCGTCTTGTTTTTATCACATAAGTTTGCCAATATCCTCATAAATTCCTTCCCAATTCCGCAAAATAATAGAACAAGTTAACTATATATTAATCTTTATCTTGTATAATTTTTTATCGAAAATAGTAATTAACCAAAAAATGAAATTTTGATGTTAAAAATTGATACTAAATTGGACAAAATTAAGTAATGCCTAAAGATAAACAAGAAATCGATATTATTGAACAAACAGATGATATTGCCGCAGTAGGTCGTAAGCAACGATTTTTACAAAGAGTTGCTGAGAAAAAAAAGACATTGCCGCAAGATAGATGGATTAAAGAATCTGAAACATCTTTTATGTTTTGGTCAAAGGGCAACCGTTATATTAATTTGAATGGCAAATATAATAGCATAGATGGTCGCTCAATCGACTGTCGACATATTGCAGCAGCTCGAGTATTTTATGATAAAACCAAGACGAATATTAACTACCATGAAGCATTTAAAAATCCAACTGCAGTACCTTTTTTATATGAAAATATTAATGATGAAAGAAAACTTATTAATAATGCCGATAGTTATATTCTTCTTAATGTGGAAAATATCGGACAAGAATTATCGAAGTTAAGTAAAGACATGGCAGAAGATTCTTCTGTGCGAATTATTCTTGCTACTGAATGCCATGATTTATCTATCAAAATCAAGAATAAAGGTGATAATGGTTTTGTGGTTCAATTTTTTGATCCAAATTATACATTAGTTCACAAACAAATTTGGTTTCCAGATGAGGCAAGTATCGCTTCATTAAAACTTAGTGATTTATTTGATGAAGATCATAAGATGGTTTATTTACCGCGACTAAACGGATTTTTAGCAATATATTGGCATAACGAACCTTTAACTAGTCACAGTGACCTTCCTGAATATCTTTTAGGTGAAGATGTTTCTGATATTGATCAGCTCTATTTTGGTTGTCGTTTAGGTTATAAACCCTGGGTATCAACAGCAATTCAAACTATCTTGAAATCTAAACCGAGTGATATAGCCGAAATTGCAGCTAAAAGCGCAGACGGTACCACAGCATTATATATGGCACTACAAAATGGTCATTATGAGGTTGTAGCTGAGTATATAAAATTTATTTTAATTGCTGAGTTAGGTGAAGAGCAACTGGAAGAGCTATTAGCAGGCAAACGTGCAGATAATCAGTCTGGCTTCTATATGGCATGTCAAAACGGACATTATTTGAGTGTGCTAGAGTATCTTGACCTTATCTTGAATTCACGATTGAAGGAAGATCAAAAGGAAAGATTATTAGACGACAGACACATTAACGGCGCATCTGGTTTATACATTGCTTGTCAATTGGGACTACATCAAGTTGTAGCTATATATGTACAACGTATTCTTAATTCCAGGCTTAGTATTGAAACAAAAGAAAAACTATTAACGGGTAAACATGCAAATGGTATTCCAGCTTTATGGCAAGCACTGTACGCTGGTTATCATCAAACGGTAGCCGCTTATCTGAAACCCATTCTTGATTCTGAATTAGATCCTGAAATAAAAGAAAGATTATTAGTCTGTAAAGATATTAATGGTGTTCCTGGATTGTTGATGGCAATGCAATATGGTCATAGCGATACAGTTGCTGAATGTGTAAAACTTATTTTGATATCGAACTTAAATAATGAGCAAAAAGAAAGATTATTAGCTTGTAAAAGTGCTAATGGTATTCCTGGGTTATGGTTGGCAATGCAAAACAGTCATTTCGATACAATTACTGAATATATCCAATCTATTTTGGCATCAAATTTAAATAATGAACAAAAAGAAAGATTATTAGCTTGTAAGAATGTTAATGATATTTCAGGATTACGGTTGGCAATGAGTAAGGGCCATTATCAAACAGTGGCTACTTATGCAAAACTCATTCTTAACTCTGAGCTTAGTAGTGAAAGGAAAGAAAGATTATTAGCCTGTCAACCTAGTATAATGCATGCATTAGATAATGGCCATTATCAAGCAGTGACGGAATATATGCAACATATTTTGCCATCAACATTGAGTGATGAACAAAAAGCAAACTTATTAATAACTAAATTAGTGAATGGTGACCCAGGCCAGTATAAGCTATTAAGCGGAGATCAACATCGAGCCATGTTAGCTTATTTAAATGGTATACAAAGATTAAAACCCGAATATACATCACGTTGCGTTAATGCATTGATATCAGATTTGAATGAGCAACAAAAAATAGAGTTTGTGCACGCAATGGGAAGTGATATACCTCATCCTGTATCAATGTTAATCTATGCATCTATAGAAACCAATCGTCCCCAGAAAAACTGCTCAATATTATAACCTTTAAATTAGTTTTGTAGGGTGGGCTAAAAATGCCGCGTGAGGTGTTGGGTAAATGTGATGGAATTGCTCGGCATTTGTGCCCACCAATCGGGTGAGAAAGATGGATCGATTGGTGGGGTTATTAAAGTCTGTGCTGGGTTGATGGCACGGATGGTGGGCACACACCACCTCATTATCATGCCGGATTTTAAAATTGACACGGGATGTGGTGTTTAGGCCCACCCTACGGGAACAATTTGAAAGTTTAAAATTAACTTTATTTAACTCAGATAAATAACCGTTCCCGCCTCAAGCTCACTATTTTTTAGTAATTGCGGATTTAACGCTTCAATATCAGTTATATGTAATCCATGGGCTCTTGCAATCGAATAGAGTGTATCGCCAGGTTTAACAATATATTTATTGCTACTTTCTGGCTGTTGCTGTTGTTCAATTATCAAGGTTTGCCCTACATTAACTCTTGCCTTCTCACTTAATTTATTCCATGTTCTAAGCTGACCAATTGTTACATTAAAATGTTTAGCAATACTCCAAAGTGTATCTCCTGGCTTAACAGTATATTTAATGCTTGTTTTAACTGGCGGTGGGTTTTCTTTGGTTGTAACTATTGGAGTGGCCGCAGGTGTTGTGGTCGTTTTTGCCGGAGCCGTCGTTGAAGTCGATTTAGGTGCGGAAGCATGACTTTCTTGACCTACATTCAGGCTGTGCGTGGTTGGTGTTGGGGTTTTGCCCTTAACCATCGATTGTTCAACACCATTAGTATTGGGGTTACTTTCGGTTGTGCTTGCTAATACGGCTTTAGTCGTAGCGTTCGAAGGGCTATTTGCACTGACAATGTTGTGTGAACCAAATTGCATCGAATATTTTGCTTCAAATCGAGAAATAGCGCTAATTGGCAATAATAATCGATAGGGTCCTTTGGGATCGGTCGCCCATCGATTATAGCCAGGGTTTAATTCATAAAGCTCACTTAATGGAATCTCGGCCAGTTTTGCGGCTTGTGATAAATCAATTTGTTGTTTAAGTGAAACGACGCCAAAATAGGGGCCATTATGAACAGGCGGTAAATCGACACCGTATTTGGCAGGATTACTTATAATAGCAGCTAATGCTAGGAGGCGAGGAACATAACTCTCTGTTTCGGCAGGTAAGTTTAGTGCCCAAAAAGTGGTACCACGTCCGCGATGCGCATTGCGATCAATAGCATTTTGCACCGTACCTTCACCAGAATTATAGGCGGCAATAGCTAAGGGCCAATTACCGTTAAAAAAAGTATCTAAATAAGTTAAATAATCTAATGCAGCAGAGGTTGAGCTGATAATATCTTTACGGCCGTCGTACCACCAGTCTTGCTTCAAACCAAAGTTTGCGCCAGTTGCTGGCATCATTTGCCATAAGCCGGCAGCCCCAACCCAGGAATAAGCAAAGGGATCATATGCACTTTCAATCATGGGTAACAAAACTAACTCACCTGGCAAGCCTCGTTTTTTGACTTCCTCATAAATATAAAACATATATGGCTGACCTTGACTAGCCACTTTGTTAAAGTATTTTTGGTGTGTTTGAAACCATTGAATTTGGCGTTGTACGGCAGGAGTATCGGCATAATGTGGCAAAGAAAAATTACTTGCAATGACGGCCCACATATTATTCGAAGAATGCACATATGATGGCGTATATGATGATTTTTCTGATGTTGCTGGAGCACTCAATTTTAATGGGGTACTGACGTTAAACTTAACGCTTGGAGGATTTGCTTCAGCGGAAGATTTAGCTACCGCCGCATCACTTATTATTAGCAAGACACTTAACAGACTAACAAATCGGCACCATTGCATCTATTGTCTATCCTTGAAATAGGGTAAAGTCATATAGAATACCATAGAGATCGGTGAGGATAAAATTTTTGGAAAATTTAAATCATCTAACAGCATTGACGGATTGGTATGATACTGCCCAAGGTCGTCAGCTTTATCGATATGAATCTGAACAGTTGGAGCAATTATTACCCAACTGTTTCGGTTATCGACTATTGCAAATTGGCGGTCCAAGCAATTTGCACTGGCTAAGCTCATCCCCAATTAAGCATCAAATTATGTTAACGGTTGATCCGCATGAGAAGTCGGTTCCCAATTTATTCTGTGCTAATCCAACACAGTTGCCTTTTGCGCCGAATAGCTTGGATGTCATTTTACTGCCACATGTGCTTGAATGTGTGTCAAACCCAGATTTGATAATTAATGAAGCTTGTAATGTTTTGGCACCTGGCGGATTTATCATTATCATTGGTTTAAATCGATCCAGCTTATGGGGGTTACAACACTATTATCGAATGTTACGCACTAAAAATCCGTATTTTCCTTGGTTACAACAATTTACGCACCTGTATCGACTACAAAAAATGCTACTTGAGAATAATTGTGTCATTGATATGACTCATATTGGCTGTTACCAACCATTACTCTTGAATTCGCCCGAATTAATTAAAGAACATTCATTTTGGGATGCATTGGGAGCAATTGGATGGTCAGCTTTTGGTTCAATTTATGTTATCCTAGCGCGTAAACAAATTCATGGTATGACGCCGATATGGGATAAAAATCTACGTTCGGCCTTATATGAAGTAAAAGTAGGATTAGCTCAACAGCGTAAGATGAATGATGATAAAGCAAATTGAAATTTATACCGATGGTGCCTGCCGTGGCAACCCTGGCCCTGGAGGCTGGGGTGCTGTTTTACGATATAACGCTCACGAAAAATTATTAAAAGGTGCTGAACCGCATACAACAAACAATAGAATGGAATTATCGGCTGCAATTGCCGGGTTAAGCGCATTGAAAGAATCAGTCAAAATTCATTTAACGACGGATTCTGAATATTTGCGTAGAGGCGTTTTAGAATGGTTACCACAATGGAAAAAACGTGGTTGGAAAACCGCGGATAAAAAACCGGTAAAAAATCAAGATTTATGGGAAAAGCTCGATCAATTAATCACAAACCATGAAATTGAATGGCATTGGGTAAAAGGCCATAGCGGCCATCCAGAAAATGAATTAGCCGATCAATTAGCAAATCAAGCAATTGATGAGATGCTTAAAAAAGGAGAAGCTTAATCATGCAACTTCGGCAAATTGCATTAGATACAGAAACAACCGGTCTTGAGCCAAGCAAAGGGCACCGCGTAATTGAAATTGGTTGTATTGAGATGATTAACCGGCGTTTCACTGGTAATAATTTTCATATATATATTAATCCTGAGCGCGAAATTGAATCCGGTGCAGCGCAGGTGCATGGCATTACTAATTCTTTTTTAGCTGATAAACCTACCTTTGCCGATATAATAAATGAATTTAAAGAGTATATTGATGGCGCACAATTAATTATTCACAATGCGACATTTGATGTCGGTTTTTTAAATCATGAATTTAAATTGTTTAGTAAAAAATTACAAACTATTGATCGTTATTGCAGCATTGTCGATACCTTACTTATGGCGCGTAAATTACATCCAGGACAGAAAAACTCTTTAGATGCATTATGCAAACGCTACGCGGTTGATAATTCACACCGACAATTACATGGCGCGTTAATTGATGCGCATTTACTTGCTCGCATATATTTAGCAATGACGGGTGGCCAAACACAACTTTTTGGTGGGCAAAGTAATGCCGGTGCTCATAATAATGACGCTCAAGCCAATGCGACGAATAACCAACTTATCCAAAATCAGCGTCAATTTAACGTAATAAGTGCAACAAGTGACGAATTAGATATCCATATCAAACGGGTACAACAAATTGCCGCGAAAAGTAAAGGTAAAAACTTGTGGGAGTCGTTTGAATGATACGTTTCGTTAAGCGTTTCATTGATCAAGAATATTTCGGTGGCTTAGTATTAGTTTTTACTGCAATTCTTGCCCTCATCGTTGTAAATTCGCCCTTACAATCACTGTATTTACAATTTTTCTCGCTAAAATTTGGCATCCATGTGGGAAACTATTTTCTATCAAAACCTTTGATAATGTGGATTAACGAAGGGTTGATGACAATTTTCTTTTTATTGGTTGGTATAGAAATTAAACGTGAGTTATTTGAAGGCGAATTAAATACTTTAAATAAGGCTATTTTGCCATTGATAGGCGCGATCGGCGGCATGGCCATTCCTAGTTTGATATTTGCTTTCATTAATTGGCATGATCCAATTGGATTACGTGGCTGGGCAATCCCAAGTGCAACCGATATTGCCTTTGCCTTAGCGGTATTAAGTCTTTTTTCCAAACGCATTCCTATGTCATTAAAGATTTTTCTAACAGCATTGGCCATTATGGATGACTTGGGTGCCATTATTATTATTGCAGTATTTTACTCTAATGAACTCTCTTTGTTGGCGCTCATGTTAGCAGGTATCTGTATCATTGCCTTGTTTATTTTAAATCGTGCTAATGTGGTGCGTTTTACACCTTATGCCGTAATTGGTTTTGTCATGTGGGTCTGTGTATTAAAATCAGGCGTACACGCAACTTTAACGGGTGTTGTCTTGGCCTTTGCATATCCATTGCGTGATCATCATAATCCTGAAAAAGCCCTCTCTCATCATATTGAGTCCATCCTTTTGCCATGGGTTAATTACTTGGTGTTACCTTTGTTTGCTTTTGCAAATGCTGGTATTCCATTAAGCACAATTCAACCCGGCGTCTTTTTAAAATCTGTACCTTTGGGGACAATTCTTGGGTTATTTTTAGGTAAGCAAATTGGTGTTTTTGGTAGCTGTTGGCTTGCGGTTAAAATGAAAATCGCTAATTTGCCAGCCAATACATCCTGGCAGCATCTTTATGCCGTTGCTATTTTGTGCGGAATTGGATTTACCATGAGTTTATTTATTGGTGGACTAGCTTATGATGGGTTATCCGCAAGTTATATGGAAATGGTCCGCTTGGGTGTTTTAGCAGCTTCGTTGTTATCAGCTATTGTTGGTGGGTTATTTATTATTTTTGCGTTATAGTCCATTGATAATTATTTACATTATTTTTAATTAATAATATAATGCATATTTATTAAGTAATATGGATGTAAATTATGGCTCATCAATTGCTGTTTAATACCTTAAAACATGCTAAAATTTTGGAAGAGGCTGGGGTGCTGCACCCTGATGCACATTCATTGGCTCTGGAGAATGCGCTAGCTGAAAATATGTATAGTAAAAATGAGGTTGATGAAATGATCAACACTACCTTTAAACGAGTTGATGACTCATTACAATTAATTCGCGATGAAATGCGTTTAGAGCGGATTGAATCTGAGAGAAGATTCAATCAGTTACAGATGGATATAAAAGATTTGCGAATTGAGCTTAAAGACGAAATTCATGCTGTGCGCACTGATGTGAGTCATGAGCTTAATGTCATTCGAACTGAGTTTCGTACAGAAATTAATGATGTTCGTACAGAAATTAATGATGTTCGCACAGAGATTAATGATGTGCGTACTGAAATAAGTGATGTTAGAGTACAAATTACTGATGTTCGTGTTGAGATTAAAGATGTACAAGATAATATTCTAAAACGCGGATATACTGCCTTGGCTGTATTATTAGCGGTAATCGCACTTTCATCAAATTTGTTACATTTTACACATTAATACAACAATATATACTAATCCACTTAACATCCCGTGCTAGCTATGGCAGAATCACTCTAACATTTATCCACGAACAAGGAACTCACTATGAGTTGGTTTGCAAAACTGTTACCGGCAAAAATTCGAACATCATCAACACAAAAGAAAGAAATCCCAGAAGGGGTCTGGTCAAAATGTCCAGAATGTGTTGCTGTTTTGTATCTCCCCGAATTAAATCGTAATTTGCAGGTATGTCCAAAATGCGGATATCACTTTAGATTAAATGCACGTGAACGAATTGCCGCCTTTTTAGATGAAGATACGCAAGATGAAATTGCAGCCGAAATTCAACCGATTGATAAATTAAAATTTAAAGATACTAAAAAATATAAAGATAGATTAACTCACGCACAGAAAACTACGGGTGAAAATGATGCACTTGTTGTCGTTTCTGGTAAATTAAAAGGCAAGCCCGTCGTTGCTGCCGCTTTTGAATATAACTTTATTGGTGGTTCAATGGGGGCCGTAGTTGGTGAAAAATTTATCCAAGGTGTGGAAACTGCCATCAAATTAAAGGCTCCATTTGTTTGTTTTTCAGCGAGTGGTGGCGCTCGCATGCAAGAAGCGTTAATTTCTCTATTACAAATGGCTAAAACAAGTGCAGCCTTAAAAAAATTAGCTTCTGAGAAATTACCTTATATTTCTGTCTTAACGGATCCCACAATGGGCGGGGTGTCGGCAAGTTTAGCAATGTTAGGTGATATTAATATTGCTGAGCCTAAAGCCCTAATTGGTTTTGCTGGCCCACGCGTTATCGAACAAACTGTAAGACAAGTATTACCTGAAGGTTTTCAACGTAGTGAGTTTTTATTGGAAAAGGGCGCCGTTGATATGATTATCGATCGACGTGAGATGCCTGATGTTATTGCACGGTTATTAGATAAAATGGGCTTTTAGTGCGCATGAAAAAAGCCCCTAAATCACATGAACTAAGTACTTGGCTGCATTGGCTAGAGCAGTTACATCATAAAGATATTGATTTGGGGCTGGAACGTATTAAACAAGTTGCGCATTTCCTTAATCTTCAAGCTTTTACGTGTCCTGTTATTACCATTGGCGGCACAAATGGTAAAGGTTCCTGTGTTGCGACGTTAGAATCAATCTACCTGCAGGCTGGTTATAAAGTTGGCGCCTATACCTCGCCCCATATTCTCCATTTTAATGAACGAATTCGCGTTAATGGCCAAGAGGTTAGTAATGCTGATATTGTTAATGCATTCCAAATTATTGAGCGCGCTCGTGGCGATGTTTATTTAAGCTTCTTTGAGTTTGCAACCTTAGCTGGATTATTAATATTTCAACAAATGGAATTAGATATCATTCTATTGGAGGTTGGGCTAGGTGGGCGATTTGATGCTGTAAATATGATTGATGCTGATGTTGCAGTCATTGCTAGTATTGATATTGATCATACCGACTGGCTTGGTGATTCAAGAGAAAAAATCGGTTTTGAAAAAGCAGGAATTTTTCGGCAAGGTAAATATGCCATTTGTGGCGATTTTAATCCTCCCCAAGTCGTACTGGATCATGCAGCAAAAATTGGGGCTAATTTGTTTTGTCATGGTAGAGATTTCTATTTTAATGTTGATAATTTACTATCAATTTGGGATTGGCATGGCCCGCATGTTCAATTACATGCCTTACCGCTTCCTCATCTTGCTATGCAGAATGTTTCCAGTGCATTAATGGCATATTGTTGTCTGGCTGAAAAATTACCTGTTTCACATCAGGCATTGACTCGCGCAATTGAGTCAGTCAGGGTGTCTGGCCGTTTCCAAAAAATTGAGGATAACCCTCTGGTTATCCTCGATGTTGCTCATAATCCTGCTGCTGCATTTATGCTTTCTCAACGCCTTAAACAAGAACTTAAGCCAACTCAGAAACTTATTGCCGTGTTCAGTGCATTGAATGATAAAGAAGTATCAGCTATAGTGGAACATCTGTCTGAGCAAGTTACTGAATGGTATATTGCTCCGTTGCCAAGCTCACGTAGTTGGGCAATTGATGATTTAAAGGAAGAATTGCTTCGTGGTGGAGCAAGTAATATCAAAAAATTTGATGATATTACGACTGCATATAAAAGTGCATTATTGCATTCTGGCGCCGATAATTGCATCATAGTATTTGGCTCATTTTATACCGTTGCGGAAGTGCTAAAGTATACTCACAACAATAAATTTAGAATTGTAAACAGACCCTAGGAAGAGACCGCAATATTAAATATTAATGGAGAACTAACATGACACAACAACAAGCAACATTAACGTTGGCATCACTTTCTTGGATTGATTATGTGATCATTATTGTGGTTGCTTTTTCAGTGTTTATTAGCTTAATCCGTGGTTTTGTTAGAGAAACCCTGTCGCTTGTGACATGGATTGCGGCTTTTTTAATTGCTTTTAACTTCGGCAATGCCCTTGGTGATTTGTTTAAAGATCATATCTCATCCCAAACGGCACGATTGGCCATTGGTGGTGGAATCTTATTTTTTGCCACGTTGATTGCTGGTGCCATTGTTAATTACCTCATTTCTAGTTTAGTGGAAAAAACTGGGCTAACGGGTACTGACCGCGTACTAGGTTTGTTATTAGGTGGAGCGCGGGGTGTATTAATAGTCGCCGTTTTAATTTTATTGGCGAGTTATACTTCCATACCAAATGATCCAGCTTGGAAATCTTCTTTATTAGTGCCGCATTTTGAAGCTTGCGCTAAATGGATCCAAGGATTTATTCCACAAGCGTTTAATTTTGTAAATGGGCAATAAGCATGTGTGAATAATTTTTATCGAAACTACCCCAGCTCAAATGTAGTAATTCCAAAAACATGATCTAGATTGATGTTGGGCTGGCCATGCATATACATTCGTAAAGTCTTAAAACAAACTTTGGTATTATATTTGGTAGCCAATGCCAGGGCGGCTTGATTGGGTTCGGGCGTATCCAGAAAAAACGTTTCCCCCGGGATTCTACTTAACAATGCTTGCAATATTTTATCCGCAATATTCGGTGTTTCAGCAAATAGTGGCCCAATTTTATGGCCATTAAAACATTGCCGAATAACACCATACCCTTGAATTTTATTTTGCTCAATGTAAACAAAAACACTACCTGCTGGCGGTGAAAGCCACTTATCTAAAAATAAAGGTCGCGTGGCAGGAAAGTAGTGTCGATCATAATTATTAATATCTGGGATCATTTCTGATTGGATCGGATAAACGTGCTTATCAAGCTCTACTATCAAAGGCGCAATACCTTCGTGCCTAATATTCAAATGAGCCGTTCGAAAACCTAAATTGGCATATTTATCACACATATCTAATACGCCATCTAAACCTACCATTCTACTGCCAACATAAGCTAAGCGATGGCGGGTCATTTGAATGCCATAACCTTGATTGCGAAATCCTTCTTTTACGACATACAATCCAAAAAAAGCAAAAATATCCTCATAAGTAACAGCGGAGCAACAACCAATGATTTCATCGTTTAATCGAGCAACAAAAAAACCATGTGGATCTTGGGCGTAGAAACTTTCAGCATCATATAACCCAGGATTCCAACCTTCTTTTTGTGCCCATGGAATGGCAATATCGTTTAACTCTTGCTGAGTCATCGCGGTAATCACGAAGTTATCTTTGTTGCTCATGATCTTCTCCAAGGTTATTCAGTGAATGGAAAAGTTTGTGTCCAAAATGTAGCAATTTCTTGGCGTGTACATCGCCAAATCTCTTTACTGGAAATATAATTGATAAAGCTACGCAGTGCCTCTGCACGAGCGGGGCGACCAGAGATGCGTGGATGCAAGCCAATAGTCATAATTTTAGGATAATGTACGCCTTCGCGGTATAAACAATCGAAAGAATATTTAAGATAGTTAAATGCATCATCAGTAGAGCCCCAACCGGGTGATGAACAATAACGGATATCATTATTATCAAGCGTATAAGGAATAATGAGTAATGGCCTATTTTCACGATTTACCCAATATGGTAAATCATCAGAATAACTTTGAGAATCATAAATCAAACCTAATTGAGCAATAATTTTTCGTGTGTTTTCACTACAACGTCCAGCATACCAACCGAATACTTGTTTATGCGTTTCAGCTTTAATAATTGCAATTGTTTTCAGAATATGTTCTTTTTCCTCTTCATAGGAAAGGGCACGATAATCAATCCAACGATAGCCATGACCAGCAACTTCATGTTTAGCTGATTGCAGATACTCACATAATGGTGGATTGCGTTCTAATGCTTGGCCAACAGCAAAAAGGGTAGTAGGAATATTCTGCTCATCGAATAAATTTAATAAGCGCCATATTCCGCAGCGACTGCCATATTCAAACATTGATTCACTAGAAAAATGTCGTTTTCCTGGAATGGTTTTTATTCCTGGGATATCAACGAATAAAGATTCAGCCTCCGCATCACCATCTAAAACATTATGTTCGCCACCTTCTTCATAATTAATCACAAAATTAACTGCAACTCGCGCATTATTTGGCCAGACAAAAGAGGGTTTTTGTGCACCATAACCGATAAAATCTCGCTGCATGACTAATCTCCAACTCTAAACTAAAACCTCTACTTTGCTTAAATCAATATTGCGAACTTGCCATAAATCGTGTGCTACTTGTAAATTAATCCACATAGCCGGTGTGGTTTTAAATGCATGAGCTAAACGCATCGCCATCATCGCACTAATGCCAATATGGCCATTAATAATCTCGGATAATGTTTGACGACTAATGGATAAAGCACGTGCTAATCGGGTTACCGATAAATTTAACGGTACCAAATACATTTCTTTTAATACTTCGCCTGGATGTGGCGGGTTGTGCATAGTCATAATAAGACCTCGTGTTAATGATAATCTTGATAATTAACAATTTCGGCATGGCCATCTTCAAACTTAAATGTAATGCGCCAATTACCATTTACAGAAATCGCATAGGTATCTTTTAAGTCGCCAACTAATTTATGAAATTGTAATCCTGGTGCATCCATATCAGTAGCATCTTCGGCGGTATCCAACATTGCCAAAATAAATCGCAATTTTTTTGCGTGTTGTGTAATAATGCCAGCCATAGAGCCTGTCCGAAAAAAATTCTCTAATCCTTTATGGCAGAAATTTTTAATCATTTGTATGATTACCCTCATAGTATAGTTGCTTAAGACATATTCCGTCAATAGACGTATGACGTACGACAGTTATTTGCGAGAATTAAATTCATTTAAGCATAACATAAAAATTATTCAACGGCTCGGAGTATTAAAAAATGACAACTAAAACCTTCAATAAAAAAAGTATTACGCTACAGTTAGCTGAAAAATTAATTGATGCGGCAATGATAAAGGCTAACGAAATTGGAAAACCAATGATCATTACGATTGTTGATGAAAGTGGTCATTTGAAAGCGTTTCGACGAATGGATGGTGCGGCTTTAATCAGTATTGAAGTTGCTCAAAATAAAGCCTATAGCGCAGTTGCTAATGCATGGGGCCATGCAACCCATGAATTTTATGAACATATCAGTAAAGATCCAGCGACATTGATTGGTATTCCTCATATTCCACGCTATACCGTTTTTGGCGGAGGATTTCCAATTAAAATTGATGGTGAAGTCGTTGGTGGAATTGGTGTGAGTGGCGGTAATGTAAAGCAAGATATTGCTGTAGCCGAAGCCGCATTAGCTATATTATAGGCAGTATGGTAACCCGGGATCGAGCGGACTGACAACCACGACTCCCGGGTTTCACGCGTTAACAAACGTTGTTTAATTTTCCTGATTGTTTAATATCCTATGTTTTTTCATTCTCAAAACGCGTTCACACCAGGCTACATATCATGGTATTTATATTCCTTCCTCTCCCTTAACTTTTATGGTAAAATCCTGCCCCATGTCTAAATCGCAACAATCTATACCAGTCATCACGATTGATGGCCCCACCGGTTCAGGCAAAGGTACCGTAAGTCGCTTAACTGCTGAGCGTTTAGGGTGGCATTTGCTGGATTCGGGAGCTATTTATCGGGTTTTTGCCTTAGCGTCGCTGGAAAAACACATCGCGACCGATGATGAGCATGCGCTAGCTAGGCTAGCTGGAAAGTTAGAGATTGAGTTCGTACCTGGTCCGACCGGAGATAGTCTAGTTCTATTAGGTGGACGAGATGTGACTGATGCAATTCGACAAGAGAAGGTGGGTAGTCAAGCTTCGCGAGTGTCGCAATATCGTGAAGTACGGCAAGCATTATTGGAGTGTCAACGTGCATTCCAACGATTTCCTGGGTTAATTGCTGATGGCCGCGATATGGGAACTGTTATTTTCCCAGATGCTGAGCTAAAGATATTCTTATCTGCTACGGCAGAAGAACGTGCCAAAAGACGATATCAGCAGTTGATAAGTAAAGGAATTGCTGCGGACTATAATGAAATTTTACAAGATTTACTAGAGCGGGATCATCGTGATCAGTCACGACCCGTTGCACCGCTAAAGCCAGCGAAAGATGCTGAGCTAATTGATAATACCAATATATCAATCGAACAAGCGGTACAGAAGGTAATAGATTTAGCTCACCAACGTCATTTGGTGGGCTGATATGGTGGCATTACTTCTTAAAGTGATGCCAAATGTTTAACTAAACCGAGATCGGGCAACCGATTGAACGTTAATAACCAAATGCTACTGTGCTCATAGTAAACTTTAACATGAGTTTTAACAGTAGTGACAGGAAATGACTATGAACGAGAGTTTTGAGCGTTTATTTCAGGAAAGTTTGACACAAAAAATTATTCTGCCTGGTGTTAGTATTTTGCCAGCAACAGTTGTACGTATGGACAAAGATTTTGTCACCGTTGATGTTGGCTTAAAATCAGAAGGCGTTATTCCAATTGATCAATTTCGCAATGATAAAGGCGAGTTAGAAGTAACTGTTGGCGATAATGTCGATGTCGTATTAGAAATGCTGGAAGACGGTTTCGGTGAAACCCGTTTATCCCGTGAAAAAGCAAAACGTGCGGAAGCATGGAACAAGCTGATGAAAGCTTACGAAAGTGGCCATTCAGTTATGGGTACCATTAGCGGTAAAGTCAAAGGCGGCTTTACAGTTGAATTAGAAAATATCCGCGCATTCTTGCCAGGTTCATTGGTTGATGTACGTCCAGTACGTGATACTGCATATCTGGAAGGCAAAGAATTAGAATTCAAGATTATTAAGATGGATTCCAAACGTAACAACGTGGTTGTTTCACGTCGTGCAGTTGTTGAATCTGAAAGTAGTACTGAACGCGAAGCTCTCCTTGGTAGCATCGAAGAAGGTAAAGAACTTAAAGGTATCGTTAAAAACCTTACCGATTATGGTGCTTTCATCGACTTGGGCGGTATTGATGGTTTGTTACACATTACCGACATGTCATGGAAACGTATTAAGCATCCAAGTGAATTAATTGCTGTTGGCGATGAAATTGGTGTAGTGGTCTTGAAGTTTGACCGTGAGCGTTCACGTGTTTCTCTCGGGATGAAACAATTAGGCGACGATCCATGGTCAAATATTAAACGTCGCTACCCACCAGATACCCGTATGTTCGGTAAAGTAACCAATATCGCTGATTATGGTTGCTTTGTTGAATTAGAAGAAGGTGTTGAAGGTTTGGTTCACGTTTCAGAAATGTCCTGGACTAACAAAAACATTCATCCAAGCAAAGTTGTTCAATTAGGTGATGAAGTTGAAGTTATCGTATTAGAAATTGATGAAGAACGTCGTCGTATTTCTTTGGGTATCAAACAATGTGTTGATAATCCATGGGAAAATTTTGCTAAACATCACAACAAAAATGATGTGGTCACTGGCAAGATCAAATCCATTACCGACTTTGGTATCTTCATTGGTTTAGATGGTGGTATTGACGGTTTAGTCCACTTGAATGATATTTCTTGGACTGAAGCTGGCGAAGAAGCCATTCGTAAATACAAGAAAGGTGATGAAGTTACAGCCTTGGTCTTGGCAGTTGATCCAGAACGCGAACGTATTTCGCTCGGTATCAAACAACTTGAACAAGATAACTTTAGTGGTTATACCGAAGCTAATCCTAAAGGTACAATCGTTAAAGGTAAAGTGACTGAAATCGATGCTAAAGGTGTTACTGTTGAGTTGGCTGAAGGCGTAACTGGTTTCATTAAACTGGCTGACTTAAGTCGTGAAAAAGTGAAAGATGCAAATGAAGTTGCCAAAGTTGGTGACGAAATTGAAGCAAAAATCACGAGTATTGATCGCAAAAATCGTGGCATTAATTTATCTGTTAAAGCTAAAGATAGCCAAGAAGAAGCTGACGTATTACGTCAAATCAATACCCAAGATGCGGCAGTTAACCCAACCTTGGGTGATTTGTTAAAAGAACAAATCCAAAGTCGTGATCACGAAGAAAACCAATAGTTTAATTACTGTTCGGTTAATCTAGAAAACCCGTTGTTCTTCCTAGAACAACGGGTTTTTTGCTTTATATCTACCACAAATCTTTCGTAGGGGCGTATTGCATACGCCCATTTATCAAAATCAAAAATCACTTAACCTGTGTACAGTATTTCCAATATTACGGTTCCAATGTTTTAGCCAGGTTTGTTATTTGGGCAAGATGGGCGTATGCAATACGCCCCTACGAAAGATCAAATAAATTGACCTGTGTTAGGTATATATGTTCACAGCACATGACATCTTGTGTTAGAAAGACTATGATATACCATCAGGGACTGTTGGCAATTCTACTATGCTGGGCATTAAGCCTCGATTTTTTGCGCTCCGCTGCGGTGCTCAAAAATCAAGTCTTTCTGCTGCAGCATAGCGACAAATTGGCGCTAGCCAATTTGGACGGCTGAAAGCCGCCCCGAAGGGGTGAGGGCCGAAGGCCCGAATCAATTGCCAAAAGCCCCTATTCTTAATTCGCATTTTGAGATGGGATGGGTATCTATGAGAATTATCAGTTACTTGTTTTTAATGATCATCATTGTCTTAGGTTTTACTTTTGCCTGCCTGAACGCAGAAGCGGTCAACATTAATTACTATATTGGCTCAACAACCATGGCATTATCGATGTTATTGGTGATGACATTAGTTATCGGTATGATAATCGGTTTTTTGGCTAGCTTGGGTTGGGTTTTTAAATTAAAACGTAAAGTTTATCATGCCCGACATCAAGTTAAACAACTAGAACAAGAATTAATGCACAACAAAAACGTTAGTGAGTTAAGCGAGTGATGCATGAACTTAATCTACTTGCCATTAGTATTATTAATAGCTTTGTTAGCATGGTTTGCTGGCCGCATAGGTTTTACTCCTAAATCACAAGGGCAGTCCAAAAATAACTTTTCTAAAGATTATCTTGTTGGACTTAATTATTTATTGAGTGAACAACCTGATAAAGCAGTTGATATCTTTATTAAATTGCTGGAAGTAGATAGTGAAACAGTTGAAACACATCTTGCTTTAGGACATTTATTCCGCAAACGTGGTGAAGTAGAGCGAGCAATTCGCATCCATCAAAATTTAATTGCTAGACCACAATTAACAAAAAAACAGCGCACACAAGCTACTTTGGCGCTAGGACAAGATTATCTCAGTGCAGGTGTTTTAGACCGTGCAGAGCGATTATTACTTGATGTGGTAGATAGCGGCGATTTTCAAGCTCCTGCGTTAAGTATGTTGTTAGATATTTATCAACAGGAAAAAGAGTGGGAGAAAGCCATCCAATCTGCTGAGAAATACCAACAAATTGCTAATCATCCTATGCACTCAGCAATTGCACATTATAATTGTGAATTAGCATTAGAAGCACGTCGTAAGCTTGGTTCTGAACAAGCTCTGCGGTACCTAAAACGTGCCATATCAATCGATAAGGATTGTGTCCGCGCCAGTCTTTTACAAGGCGAATGGGAGGCTGAACAAGGTGAATATAAACAAGCAATTAAATATTTTCGCCGCGTAGTTGAACAAAACCCGGCCTTCATTTCTGAAATAATCAAGCCATTAGCAAATTGTTACGAAAAATTGGGACAACCAGAAGAATATCTGCAGTTTTTACATCGCTGTCTCGATAATACGCCACGTTTAAGTTTGGTATTAGCGCTATCAGAACGAATTCAACAAGAAAAGGGCGCTTCAGCTGCGGCAGAGTTTGTCGCTGAGCAATTGTATACTCGCCCCTCGATCTATGGCTTAAGCCGTTTAATTGAGTTGCAAAAGCAATTTTCTGAAGGTGCAGCAAAATATAATCTGCAATTACTTTTTAATGTAACTCAACAACTTATTATGCAAAAACCAGTATACCGATGTGACAGTTGCGGTTACGCCGGTAAAGTTTTGCATTGGCAATGCCCAAGCTGCCGCCGCTGGACGACTATCAAGCCTATTCAGGGTTTGGAAGGCGATTAGAGTAAGCTATTTTCCACTCATATCTTACAAAACTAAAAATAAATATCCTTAGTTTTTCTGGCAAAATTGCCAAATTGCATCTATTTTATACAGTAGGGCTTTAAAAATAAGGAGAGGTGCCATGAAAAACGTCACAATGACAGCCGTTATTGCTGTCATGCTGACTTTGACAGCAGCCTGTACAACGAGCCAAAAATCTACAACAGGTATGGTTGGTGGTGCGGTTGCAGGTGGTTTAATTGGTAGCGCAGTCACTGGTGGTAGTACTGCTGGTACAGTAATTGGTGCCGCAGGTGGTGCGTATGTTGGTCACGAAGTTGGTAAAAATATGTAAAAACTAAAACTATTAGTTTTTAGGCTCGACAAGTTGTCGAGTAACCAGTTTATGAATAGGAGATCTTGAGAATCCCTCGACGGGCGTCGAGGGCCTCAAGGTTGTTTTATGACCAGCATAATAAAATTGTAAACAGCCCTTATCCCTTATATTTAAAACATTAATTCTTTATCAGCCTGCCATTCTAACCATTCATCTAACAATGGAAAATAAAGCGCTAATTTAATTGGGTTTTGTTCCATTTGTGCAATTAGCTGGGCATATTTTTCTAGCTGTGGCGCATAAAGTTGTTTTTGTTCATTAAGAAATACAGACAAGTGCTCATGAGAAGAATGTGCCGTTTTATAATCGATAATCCAACGAGTATTGGTTTCATCAATAAAAGTTGCATCTAAAATGAATTGCTTAATTTCATTTTGCTGTATTGTTTCTATAGCAAATTCAAAAGCAGATTGTTCGGATTTTAATTGCGTTAATAACCATTGTCCACGCTGACTATGAAACATCTTATCTAAACACATTAAAATTGACGCTTTAACTTTGAAGAATTGCTGGCTGGTAATTCCTGCTAATAAGCAAAATTCTTGTATCAGTTCAATTTGTTGATTTGCAGCTAATTGCTGCCAGGCATCTAATCCTTGCTTGCCAATAAATTTAAATAAACGATGTAAAACAATACCCATGCGACGTTCTAGATCAGGCTGCCAATCAAAGGTCACACCTTCATTTTTTGAAGACGCTTTATTACTTAAATTGATACTACTTGGTAATTGCCAACTATTGGGTAAACGATGTAAATTTATTATTGCGGTATTATCATGATTATATTCATCAGATTTTACCGCCAATTGTTCTTGAGTAATTAATAATTCAGGTAACAGAGAAAAAACAGTTCTTTCAATGGTTGGCCATAACAAACTTAAAAAGCCACGTTTATTAGGTAATAAATGCGCTGCATCATGTTCAATCTTGAAGTATAAATGTAATTGTTGTTTGGCACGAGTTGCTGCTACATATAATATGCGGGTATTTTCAAAAATTGTTTTTTGTTGTTCTTGTGCACGAATATATTTATATAGTTTATCACTATCGACACCAGCAGGTTGGCACATCGCTAGTAAGATATCGTTTTCGTGTTGTTGACTACGAGGTTGATCCATCCAAACTAAAATATCTTTATCATCATTACGTGGAGCTTCGTGTAACGCAGGTAAAATTACCGTATCAAATTCTAACCCCTTGGATTTATGCATAGTCATAATATTGACACGCGCGTTTTCTGTATTTGGCGCTGTTGCATAAGCTTCTTTTAATTGCCTTTCAAATTCAACGATATCAAATTGTCCTTCAGCGCGAGAAAATGTTTCCAATAAACTAAAGAAACTAGATGCATCATTAAATGTTGAACGTGTTGGAATACATGCAGGGCCACCCAATGCAATCCAAGTATGCTCAATCCATTGTCGGAACGATAAGCGAAAACGTTGCTCAATTGCTTGTGATAAAATGGGCACTATGCGTGTTAACCTATTTTTAGCATCCTGACTTAATTCATCGATTAAATTGAAATTTGAGATTGTTTCCCATAAGCAATTTTTTGGCTTGTTTTTAGCCAAAATTAATAAGTCACTTAACATTAATCCACACCAGGGAGCACGTAAAATAGCAAACCACGCAGTTCTATCGCCTAAGTAAATAAGAGCTTTAATTAAAGCTAGCAAATCATAAATCAGTGGTTGTAGCTCTAATGATTCAATATCAATTGCTTGATAAGGTATTTTTGCAGCGCGTAGCCAAGGTAAAATAAGTTTAGCATTTTTTCTTGAACGAACAAGAATCGCAATGGTTTTCTGATTTTCATCATTGAGTATGATTTGTAATTGCTCTAATAACTTTAATTGAAAACTTTCTTCATCATAATGTGGATGTAGATTTATGCCAGTATTTTCACCGTAATAACGCATGGCATTTGATGCGGCATAACGAATTGCGCCGCTTGGAATATCGTCATTGGCTGGAAAAGCATCTTTAAATGCATTATTAATCCAATGTACAATTTTTTCATCTGAACGGAAATTTGTTGTTAATTTTAGTGGTGTTAATATTAACTCACCAATTCCTTCTTGGCACGCTTTGATGAATAAACCTACTTCAGC
>JAGVJQ010000045.1 GCA_020051015.1 Gammaproteobacteria bacterium
AATTTGTTTTTTTATTGTTGCGCTAATTTGCTCATATTTCTCTTTTAAGTCAGCTAGTTGCTGACAATTATTTTCTTTACACGTTTGATATTTTTCTTCTGCTTGTAAAATTTTATTAATAAGAAACTGTTGGCATGTAGCGTGTTGAGCAAGATAAGCTAATTCTTGCTGGCAATTTCCTTTTAAACATATTTTTAAAGGTGCATTACATGCTGCAATTGCCTTATGTAAATAAAAAGTGACAACATTACTCACTTTGACAACTTTCTTTTTACTATTGATGATTTGCACTTGTAAGACATGCGTACCACGATCAAGACCTGTTAAGGAAAAATTAGTGCCTGAATTTGACGAAGCAGCAACTTTCCCATCCACAATAACTTGTATGGTATCCCCTTCTCCCAAATTAGGTGACAAAGCAATGGCCACGCTCACATTACCATTATTATCCCATATTGTTTGATCATTGAGTGGGCTAATTAAATCTAGCTGGGTATAGACTGTTACCTTAGGTTCCGAGGTTGTCGTTGGTGATGTTGTAACAGGCCCTAATGGAGCTGCTGTTGGCGTTGGTGCTATTGAAATTGGTTGAAGTGAAACCGGTTGTGCATCTGATGAGGGTTGATCGCTATAAACAACATTACCTTGCGCATCGACTGATTTGTATATTTGTTCTGCACTAGCAGTAACAGCAAAACTGACACAAAGGAGTGTGATAACTGCCAAAATAAGATACTTTAATTTTTGCATATCAACACCTAAAAAGGATACCTATAATTATCCCGTATTATATCGCTTCTGTAGTTTAAGTGTTTATAATACGGGCTTTCAATTTAAATTATAGGCTATAGTACAAATCAAATTCTAAGGGGTGCGTTACCATATTAACTTGAACTGCTTCCTCATATTTAACATTGATATACGCATCAATTAAATCATTATCAAAAACATTTCCTTGCAATAAAAAGTCTCTATCTTTATCTAACTCATCTAATGCTTGGAATAAGCTAAAGCATACTTGTGGCACACGACGCGCTTCAGCCGTTGGTAACTCATAAAGATCAACGTCTAATGCTTCGCCAGGATGGATACGATTTTTAATTCCATCTAAGCCCGCCAACATCATTGCTGAAAAAGCATAGTAAGGATTAATCGCTGGGTCTGGGAAACGTACTTCAATGCGACGACTTTTTGCTGTTGGGGTATATGGAATACGAATTGCTGCCGAACGATTGCAAGCTGAGTAAGCTAACATCACAGGTGCTTCAAACCCTGGTACTAATCGACGGTAACTATTGGTACTTGCATTAGTAAAAGCATTTAAAGCGCGAGCATGTTTAATGATACCACCAATATAAAACATGGCTAGTTCAGATAATCCAGCATAACCATCGCCACTAAATAAATTGACACCATCTTTAAATAATGATTGATGACAATGCATACCGCTACCATTATCACCAACTAATGGTTTTGGCATAAAGGTAGCCGTTTTGCCAAATTGATGGGCGGTATTATGAATAACATATTTTAATAATTGCAATTCATCAGCCTTTTTAAGCAATGAATTATATCTAGTTGCAATTTCATTTTGGTTGGCGGTGGCAACTTCATGGTGATGTGCTTCAACAATCATTCCCATTTCTTCTAACGCCAAGCACATTGCCGAACGAATATCTTGCGCAGAATCAACTGGCGGTACAGGGAAGTATCCACCTTTAACACCCGGACGATGGCCGGCATTACCTTCTTCAAATAATTTATCAGAATTCCAAGCTGCTTCGGTCGAATCAATCGCGTACATGACATGATGCATGCTATTTTTCCAACGAACATCATCAAATATAAAAAATTCTGGTTCAGGTCCCATATAACATGTATCAGCAATGCCTGTTGATCTTAAATATTCTTCGGCACGGTTTGCAACCGCACGTGGATCGCGCAAATATGGTTTATGGGTATAAGGATCGTGCACATCACAACGTACAATTAATGTTGGATGTTGTGTAAATGGATCCATAACGGCAGTTTCATGATCCGGCATTAAAATCATGTCCGATTCATTAATGACTTTAAATCCTTTAATGGAAGAACCATCAAACATCTTGCCATATTCAAAAAAGCTTTCATCAACACTATGCCCAGGTATTGTTACATGATGCTCTTTGCCACGCATGTCAGTAAAACGTAAATCAACAAATTGTACTTCATGCTCATCCATTAAATTCATTACATGCTTAACTGACATAACAACCTCATCGTAAAAAATTTATATTAATTATTGCTAAACTTAATGGCTAATTATAAAGGATAATGGCATCTAATGGTAGGAGCATATCTATGATATCTGAGCTACAAAATTTGAACATTGAACAATCGCAAAGTAAATAATGGAATTTTTATATTATCCATAATCACATACAAGAACGATTATTGAACAATTTTTCATGCCAGCCCACCTGTAAAAGCAATAGCTTTCTAAATGAAAAATCAGTAAAATTGACCCCAATTTGCAATATATAGCAATTTTTAAAATAGCTTCTGAAAGTAAAAAGGCGAACAACATGGCAACCGAACAAAAACAACGTTTATTAACCGGCGATACCCCTACTGGCAAACTACATCTTGGACATTGGGTAGGCTCGTTAGAAAACCGTATTGCCATGCAAGATATTTATGATTGCTATTTTATCATCGCTAATGTGCATGCATTTACCACTCGTGCTGATAGACCGCAAGAAATTCGGCAAAGTGTACTAGATATTATGCTGGATTATTTAAGTGCAGGTATTGATCCGACAAAAAGTACAGTTTTTTTACAATCAGAAATTCCGGCTATTGCAGAACTGACTTTTTTATTCAGTATGTTGCTACCTTATCCTCGCGTCATGCGTAATCCAACGATTAAAGATGAAATTCGCGATAAAGATTTAGGAGATAGTTATCCTTTTGGCTTTTTATTATACGCGGTAGGACAAACGGCAGATATTTTAGCCTTTCGCCCCGAAGTAGTACCTGTTGGTGAAGATCAAATTCCACACTTGGAAATGGCTCGCGAAGTCGCCCGTAGATTTAATCATTTATATTGCGGTATTAGTTCGCATACCCCTGATCATGAACAATTAACAGCTGGCGGTTTATTACCCATTATCCAACCCGTTATCGGTCGTGTTCGTCGTTTAGTTGGAACAGGTGGTCCTGGCGCTAATGGCCAATTATTAAAAATGAGTAAATCACTGAATAATGCTATTTTGTTGAGTGATGATGCCGATACCGTTCGCAAAAAAATTATGAGTATGTATACCGATCCTAACCGTTTACATCCAACTGATAAAGGTACCGTAGAAAATAATCCATTATGGATTTATCATGATACGTTTAACCCTGACAAAGCATGGATTGAAGAAGCTAAAGATCGCTATCGCAATGGCAAAATTGGTGATGTTGAATGTAAAAAACGTTTAATTGAAGTGATCAATGCATTATTAGAACCAATGCGTGAGCGTCGTAAACAATTTGAAAATCACCAAGACTATTTAATTAACGTTTTGGAAGAAGGCACAGCCAAAGCAAATGAAGTTGCTGAAGTAACATTAGGCTTAGTCAAAAAAGCTATGCAGCAAGATTTTTTCAACAAAAAGCGCCATGTAACATTTGGCTGACTGGAAATGAATCAATAACGATTGAGCGATGACTGACAACTAATAAAGTTTTACTGCGGAAATAAGCACGTAATGCTTGGATTATTGCTATTTCAGTGGCATGATCCAAGCCTTCAGTTGGTTCATCTAAAATAGTGATGGGTGCATTTTTCAAGACCGCACGTGCTATTGCAACACGGCGAGCTTGTCCGCCAGAAAGGCGTGCCCCATTTTGTCCAATGTAGGTATCCAAACCTTGCGGTAATGACTCGATAAATGGTTTTAACTGACAAACCTCTAATGCATGCCAACACATTTCATCCGTTGCTACAGGATTAGCTAACAACAAATTTTCGCGCAATGTCATATCAAATAAATAAGGATTTTGTGGCACGATGCAAAACAAAGATTGCCACTGTTGATCCGTTAAGCTATAAATGTCACGATTATCGATGGTTATCATCCCTGCTTGTGGTTTAATGAATCTTGCTAATAAGTTAATTAACGTTGTTTTTCCTACTCCTGATTGTCCAACTAAAACTAGATGCTGCGCAGCTGATATCTCCATGCTGAAACTATTCAATACTGGCTTCTCATTATTTGAATAACTAAAAAATACATTCGAAATCTTAATTTCAAATGGCTCTTGCTTAATATCAAAACTCGCACAAAGTGGTGCATTAAATAGTGGTTGAGTTGCTATAATGGTATTAATGTTTGTGGCAGCTTGTTCCGTTTGTCCTAATAATAAAAAAGCTGTAATGACGGGTTGCAATAATTCTCCTAAGGCAAAAATAATCAAAAAAACGACGGCAATATTGGCACCATTTAAATGACCGCGTATCGAAGCATGAATTGATAGCAATAAGGTTATAATCACTAAACTACCAATTCCAGCAATTAATACTGCTTGAGCAATTCCATTTTTTTTACTCAATTTTTCCTGAGCTTGTGAAATTTCATTTAAATTGCTGTTGAGTGAGTCGCTTTGAATTTGAATGGCATTAAATAAGAAAATTTCTCGTAAAGCTTGCGTGGAATAGGTAACTAAACTACGCAAACTATTAAGGGCTTGTTGGTAAGCATTACTTGCTTGCCTACCCCATTTTAGCATAATCATTGAAAGCAATATTAATAAAGTTAATATTGTTATAAAACTTATAATAGCGATTGCGGTGTTCAATAAAAACAAAAAGCCTACCGTCACAATGACTAAAAATAAAGTACTAAAAAAAGGCGTGATGATGCGTAAAAACAAATTATCCATCACACCAATATCACTCATAAATCGATTTAATAGCTCACCATTTTTAATAAACGTCAACTGCAGTGGTGATAGACATGTTAAATGGTTAAATAACCACATTCGAAGACTACTGATTAATCTAAACACTGCTTCATGATTAATAACGCGTTCACCATAACGTGCTGCAATACGAATATAAGCAAATAATCTAACGCCAGCGCCAGGTAATAAATAATTAAATTGTGCGGCAGTGACTGTACTAAGCCCCGCAAATGCGGCGGCAGAAATAAACCAACCAGCCAACCCTAATAAAGCAATGCCGGCAGCACTAGCAATAACAACCAATAAAAACCCAAAGAATATCCACCTGCGATAAGGATACATTTGGTTCAAGTATGGCTTGAATAATGCAATCATAAATTTCCCTGCCAATGAACTAATAATGGATGTGAAACTACTTCATTGAACTTGCCATCTGCTACTATTTTCCCTTCATTCAATAAAACAACTCGCTGCGCTAATTGTGCAGTTTCTTTTTTATG
>JAGVJQ010000042.1 GCA_020051015.1 Gammaproteobacteria bacterium
AGGTATATGCATTTCGTGACAAGTGATAAAAATCAATTTAAGATGTCATTATTTATACAAGAATCCGTGGTTTATGAATCTAACGCTGCATTAATAAAATCAATGCATTGATTCTATTAACTTTTTTAATCCACTATGTAACGGAATTGAGGCGCTCAAGCTCAATAATTTTTTAGCCAAAGTAGGATCGCCCATAGAACAATAAATATCACCTTTACGGGCTGGTAGCATTTGAATTTCGGGTTGATAACCATATAATTTGCTTAATTCTTCAATTAACTTTAATAACGTATAATCTTGACCACGACATACATTGACTACCGGCGCATCACAATTGGCAACTTTCATAGCGGCCAAACAATGATCAACAACATCACTGACATAGATAAAATCACGCTCTTGCAAGCCATCACCGTAAATAAGTAAGGGTTGATGGTGTTGCATATGGTCTATAAAAACGGAAATTACACCAGAGTAAGGGGAGTCAGCCCGCTGTCTTGGTCCATAAACATTAAAAAAGCGTAAGCTAAAGGTTGGAACTTGATGGATTAAACCAGCAATACGGGCATGTAATTCACCCGCATATTTATCTGCGCCATATGCACTGATAGGCGTTGGTTTTTCAGCTTCATTTGCTGGAATGGTTGGATTATCGCCATATACGGCAGATGAAGAGGCATAAACAACGGGAATGGTTTTCGATTTTCTCATTTTAGCTGCTGCATCTAACACGGTGATGGTGCCGGTAAGATTAACTTGATGCGTTCCTATCCAATCATCATTCGACTTTGTAATCGAGGGAATAGCAGCTAAATGAAAGCAACCATCTATTTCCTCAAAAACATCATGTACTAATTTACTGTCACAAATAGATGCTTTAATAAAAGTAGCATTGGATGGCATTTCTTTACCCGCCGATAAATCATCCAAAATGATGACTTGATGATTTGCCGCCAATAAAGCATCAACCAAATGTGAGCCAATAAATCCACAACCACCGGTTACTAAATATTTAGCCATGTTATTCCTTGGTTATAGTGGTTTCCCTCTTAAGCGATTTATGAAGTAATGAAAGGTACCGTATATTGAAACCAATACACTGTATTGCCTAAAACCAAAAGTTTCAATGATCGCTAACATAAAGATACGGAAAATATCGCTTGTACGTTTGTATCGATTAAATGTGACTAGATTAATAAACATATTAGCAATGGTCAGATAGGATACAAAGCCCCATGCTAATATGATATATAAAATAGCTTGATAGCCATTTAACATATGCAGAAAATAAGCGACGGCAACACAAAAATAAGCGGTAAATTCAATAATTGGCCCCAAGATTTCTAACAAAATATAAGCAGGATAACATATCATGCCCTGAATTCCGTATCGTGGATTAAAAAACATATACCAGTAACGTAAAACGCCACGTAATAATCCTCGACGCCAACGATCACGCTGCGTAGCAAATGCGGCAAAAGTATCCGGAACATCGGTCCATACCGTAGCAGAAGGATTGAATAATATTTTGTATGGAATTTTATTTTTTCGCATATAGGCATGTAATTTCATAATGACTTCAGCATCTTGTGCAAAATTATGTGTATCAAAGCCACCAACAGTAGTGACGGCTTTTCTATCAAATAATGTTGCAGTGCCGGAGTACGACATCGTCCCGCCGAAAATATTCCAACCAGTCCGGCTAAATAAATGAGAACGAATATATTCAAGTGATTGTAATGCAGGTACAAGTTTTCGAGATAAAAGAGATTCGATCATCACCCCATTTTTATATTTACAGCCATTTATAATATATACGCCTCCTCCTACTACAATAGCAGATTCGTTAGTCATGGCTTCGTAAATAAATTCTGTAATTGCATCGGGTTCAATTAAAGAGTCAGCATCAACGGTAACAAAATAAGGTGTAAAACATGCATTAATTCCGATATTGAGAGAGTCGCCTGCGCCACAATTTTTTTGTTTATCAATGATGGTTAAATTAGCATGAGTTTTTGAAACATATACCGCTTTAATCTCGGATGTAGGTATTTTACCTTCAATAATAACGGGCACTTCAAATAGTTGATAATGTTCCTTAATGATATTTAAAGTATCATCAGTTGATGCATCATTGATGGCGATAACATATAGATTGCTATATGTTGATTTTAATGAGCTTTCAATTACATTGAGAATATTTTCTTTTTCATTATAGGCGGGGATGATAATAGTCACCGGTGGTAGAATTTTAGTAGCTAGTAGGGTGGTTAAGTTTGAATATTTTGCGCGCCTGAAAAAATATATGATCGAAAAGAAAGCGCTTATTAGCAAAAAAGTATAAAATGCTACGGAGCCAATAAAATAAAGTAATATAAAGTGTGTAACTTGAACCAGAATATCACGCATGGCTATTTTTCTCGCAAATCATGTATTTTAAGAAAGTATGAGGCTTCAAGGAACAACTGTAGTTCACGATATTTACTACTTACTTCCAGTAAAACGCGTCCTTCATCGCCAAAATTAACTAGGGCTTTTGCAGCATTGACTCGTACCCACCAAACCTCATCGTTCAAAGCTTGAGCAAGATATTTAATAACCTCTTCCTTCTTTAATTTGGCCATGCTTTGGATAGTGGCGTCACGAATTAGCCAATTTCTATCCTTAAGCAAGGTTATTAATATCGGTGTTGCTGCATCGGGATTCGTATCAGCTAAAATGCGAATTGCCGATAGTCTTAACTCAAGGTTGCTGGAATTAATGTCATTAATTGCAAATTGATAAAACTGCTCGGTTGCACCAATTTGTTTTA
>JAGVJQ010000139.1 GCA_020051015.1 Gammaproteobacteria bacterium
TTAAAAGATCGCAGCCCCGCTTCGACATGTGCGCTTGGAATATGTAATTTTACTGCAGCCAACGTACCTGCAATAGTTGAATTGGTATCGCCATAGACTAAAACCAAATCTGGTTTTTCACGAAGTAAAATCTCTTCAATTTTATATAACATTTCGCCAGTCTGTTTACCGTGCTGTGCAGAACCAACACCGAGATAATAATCTGGTTTAGGAATATCAAGCTCTTCAAAAAAAACATCTGACATATTAGAGTCATAGTGTTGGCCCGTATGAACAAGCAGCTCTTGTACATTAGAATGTTTTTTGAATTCACGAGAGACGACCGCGGCTTTGACAAATTGTGGTCTTGCTCCAATGACCGTTATAATTTTCATGCAATATAATCCTTAAAGGTTCTAAACCAAATTTCCAAAGCTAGTGGATTAAATATTTCTTTAAACCAAACTTTCTTTCCTTTAGCTGTCCCAGTAGAAAAAGCTTTAAATTTATCTAATAGCAATTTGCGATCAATAAATCCTTGCTGGAATATAAACGCATCTTCACAGAAAAATTTATCCATTATTTCTTGCTTTAATTCTTCTTTCATCCAATCTTCTTGCGGAGTTACAAATCCTTGTTTATCTTTTCGCCAAGTAATTTCTGCAGGCAACATATCTTCCATGGCTTTACGGAATATCCACTTGGTCCAACCATTTTTCAATTTCATCTCAACTGGCAGTTTTAACGCGAAATCAATTAAGCGGTGATCAAGAAAAGGCTGTCTTATTTCACGACTATAAGCCATCGACATCCTATCTTCATAATGTGTTAAAACTGGTATAGAAAATTTTTCAATATCGGCAAGTTGGCGCGCAATAATTGAGTTATTATCGCCTAAGCCTACGACTTCTTTTTGATATTGTTGCAATTGTTCCCCGAGTATTGAAACATTTTTATTAAATCTAGCAGGAAGATAACGCTTAGCTTCTTTCATAGAAAATTGGTTGATAATTGTTTTATTATTATAAAATTCCGCAAAAGTCTTTAATCCTTTTACATAATTCTTATTCTTCATTAATGAAATCAAATAAAAACCGAGGTATTTTTTATATCCACAAAAAAGTTCATCCGCACCCTGTCCACCTAAAATAACAACGGTACCTAATTCTTTGGCTTGTTTCATTAATAAAAAGTGAGCAACATTGGAAAAGCTACCAACCGGCTCGTCATTATGCCAAGTGATTTTTTCTAATAATGACAACATATTATCTGTGTTTTGATCGAGCCTGACTTTATTAATCGGAGAATTTAAATAAACTGCCATTTTATCCATATGCTCTGATTCATCAAAAATAGAGTTTGGACTTACTGCAGAAATCAAGTGTAAATTTTCTTTATTTTGTAAACTTAAGCGCATTGCGCTTGCAACAGAGGAAGAATCCAAGCCACCAGAAAGTAAACCACCGACCGGAACATCGCTGCGCATACGCAAATTTACTGAATCAATAAATAAATGTTTTAATTCTTCTATTGCAGTACTTTCTTTATAACTTTCAATTATATTTGGTGCAGTCCAATACCTTTTGAATTTAATTTCAATATCTCTTTTTGCCAAATCAATTTCAGCGTAATGTGCTGGTGGAATTTTCTTAATTTCTGCAAAAAAAGTGTCATCGGATGAATCAAGTAATGATTGCTCCAAGTATTGACCGACTTTATTCAGGTTAAGTTTAAATTTTTTATCTGCAACTTGCAGCAGTGATTTTATTTCAGATGCAAAATATAGCTCATTATCATGAAGATAATAGTAAAGTGGTTTTTCCCCCACTCTATCGCGGCAGAGATATAACTTGTTACTTCGCTTATCTAAAAAAGCAAAAGCCCACATTCCATTAAATTTTTTAATCGCAGCATCTATGCCCCACTCATCAATGGCATGCAATATTATTTCCGTATCACTGTGGCCTTTTAGATTTAAATTAGCAATTTGCTCTAATTCTTGTTGAAGTTCTTTATAGTTATAAACTTCACCATTATATATTATGGTTGAATTGCCATTTGATGTGCTCATAGGCTGGTTGCCAGCATCAGTTAAATCTAAAATAGCTAACCGTTGATGTGCCAAACCTATGAACCAATCATTTAGTTCAATCTTGCAATAGCTACTATGATCTGGACCACGATGCTGTTGAATTGAATTTATTCGCTCGAGCTTCGCCACCGGAAAATTTTTTTTTGAAAGAATGCCACCGATTCCACACATGATATTTACCGTTTTTTAGTAGCATTAGCCGGTCGTGCCATAGCTAAAGCAACCCCAAAAATTAAAAATAACATAATATTATAAGAAAATAACTTATGCACCGCAAATAATAAAGCATAAACAAATAGGCTAAGCAGTAAACACGCATAAGCAAGGTAAATTAAATCACCTGAAACTAGTGTGTTTTGTATTAACCGCTTAAATATAAATATGTACAGACACAAGGTAACGATCAGACCAAATATACCGTCATAAACAAGCTTGTATATAACAACATTATGTATGTATGTTCTATCAACACCTGCACTTGTTATAAAAGCCTTCCCTTCACCAATTCCAAAAATATAATTAATCAAAGAAGAGCTCTGCCATGTTTTTACTGCTGGAATCCATTCATTTATCAATCTTGCATCACTATAAGCATCTAGCTTCATTTCAAAAGCACTATATTTTATCTCGTTTGGTTGGCTAGTCGTTGCTGCAGATACTAGGGTTGGTAGGCTTGATTCCGGAACAGCTGGCGAAGTACTAACTTGTGCTCGACTTGTAAAAGCTTGAAAAGCTTCTGATATGCCAGGAAGCTTACTTATAGTGAATACCGAAAGAACTAAAATAGCCAACATCTTTAATGTATTAAGTGATATTTTTTTATACACATTATTGACTGAGTGTTGGATCTGGTAAATACACCAAAAAATGTAATAAATGACGAACCCTAAAAACTCTGCCAATAACATGGCTCTTGTTAAGGTTATTAAACTTGCAATAACACCAATTATTGTTATTAGCGCTGCAATAATTTGTTTTGCAATGCCCTTATCACTACCTAAAAAATAATACATTGGCAAAATCGTAGCGGCAAAAATCAACGGCACTGTAGCTCTGGGATTGATTAAGGTAATTCGATGTACTAGAACATCTAGCACGGTAGGTGGATGGGGTAAAAATTTAAAGTATAAATAAATGTGCAAAAAGACTTGGAACAAGCCAACTGCTATTAAACTAAAAAAAACCATTTTAACAAGCGATAATCGGTATTTTGAAAATGAGATTAGACATAATGGAATAAATGCCAAATAAGGCATAATAGATCTAAACACTTCAGTCCATTTAATACCCGAGAAAATCGCAATTAACCCTGAAAATATTATTGATAATATATATAATATTAAAATTAAAAATAATGTTTTATTGTCAGAATCAAAACTAACGCCATCTTTACAACATAGAAACGCAATTAATAATGGTAACAAAGCTAATAATGTAACTGCAGGCGTAATACCTAACGGCGCCGGTGGCAATAATAAGCTTAAAAATAATTCTATAAAAATTAATGTAGCAATAAATATTTTCATGAAACTTAATATTCCAACATTTTAAAAATAAACTTGGCAATAACGGCCCGAGTTTTATTAAAAAAACACACTTGTTCTTTCCATTTCTCATAGAAAGAAAACAAGATGGCGGAGTTAGTTATCGTTGCTAAGCAAGCCAAATAATTAATTTGCATAGCATGGTAACGAGGGCTATTAATATTTAATACCCATCCTTTGCGTTTGCGATCATATATTGTCCACCACTTTACAGTATAAAATGGTAACATTTTTTCAAGTGATGTAACAGCAAGGCTCAATAACTCTTTCGCATCATTATCATCTGCCCATATCGACATTTCCCATATGGCAAAAATAGTGGCCATAAAACCATTGATAACCCCACTTGGGGCATTTGGATATTCTTCAAAATAGTAGCAATCTGCTTCCCTAAAATAATGCAAATACCCACCTTCACTCGTATTTACCTTAAATTTTGATAATGCTTTTTTAGCTGAGTGTAGATATTGTTCATTTTTTGTTATTAACCAGGCTCTCAACATTACTGACACACCGCGTGACTGCGCTAAAGCTGAACTCCACGGCGCTTTGGAAATATACCAATCAAAATTATAATGCCAATCACCCTCTGGAGATTGTGTTTTAACAAAATAATCCGCGTACCGAAGAAATTCCTTTAAGAAAACATCATTGTTTTCAGCCAAAAACTTATCATGTAAACCAAGGGCATATTGAAATGCCGCTTCAGGATTAAGTTGCTCGCCGATAGGGGCTTGATATGGGAGAACAATAATATCGTCCGTTACATCTTTTAGTTGGTATTTTAACTTTTCCTTATAATCAATCAGATAAAAAGGAGAAGCTTTACTCTGTAAATAAAGGCTAAGTGATTCTTTGTCATAAACTTGTGCTGACTCTGGTAAATACCAAAATGTTGCCGTAGTGGTTTTATTAAACCAAAAACTCAATAAATTGTTATAAATGATTTGGTATGCTTTATTAAAAATCATTTTGATGAATCCCGTGAATATTTTACTAAACGGTCAATTTCAATGTTTTTCTTTTGCATCATTAACATTTCACAAAATGGTCTGGCGATAAACCATAACCATAAATACCAAACAGGATTGTTGAATATACTTATTATTATAAAATACCCAAATAGGGCAAAAAACAATTCATATAAAGTAAATTTATAAATTAAGTTTTTATCATGATGGACTTTATTAATCTTGAAGTATGTAATCCGCCATAATGAGTCCAAATAAAAGCCCACCATAAAAATGGCACACATAGCGATTTCGAAAAAGGTTTTTTGACTATTCAGCACAAATAAAATAATCACAGGAAAAGGAATGAATACTGATAGAAAATTAAGCTTATTATTTAATAGCAAATTATCTATTCGGGAGTTTCTTTGATATTCACTAGCAATTTTGATACCAATATATGAATCAATCAGCACAAAACGCGATGAAGCATATATTCTATTAAAGAGCGAAACGATTGATAAATAACCAGGCCCATAATGATAAAACGTTGAACGAATTAAAAGTTGAAATATCTGTGCTGGTATTGATGAAAAACCGTGTCGTAAGAAAACCTTTATTGCATTACCAAGTGTAATAGGAGTATGTGGTAGATGTTTTTCTGTTTTTACGCAACATAGCATGATTATCTGAATAACTGGCAATATAAAACAAGAAAATATAAACAACCCAATAAGATTATCTTTAAATAAATAATAAGAAATAAGCAAACACGGAATTAAAACGAAATTTGGCAAAATATTAATTATTTGAGGAGCTAGAAATTTTCCACACCGTTGTTTATAGGTGATGAAGAGCACTGCAATTAAATTAAGAATGGCGCCTAAAAAGCACTCCGCCAAAAGGAGGTAATTTATATGCTCTATGCTTGTCGCTAATACGATAGTTATTATTGTCACAAAAGGAATAATAACTATCGTACTTGCAATTAATATTTTTGACAGCGTTAATGAATCAAACAAATTTAATGCGGATAATTTCATAGCATCAAAAGATAATGATGCTATGTAAAAAATTGATAAATATATTTGTAATTGGTCATTCAAACTTGAAAAACCAAGGAAATAAACAATTAAAATCTCTCTGATAATACCAAGAAATGAACTCAGCCCTGAGATAATAATTGCAAATTTATACATCCCGAAGCGCCCCACTTACCAATCTCAGCTCATCAATTGTTAAGTATGGGTGCATTGGTAAACTTATAACATGCTTAGCAACATGTTCTGTAACTGGGTAATCTGCAATATTGATACTTGCTCTTAATTCTGCAAATGCAGGCTGGTTGTATATAGGCAATGGATAATGTACTGCAGTTGGTATACCTTGCTGTTCCAAGTGTTTTTGAACCGCTTGTCGATCTTCAACTTCGATTGTATATTGCGCATAAACACTTGTATTATAGGAATGTACAAATGGTGTTTTAACCAAATCTTTCAATAACTCATCGTATTGTTGTGCAATATGTTGACGTGCTTCAATTTCTTTATCTAATACATCCATCTTTGCCAATAAAATGGCCGCTTGTAAGGTGTCCAAACGAGAGTTCATACCAACTCGCACATGATAGTAACGTTTTTCTTGTCCATGAAAACGAATTTG
This sequence comes from Gammaproteobacteria bacterium, assembly GCA_020051015.1. GTDB lineage: Bacteria > Pseudomonadota > Gammaproteobacteria > UBA1113 > UBA1113 > JABEVJ01. The sequence continues at coordinate 6,228 of JAGVJQ010000139.1, forward strand.
TCGCATGATTTTTGCCAGTTCATCATCATTGGTAAAGCATGCTCCGCCATCGCCATAGCAACCTAATGGCTTCGAAGGAAAGAAACTGGTAGTTGCAATGGTTGTTAAATTGCAAGACTTACGTCCATTATATTGTGCACCAAAACTTTGAGCTGCATCTTCGATAACAGGTAAGTTATGCTTTGCTGCAATCGCATTGATTTCATCATAATCAGCACATTGTCCATATAAACTTACTGGAATAATAGCTTTTGTTTTTTTAGTAATGGCTGCTTCAACTTTTTTGGCATCTAGGTTATAAGTTTGAGGATCAATATCTACTAAAACGGGTTTGATACCATACAACTCAGCCATTTCAACAATCGCAATATAGGTAAAAGCTGGTGTGATAATTTCATCACCCGGTTTAATGCCTAATGCCATCATCGCTATTAATAACGCATCCGTACCATTAGCTACACCAATACAATGTTTAGCACCAACATATTGCTCTAAACGTTCTTCTAATTCACGGACTTCTGGCCCCATAATATATTGACCATGATCTAAAACTTTTTGCATACGAAGATTAATATTATTTTTAAGTTGTTCGTATTGGGTTTTTAAATTAATGAATTGCATATCAAATTCCTCTTATTCACATCGAGAGCAAACACCATCTCTCAAAATGTATTTATCGCCCGTATTTGGACAAACCGCATCTGCATTACCAGTTAATGGTAAATCAAGACGCTCACCATATTCACTAATCCACCCAATTTGCTTAGCTGGCACACCAACCATAAGCGCATAATCAGGTACATCTTTATTAATAACGGCACCGGCGCCAATTAATGCATAACGTCCTACACTAATACCACAAACAATGGTGGAATTTGCGCCTAACGTTGCACCCTTTTTGATGTAAGTATCACGATACTCATGTTTACGTTCAATCGCCGATCGAGGATTATAAACATTTGTGAAAACCATACTTGGCCCACAAAATACATCATCTTCTAAAAAAACATTATCATAAACAGAAACATTATTTTGGATTTTAACATTGTTACCAATTATAACGTTGTTTCCAACATAAACATTTTGGCCTAAAGAGCATTTCTGTCCAATTTTAGCTTTAGCAGAAACGTGGGCCCAATGCCAAACACGTGTATCATCACCAATTTGGGCACCATCATCGATAATAGCTGTTTCATGAGCAAAATATTTTTTCATATTAATGTTCTATTTCAATTCCAGTGGAAGATTAACTGCCTGACCATTTTCAGCAGAACGATATGCAGCAACTAGCAACTCTAATGATTGCAATCCAGCATGTCCATCAGTAATTGGATCAGCAGCGCCATTTAGCACATCAATTATATTCTGATAATATAAGGCGTGTCCTGCACCCGCAGCAGGAGCAGCTTCATCGATTGCGCGTATAAATTCATCATCGGCTTGGTTATCTGCAAATTCCCAATGTTGAACTTTATTTAAAGAAACGCCACCAATACGAACCGTTCCTTTTTCACCCAAAATCGTGATAGAACCTTCGAAATTTTTGGGATAAGCCAACATCGTCATATTCACAGAACCTATCGCACCTGATTGCCAACGTAGGGTCATGACACCGGTATCTTCAGTATCAATATTTCGCGCCATCGTTCCCATCATGCTCTGTACTGATTGTACTGGACCAAATAACCAGCTTAGCAAATCAACATAATGACTCGCTTGATTCATGAATGCGCCACCATCTAAATCTTTTGTGCCACGCCATTTAGCTTCATCATAATAATTTTGTGGACGCGTCCAAAACACATTGACCGTTATCATATAGATGCGACCAAATCGCCCTTGATCAATTGCTTTTTTTAATTGTTGCGTTGTTGAGCTTAAACGATTTTGTTTTACAACAAATAACTTAACCCCTGATTGTGTACAGACATCCACCATTTTTAAGGCATCTTGCCAATTGGTTGCCATTGGTTTTTCTGTAATAACATGCTTACCAGCTTTCGCAGCTAGAATGGTTTGCTCTGGATGCAAACCACTTGGTGTACACAAACTTACAATTTCTACGCTATTATCTGCTAATAAATCTTCGAGCTTATTATAAGATTTAGCATTGGGTACAGCTAATGCAGCTTGTTGTAATTGTTCTGCACTTGGATCGCACAAAGCAGCAAGTTCAATATGGTTATTGTGGCTTTGAATTGCTTTAATATGGTTATTTGCAATCCGCCCACAGCCAACCAACCCTAATTTTACTTTTTTATTTTGCATTAGAGTACTTTCAACCATATCGATATCCTCTTAGGCTTTAATAATGTTTTTACTTGATTCGCGATATGCGCCTCGAGTATCAATAATCAACTTAGCATGCGTTTGAATGAGTTTATAGTCAAACCCACTATGCGCCGTTGCTAATATAACAACATCAAAACTGTTTAACGTCTCTGCTGTTAATTCTACACTCGACAATTCAAATTTATGCTCGCGCATTTTAGGAAAAACAGGAACATAGGGGTCATGGTACGCTACTTCAGCGCCTTTCTCACGCAATAATTCCATAATATGAACAGAGGGAGATTCGCGCATATCATCAACGTCTTTTTTATATGCGATACCCAATACCAGGGCTTTTGAACCTTTCAGCGCTTTTCCAAATTCATTTAAGCCAAGTAAGGTTTTATTTAAAACCCATTTTGGCATACCGCTATTAATTTCACCTGCCAATTCAATAAAACGCGTATGCAAGCCAAATTCACGCGCTTTCCAGGTTAAATAAAATGGATCAATTGGCAAGCAATGGCCGCCAATACCTGGCCCAGGATAATAAGGAACAAAACCGAAAGGTTTAGTCGCGGCAGCGTCAATGACTTCAAAAATATCGATGCCCATTTTATCTGCTACAATTTTCATTTCATTGACGAGCCCAATATTCACGGCTCTATGAATATTTTCAAGTAACTTGGTTAATTCTGCAGTTTGCGTAGAACTCACCGGGACAATTTTATTAATTGCAACACCATATAAAGCTATCCCAGCATCTAAACATGCAGGGGTATAACCACCACAAACTTTAGGAATGGTCGCTGTTTCAAAATGTGGATTACCTGGATCTTCTCTCTCAGGAGAA
>JAGVJQ010000044.1 GCA_020051015.1 Gammaproteobacteria bacterium
ATGTTTTGCTCTTGCGAAAAAATATTTTCGGTAAACATCCTTGGTTCAAAATATTATTATTAGCATTTTTAAGTTGCGCAGCGCCGTTTACTTTGATCGCATTTACTGAAATTTATCTTACGACCTCGATGGGTTCGATTTTAAATGCCACCACACCCATTTATGCGGCATTATTAAGCTTAATTATCTTAAAAGAAAAAAGTCATTATTCGCAATATATAGGATTTTTACTGGGTATCATTGGCGTAATAATTTTGGTTGGATTTGAGCCTATGGCAATAACATCAACTACTAAATGGGCCGTGGCCGCAATTTTATTGGCCACTTTTTTCTATGCGTGTGGTGGTATTTATGCAGCAAAAACGTTTACCGGTTTCCCTCCTGTGGTGCTAGTATTTTGGCAGCAATTATTTTCGTTCATTATTTTATTCCCATTTGCAATTTATGAAATGCCTGCACATTTTCCTAGCAAGGAAATTATTTTTTCAGTACTAAGTTTAGGTGTTTTGTGTACGGGATTGGCATTTTTATTATATTTTCATTTGATAAAAGTTGTTGGTGCTAGCAAAACGTTGACGGTTGCTTATATTATTCCAATCTTTGGTATGTTATGGGGGCATCTATTTTTAGGTGAAAAAATAGGGCCTACAACCATATTAGGTGCATTTACTATTTTGTTAGGCGTATATTTAATTTATCGAAAACGTGCAACAGTACCAGTTCGTGCAAACGTATTGAAGAGTGAAAAATACAATTAGATATTGTTATATCCATTAGATCTTTCGTAGAGGAGTATACGACATGAAGCAATTGTCACAAATAGCAGTTTTTTGTGGTGCAGCTAAAGGACTTAGACAAGAATATTCAGATGGGGCGAAGCAATTAGCTCAAGCCTTTGTTGCGCGTCAAACTACGTTAGTTTATGGTGGTGGTAAAGCGGGGCTTTATGGAGAACTTGCTAATTATGTCTTAGATGCGGGTGGTAAAGTAATTGGCATCATTCCTCAATTTTTAGTCGATAAAGAAAGAGCACACAGAGGATTAACGGAGTTACATATTGTTGAATCCATGCATGCTAGAAAGGATTTAATAGCAAAGTTGGTTGATGGTTTTATTATGTTGCCAGGTGGCGTGGGAACATTGGAAGAGTTTTGTGAAATTTTTACCTGGGTTCAGTTAGGATTACAAAACAAGCCTTGTGGTATCTTAAACATTGGTAATTATTTCGATACCTTTTTAAATTTTCTTGATCATATGGTGGCAGAGAATTTTTTAAGTTCAGCACATCGAAGCATGATTTTAGTTGAAAACTCTGCAGAAAAACTATTGAATGCAATGGCGTCATTTACCGGTGCGCCGCAAGCACGCTGGGTAGATGCTACCAGCACTGTCTAATCGAGCTTCACCATTTATAATGGAGTGCTCATTAAAAGAAGGGGTTCTTTTGATGAATATCTTATTAAAAGAACCGGTTCTTTGCTTATTAGCGTGATTTTAACAATCGATTCAATATCTGATTTAATCCCACCAATCCGGTGGTTTTTGCAGTAAAAAACTCAGCATCAATACCTTCAACGATAGGAATAGCGGCTAATACTTTTTTACGCCCAACAGCAGTAAGTGATAATGCATAAGCACGACTATCGTTAGGATTATCTAAGCGTGAAAGAAACTTTTTTTGTATTAATGATTTAATTACTGTAGATACCATCATTTTGTCTATGTTAGCAAATTCAGCTATTTTTTGCTGAGTAACTACTTCTTCCGAATGGGTGCTCAACCATAATAAACATGCCAATACGACAAATTGTACATGTGTTAAATCTAACGCAGCCAATGCTAAACGTTGTTTACGTTGCCATTCATTAGTGAGTTGCCATAATAAAAACCCTGGGCTATCTTCAGCGCGTTTAAATGAGAAGCTCATGAATTTGTTTTTCCTCTAATTGCATTGCTTTAGCGATAGTTATAAAGTCTGAGGAAGGTATTTGCAAGAGTCCGAAGCGGAAAGTGTAACCCCAATGTGATTTGTCTTGGATAAAGTTTAACTGTGGAATTAATGGTCGAATGGGAGTATCTACGGTGTATAAGTAATTAATATCACGTCGAAAAGGCTTAAAATCGGGACTCATCTCAACTTGATATGGTGAAGTCGGTTGTACAATGCCGATAGCTGTAAAACATTGATAAGGTGTTTTTTCACCAAAAATTAATTGTGGTGAATAGTAAATTAAAATATCGTTGGCTTGCATGCGTTTTAGCGGACCCGCTTTACCATGACAGACTTGAGCAATGCCTTCCTGTTTCCCACGTTCGACATGCTCTTTCGATACCGTGCCTATCCAGAAACGACGTTTATGCATGTTGCATCTCTCTGATAAAGGTAATCAAACTATTCATTTCTGCAGGTACGTCCGCTGCCACTTTTTCAGCTACTAATTTACGCCATAGAAATCCAAGTGGGCCCGTCACTTTGAGAGAACTGGTAATTCGTAAACCTTCATGGGTTTGTTCAATTTGATGAGTATCATACATTTTTGCCAACGGAAATTTTGTGCAATCGGTGAAGCTTTTATTCGGCGTACATTCGATAATTTCTATTGTTACAATAGGTCCCTTTTTAATTTTCATATAGAAAACAGAACCTACTTTAAATTCACCATGAAGCTTCGTCCACTCTAGGTCATGATTCCACAATGGCCAGTCATTTATATTGCTCCAGGCGGCCCATACCTGTGCGGGAGTAATATTGGGAAAAGTCATTGATTGAGTTTTAGTCCACATGATTTGCTCACAAAAGATTAATAGTTACATATAGTAAGCGCGGTTACTATAATTTGTCAAGCGTGACGATTCTTTTGATGAAACCCACCTCACAGTAAGTGAAATATTACTAAAATTTCGATTTAATGATAGTATACTATAATTAAATTAGATATTTAGTGAGTTTTAATAATGAATATCACAAAAGCGGATTTAATTACCGTATTGGCACAATACAACCCATGGTGGAGTGGTGGACAGTTTTCTAGTCTACCCTCTTGGCGACGTGCCGCTTTTACAGATCTTTATATTTGGATAACAAAACCACCTGCGCCAAGGGCCGTCATGTTATCGGGGGCAAGACAAATTGGTAAGACAACCTTATTATTACAAACAATTGATAATTTGTTAAAAGATGGGGCTCCTGCTGCCAATTTATTATATGCAACATTTGATCATCCATTGATTAAGCTTGCGGGTATTGATGCTGTACTTGAGGCCTGGCGTGAATATATGCCTAAAGTAGCTGGTCCAGAATATTTATTCCTTGATGAAGCGCAGTTTATGCGTAATTGGGGGACGTGGGTTAAACATCAAGTTGATTTTGATAAATCACGCCGTATTACCTTTACGGGCTCATCAATTCCTTTAGTGGAAGAAGAGCAAGAGTCGGGCGTGGGACGTTGGCATACCATTCGATTAACAACCTTGTCATTTTACGAATATATCCAATTAAAGAAATTAGAACTTCCATCTTTACCAAAATTGAATTCGTTACAAGAATTATTTGCATGGACCAAACAAGATATATATAAAACGATTGAAGTGGCTAGACCGTATCTTGGTCACTTTCATGAATATTTGATGCGAGGTGGTTTCCCTCAAACGGCACAAGTCGAAGATATTAATCAAGCACAACGATTGTTACGCGAAGATATTATCGATAAAGTCTTAAAGCGTGATATGACTGCATTATTTGGTGTGCGACGTATTTTAGAATTAGAGCAAACTTTTTTATATCTTTGTATGCACGATGGTGGATTATTAGATATGCAGGATCTTTGCAGTAATTTACAAGTTAAAAGACCAACAGCGCAAAGTTTTATTAATTTGCTTGAAGCAGTACATTTAATTTATCGATTACAACCCTTTGGTTATGGCAAAGATATTTTACGTGCCAAATATAAAGTTTATCTCGCAGATGCGGCAATTGCTCCG
>JAGVJQ010000107.1 GCA_020051015.1 Gammaproteobacteria bacterium
AAAGAGATGAAGATAAATTATTAGTACAGTATGATTTTGCACAATACAAAAAAATGTTACAAAAGATTTTTGATAAGTACGAAGCAATTAAAACTGCTTGGACACCAGATGGTGTAATGATTGCGTTTGAAACGCCTAAAAATGCAATAAATGCAGCTAAAGAGATTTTTCACAGGCTCGATAAGTTTAATAAAGAAGAGAAAAAAATTGAAGAACAATTTACTATAAGGTGCGGTATTAATGGCGGGATCGTGTATTTTGATTCAACAATACCTCTTGAAGAAATCACTGATCAGGTCATTGATATTGCTGGCCATATGCAAAAACATGCAGATCCGGGCACTATATACGTCTCTAAATTTAGTGCAGAGCCTTTGGCTAAGCAAGAGCAATTAGTTTTAACTGACAAGGTAATAGATGAAGTTGAAGTGTACATGTGGGAGAAATTTGAATAATGATGCGGTTAACGTCTCAAATTGGTTTTTTAAACCCTTGTGAGTTGGGCAAAATTAACCAAGTTCCAGGATGGTGTGGAGAGTAAGCATCATGAAAGTAATTGAATTAAGGCATCTAGCAACGCTGTATTGATTAGTACATAATTAATGTTGATTTTATGTTGGAACTTTGATGAGTGCTTTTGTAGCCTGATATTTTACTTAATCCAGCATAAAAAAAACTCTATGTGTTTGTATTCTACCCCATCCATTGTCATTTCTGCTCCAAAAAATCAATAGAAAACTATGCTATATTCTATGTAAGCCAGTTAGCTGGAGCGTTAATGGTCTATCATAAAGAATTAGTTAGCCCAAAAAGTAGAGTTGATTATGATGCGTTTGATCGATGTTTATTTTCTGAAACAAGCTTGCTGGAAGAGTGGTTCCTTGATCAATATTTTATGGAGCGTGAATTAGTAATCGGCACGGAAATTGAATTTTTCCTGCTCGATAAACACTATGATCCTTTACCTGAGAATTTATCGTTTATTGATTCAGTTAATCAACCCTTTTTAATACCTGAAGTAGGCGCAGCCCATCTTGAGATTAATACATCGCACTTCAATCTATACGGTGACTGTTTTAGTGATTTACATAAAAACATGCTTGATCTATGGGGACACTGTTTGCAAGAAGCAAAAACCCGTGATTATCATATAGCCCTTATTGGTACTCTACCAACTGCTACTGAAAAATACCATCAACTTCAATTTATAACCAATAAACCAAGATATCATTTACTCAATTCTTGCCTGAACGAGCAATGCAAAGGGCAACGTATGAAGATTCATATTGAGGGAAAAGAAACATTATCGATAACACCTGAATCATTGGCCATCAATGGATTAATATCTGCATTTCAATTACATATTCAAGTTGGGCTCAGTCAGTCCGTACAATACTATAATGTTGCTCAGGCAATAGCAGGAATAGTTTTAGCAATATCTGCTAACAGTCCCTTTCTCTTTGGTCATTATCTTTGGAGTGACACAAGAGTCGCTTCATTTGATCAGGCCATGACTGTGCCCTTATTTGATAGGCATAGAGGATTTAAATGTTGTGTATTTGGAACAAATTATTTATGTAATTCTTTTTTTGAATTATTTGATCAAAATTTTCAATTTTTTCCGCGCCTTTTACCTGAGGTATTCCCTGATTTATCCAAAGAGCTTATGTTTCATGTAAGACGACAAAACGGGGTTGTTTATCGTTGGAACCGTCCAGTCATAGACTTTAATAAAGAGTTGAAGCCACATTTACGTATAGAACATCGGGGTATGCCAGCTGGCCCCACTATTATTGATATGGTTGCAAATGCTGCTTTTTTCTATGGTCTTCTCCATTATTTTGCGATTCAGCCTGTGCCTATTACTAACCTTTTATCTTTTAATGCCTCGCGGAGAAACTTTTTTAATGCAGCACGTTTGGGTTTAGATGCAAAATTTAAATGGTTTGCTGATCGGGAAATCAATGCGTTAAAACTATTAGAAGAATTACTACCTTTAGCTTATAAGGGTCTTGCGGCACTTGGTATTTCTCCTGCTGATATCAATCTTTATTTAGGTATCATAAATAAACGCATTAAATGCAAGGTAAATGGCAGTCAATGGCAAAGTGGTTTTATCGAAAAACACGGAAAAGATTTCTATAATATGATGATGTGCTATTTAGAAAATCAATATCAAGAACGTCCTGTTTCCGAATGGAAGTTATGAGGATACACAATGACTACCGTCAATGATATTAGAAAATGCCCTTTATTTACTAATTTTTCGAAAGATGAGTTAATGCTTGTTTCTAAACATATCCAGGTAAAACATTACTGCATTGGTGAAACGATTATGCTTCAAGGATCTTATGGTGATGAGCTTTATATACTCACCAAGGGCAATGTACTAGTTTATGTCACGCTACCGGGAGATGCGCCAAAAGTAACAACGAAGCTTAAATCAGGTCAGATTTTTGGCGAGGTCTCTTTTCTTACACAAGAATTAATTACAGCGAGTATTATTGCAGAAGATGATTGCATTTGTTTAAGTTGTTCACGAGAGATTCTGATCATGCTTCATTTTGCCTATCCTGAAATAGCGTATAAATTTGAAACTAATATTATTCAGCAAATACGAGAAAAAATCATTCATCAACTTATTGTACTTTATGATCTTTTAGAAACAGTATCAAAAAAGCAAACTCTTTCGCAACATGCACTCTATCTACTTAATAACAATGCCCAATGCACTGAATTGCAGCACTCAATGCTCGATCTCAATCACATTACCCCAATGCGTTTTTTTCAAACATTAAATGAGCAAGAGGTAGCGCTGCTACTGTCGTTTATGACTTATCGTCAGTATGAGCGCGGTTATCAATTCCAAACGGAAGACTCTAAGAATTCACGACTGTGTATTCTTTGTTCTGGTGCTGTAATGATGTTTATCAAAAAAGATAATATGTTAATTAAGGCAATCTCAGTTTCAGGTGTAGGTGAGCTGTTTTTAGAAAATCCTAGCGTGATTTTTCCTAAACTTCAGGAATATACGGCTTATCTGGCAAGTGAACAGTGTACCATTTTAGAATTGGATTTTGCGGCATATTATAAAATGCATCATTCGCATCCTAAGCTCTTTTTCCATATTAGCACGATTATAAATCATCATATCGCACGACTAATTTATATTCTTAATCGGCAGTTTGTCAGGATCTATTGTGAATATAATCCATCTGATAGGTGAATCATTATGTGTAGAGTACTCATTTATTTAGGTCAAAGTGAAACCAGTGTTTATGACTTACTGTATGGTTCAAATAATGGCTTAGTGCATCAAAGTTATGCCCCAAAAATGATGAAACACATTCAGAATCTTGCAGGACTTGGTTTATGCGCTTGGTCAAAAACATCCCATTCCCCTGAGGACCCTTTTTATTATAAAACAACGTGTCTGCCATTTTTTGATAAAAACCTTTATCGTTTATCAAAAAAATTAACTACAAATTGCATGGTTGCACACGTACGTGGAGTTGAATACAAAACAATAGAAACTGTTTCAGAACAAAACGTTCATCCATTCAAATATGATGGCACTCCGTTCGCCTTAGCACACAATGGAAGTTTAGCTGGTATGGAGCGTTTGAAATTTGCTCTTATTAAATATATAAAACCTCATTTGCTTAGTATGGTCAAAGGAACAACCGACAGTGAATGGATATATATTGTTTATTTATCTCAATTTGAAGATTACAGTAAAAACATACCCATGGAGGAAGCCTATGAAGCACTGTTTAATACATTCAAGATTTTAGGTCAAGCAAGAGAGGAGTGTGGTATTACAGAAGCTTCTCCGGTTAATTTATTCGTCACTAATGGTGATTATCTCTTTGTAACACGCTTTGTTTTTGATTATGGTTGTAATACGTCCAGTGTTCAAAAAGCATTTCTTGAATACCATAGTTTGTGGTTAACTATTGGAGAA
>JAGVJQ010000118.1 GCA_020051015.1 Gammaproteobacteria bacterium
TATTAGTACCGACTGGGATGGCGGTGCACATTGCTGATCCTGGCTTGGCGGCAATATTATTACCGCGCTCAGGATTGGGCCATAAGCATGGGATTGTACTTGGTAATTTGGTCGGATTGATTGACTCGGATTATCAAGGACCATTAATGGTATCATGTTGGAATCGGGGTAACGATGTTTTCACCCTCAATCCTGGTGAGCGTTTAGCTCAAATGGTGATTGTACCTGTGGTGCAAGTTGAATTTGATATTGTTAATGAATTTACACCTACAGCGCGTGGCGAAGGTGGCTTTGGTAGTTCTGGACGTCATTAATAGTACGCATCGTTTTAGGGAGATGAAGGGATGAAGGTTGTAATTTTTGCCAATGGCGATTTTATGCCTAATCTCCATTCCAGCTTAGCTTTACGGCAAGCGGAATTAGTCATTGCAGCAGACAATGGTGCTCGTTATTGCTTGGAGCATGGTATTTTACCGGATGTCTTGATAGGCGATCTCGATTCATTATCTCCCCAAATCTTACAAGAATTGCAAGTTGCTGAAACTGAAATCATTCAACATTCAACCGATAAAAATGCAACTGATTTAGAATTAGCATTGGATTATACTTTACAACGTGGTGTATCGCATGTCACCATTTTGGGTGGTTTAGGCGGTCGTTGGGATATGAGTTTATCCAACATTTTTTTATTAAGTCATCCTAAATATTATCAATTAGCCATTATGATCATAGGTCATGATCATTTACTTTATATTGTTAATCCCAACAATCCATTGCAATTAACAGGTCGTGCGGGTGATACGATTTCTTTATTACCACTAACACCCGTTGTGCAAGGCATTGAAACCTCTAATTTGCGATATCCCTTAAATAAAGAAGCACTGCATGCCTCTAGTACGCGTGGTATTAGCAACGTATTAATCAATAGTGAAGGCTATGTCACACTGGATGAAGGTGTGTTATTGTGCGTTCATAATTTTTGATTATTTAAATCTTCCGTAGGGGTGTATTGCATACGCCCATCTTGCCAAACCACTGATCTAGTTGAATCATTGGCACTGTAATATTTGAAATATTGTACAGGGAAGACGATTTTTGATGCTTGATAAATGGGCGTATGCAATACGCCCCTACGTAAGATCTATGAATGAATTGTCGCCCCGAAATTGATATTAAGAATTACTCTGTGCTTCAGGTAATGCTGCAATGACGGCAGGTATACCGGTTTGTTCTGAGCCAACTTGTTTGACAACTTGCCAATTAATAGTTGGTGCAGGATTCATACCCTCAATGGCAGATTCAACAGCCGCATTCCAATAACGCATGTAATTAAATGCCATATTAGTGCGATCTTCATGGATAGGTTGTTGAGCGGTAAAGTATAATTGATTGCCAGACCAGCCGGCTAAAAAGGGTTGATCGACGATATTGACCGTGGTATTGACGGGTGTTCTTCCAAATAAATATTCAATATCTTCAGGGAACATATGCATACATCCAGCACTGGCGCGACGACCAATGGTTGCGGGCACATTCGTTCCATGAATCAAGTAACTGAGTTTATTCAAGCGCATCTCATAATAACCCAAGGGATTATCTGGTCCTGAATTCATGACTTTAGGCAATAACGTACCTTGTTTAGCCATTAATGCTTCAACTTCTGCGGGAACATACCATTTCGGATCCTTAACTTTTTCAACAATATGATATTGACCAAGAGGCGTATTGGAACCCTCCATCCCGATAGCAATCGGGTAGGTTTCAACGATATTGCTATTTGCTGGATAATAATAAAGTCGTAATTCAGCAACGTTGACCACAATACCTTTTCGTTCTGCATTAGGTAATATAAATTGAGTTGGAATAACTAATTTTTGATAGGGCATTAAATTTTGTGGATTTACATGCGGATTAGCTGCCAAAATTTCGTAAAATCCAATATCATATTGACGAGCAACATCATCAATGGATTGACCTGGTTGTGCATAGGCAATTTGCACATGGCCAATCACGTCATTGCCGGGTAATGGTAGTTGATAAGTTGCGGCATGACTGGTTGCAGCGCTGCATAACCCAAGTGCTGCTAAAGTGGAAATAAGAATTTTTTGCATGATCAATCCTTTAAGTGCCTAATTGAATTAAATGATTGTATGACGATTTATCAAATTTGGGAAGAACTATGAGAGTTATCAGTATTAATGTTAATGGAATTCGTGCGGCAATAAAAAAAGGATTAATTGAATGGTTACAATCCATCGATGCTGATGTTATTTGCTTGCAAGAAACAAAAATGCATGCTGAGGAAGATGCCGCAATGGCAGACATTTTACCCGGTTATCGCGTTTATTATAACGATGCCGAAAAGAAGGGATATAGTGGTGTGGCGGTATTAACGCGCATCAAGCCTGATCATGTGCATACGGGATTAGGTTGGCCGCATGCGGATAATGAAGGACGCTATTTGCAAGTTGATTTTGGTAAGCTCAGTATTGCATCTTTGTATATGCCATCGGGTTCAAGCAGTCCGGAACGACAAGAGGTTAAGTTTGATTTTCTCGAGAAATACTTACCTATTTTAGCAAAACAGCGAAAAGATGGCCGTGAATATATTATCTGCGGCGATTGGAATATTGCCCATAAAAATATTGATTTAAAAAACTGGCGTTCGAACCAAAAAAATTCTGGATTTCTGCCTGAAGAACGTGCTTGGATGGATAAAGTATTAGATGAATTAGGTTGGGTCGATGCTTTTCGCGTAATAAATCAAGAAGCAGAACAATATACCTGGTGGTCAAACCGGGGACAAGCCTGGGCCAAAAATGTTGGTTGGCGGATTGATTATCAAATTATTTCCCCTGAATTACGCGATAAAATTAAAAGTGTATCGATTTATAAAGATCAACGTTTTTCGGATCATGCACCGGTAATTATGGATTATGCGATGAAGATTTAGAGATGCACAAATTTTGCCATTTGCTATTTATTTATTTTTCGGCATAATAACGACCAGCTAACCAAGGAAAGAGGTATGAGCATGGAGCAGATACTAGATAGGTTGCGCTATATAACGTCTGATGTACAGGAGTTAGTTGGTGTAGTGACATTTGGGCAAAGTCGACTGCAGCAATTTCACGATGCGTTAGATACGCTTGAAAATGATATTTCAACAATTAAGCATTATCGACATTACCAAACTTGTACCGAAGAGCACCGTCGTGTACAAGCCATGTTAAATACAACTCTCGAATCTCTCATCAGTTGGCGATCGCTAGCACTACAACATTTACAAGAGCTTAATGAATTACCGATTCATGTTGATCATGCAGGGCACTTTATTTTGCAAATGACTATGCAACAAGTCAATCGCTTGATAAAAGACTTACATTTGCATATTCAGCAATTACAGCAAATGCAAATGCGATTGGCGAATTTTAGCCAACAATTGAATCTACAAAAGCGGGCATTGCCCGCTTAATTGAAATGAATTATCGTTATAAACCCAATACTTGTTTTTGTTTTTCCATTAATTCAAAAATGCCTTGTTTAGCTAAATTCATCATCTCATCCAGTTGTTGATGAGTAAAATGACCTTCTTCAGCCGTTCCTTGAATTTCAATTAAACCGCCTTTAGCATTCATAACAACATTCATATCGGTTTCAGCGCCAGAATCTTCGATATAATCCAGATCTAAAACCGGAACACCCTTATGCACACCTACTGAAATTGCCGCCACTAAATGTTTAAATGCCTCCCCTTTTGCAGCTCCTTTACGCTTAAGATGATTAAGCGCATCATAAACAGCAATACAAGCACCTGTAATAGAAGCAGTGCGGGTACCGCCATCTGCTTGAATCACATCACAGTCAACCATAATGGTGTTTTCACCGATATTTTTCAAATTAAGTGAGGCACGTAAGGCTCGGCCGATTAAACGTTGAATTTCTTGGGTACGGCCGCTTTGTTTACCTTTGGCTGCTTCGCGATCAACGCGATCATGGGTAGCTCGAGGCAACATCCCATATTCTGCCGTTAGCCAACCTTCACCGGTGCCTTTTAAAAAACGAGGAACGCCCTCGGTGACGCTAGCCGTACAAATGACTTGCGTATCGCCAAAAGCAACTAATACAGAACCCTCGGCATGCTTGGTAAAATGCCTAACAATTTGTATTTCGCGTAATTCATTGGGGGCTCTGCCGCTTGGACGCATAATGTGACTCCTAATTAAAACAATGTCGAATTATAAATGAACTGCTTTAAATTGAACATATATAATGTTAAATTAACGCAAGTTTGTCATTAGCTTCTAAACCACGGTAAATTAATTTTATGATATATAGCATGACGGGATTCACTCGACGTGAATGTCACCACGAAACAGGCCATTATAGCTGGGAATTACGTACAGTTAATCATCGCTTTTTGGAGATGAGCTTTAGATTACCAGAGGGTTTTCGTGAAATTGAGCCAGAATTACGTGATAAAGTTAAAAAAATACTGTCGCGTGGCAAATTCGAATGTAATTTACATTTCTCACCGGCAGAATCAGCCCATCCCGAGGTGGTATTACATCGCGGGTTATTAAAACAATTATTGATTGTTCATTCCGAAGTGTCGGCATTGTTGCCCAATACGGCACCAGTGGACCCCATTAGCTTGATGCGTTGGCCGGGGGTGTTAGCTATTGGCGAGATCAGTCTTGGAAAAGTAAAATCATATTTATTGCAATCATTTGATAAAACGTTAACCAATTTGGTACAAGAGCGCCAGCGTGAGGGAAGCGCCACCCAAGACATGATTATGCAACGCTTAAATAGCATGCAACAACATGTTAAGCAAGTTGAAGCCATGTTGCCGCAATTAATTCAGCAACAACGTAATAAACTCATGGCCCGCATTGAACAATTCCATATGGAAATTGAGCCGGCTCGGATTGAGCAAGAGGTTGTATTATTAGCACAACGTGCCGATGTGGCAGAAGAGGTTGACCGGTTGACAACGCACATTGCCGAAATGCAATCAGCGCTCACAACTGGGGGTGTGTTAGGGCGCCGGCTAGATTTTCTGTTGCAAGAAATGCAACGCGAAGCGAATACGTTAGGCTCGAAATCCACGGATATGCAAATGACCCATATTGCCGTAGAATTAAAGGTATTAATTGAACAGATTCGTGAACAAATCCAAAATGTTGAGTAAATGATTATGTTGGAACCCAAAGGTACTTTATATATCGTATCGGCGCCATCAGGCTGTGGCAAAACCAGTTTGGTTGATGCGCTAGTTGCAAGTACCAATGATATTTTGGTTTCAGTTTCACATACTACGCGAGCTATGCGCCCGGGTGAACGTGATGGCATCAATTATTTCTTTATCGAGGAAAGTGAATTCCAAAGCATGGCGCAAGCGCATCAATTTCTTGAACATGCAGAAGTATTTGGTAATTGGTATGGTACGTCAAAAACATGGGTAGAAGAGCAATTAGCCGCGGATAAAGATGTGATTTTGGAAATCGATTGGCAAGGGGCCAGGCAAGTAAAATGGATGTTGCCAAATAGTATCGGTATTTTTATTTTACCGCCTAGTTTAAATGCTCTGCAAACACGCTTACAACGTCGTGCACAAGATGATCCTGATGTTATAGCCAAACGGATGGCACAAGCCGGTATCGAAATGTCGCATTATCATGAATATGAGTTTTTAGTCATTAATGATGATTTTGAACGGGCCTTGCAAGAGTTAAAGTCTATCGTCATCGGTGAACGATTAAAATTAAAGCAACAATTATTACGGCATCGAGCTTTATTGAAAGAGTTAGTACCAGAACAAGTGCCGTAGCCTTTATTAAATAGGCAACAATGGTTAAAAAAGCGCAAGGAAAAAGGGTAGGCAGAGGCTAAAAAAGAGCAAGTAATTGCCTATTTAATGAAGGGTCGAGCTATAAGAGAGCTTCGATCCTTCATTAAGTGCGCAATAGCTAACGATTTTGATGGTCGTACAGGGGCTTATATTCCAGGCATTTTTTAAATGTGATTGCGCACTTAATAAAGGCTACGTCCTACGTCCCCATCCGAGATCCATCCTTGTAGGGGTATATACCCCTACATTTTTATTAATAATTTTGTTATAATGCTAGGTTCTAAATAAATATTAATAAGTTATTATCTGTCTAAATATCGTAAGGGTACTTTTATGGCGCGAATTACAGTTGAAGATTGTCTGGAAAATGTTGAAAACCGCTTTGAATTAGTGATTTTGGCTTCACGCCGAGCACGTCAATTGGCGATGACAGCCGCGGATCCATTGGTTCCGGTTGAAAATGATAAACCCACGGTATTGGCTTTGCGCGAAATCGCTACCGGGTTAATCACACCTAAAACAATGGATGAATTAGAACAGCCTAACGCTGAATAAATTTAAGCCGGGGTTCGCAGCCGACTGATATTGCAAATAGGCATACATCCGGGAGATGACTTGTGAGCTACTTTGAGCCGTTGCAGGAAGCACTTGAAGCTTATCTTGATGCAGCGCAAATTGCGCAGGTACAAGATGCTTTTTTGCTTTCTGAACAGGCGCATGAAGGGCAATCTCGCAGTACCGGCGACCCTTATATTACTCATCCTGTTGCCGTTGCCGTTATTCTGGCGGAAATGCGCATGGATCCTCAAACCATCATGGCGGCTTTATTGCATGATGTCATTGAAGATACCGCTATTGATAAAAAGACGTTAACAGAACGTTTTGGCGAGCAAGTTGCTGAATTAGTCGATGGCGTCAGTAAATTAACCCAAATCAAATTTGAAAGTCGTGCTGAAGCACAAGCAGAAAACTTCCGTAAAATGGTATTAGCGATGGCGCAAGATTTGCGCGTCATCATTATCAAATTAGCTGACAGATTACACAATATGCGCACGTTGGATGCGGTGTCAACCAATAAACGTCGTCGTGTTGCATTAGAAACGCTGGAAATTTACGCTCCTATTGCTAATCGATTAGGCATGCATTCCATGCGCGTTGAATTAGAAGATCTGGGTTTCGCTGCATTATATCCGGTGCGTTATCGGGTATTAAATGATGTAGTGAAAAAAGCGCGCGGTAATCGTAAAGAAATTTTAAGTGTCATTAAGAAATCATTATTAGAAGTACTCACTCGTGAAAGTATGCCGCCAGTAAAATTATCTGGTCGTGAAAAGCATTTATATAGTATTTATAAGAAAATGCGTAATAAACGCATTCCATTTTCCGAAATCATGGATGTCTATGCATTTCGTGTGATTGTCGATTCAGTTGATAGTTGTTATCGCGTACTTGGTGCGGTACATAATCTCTATAAACCGGTTCCTGAACGTTTCAAAGATTATATAGCCATTCCTAAATCAAATGGTTACCAATCATTACATACCACGCTATTTGGTCCTTATGGTGTACCGATTGAAATTCAAATTCGTACTGAAGAAATGCATGCCATGGCAGAGTCAGGCATTGCATCACATTGGTTATATAAATCTGATGAAGGCATAGTAAATCGTACCCATTTGCGTGCACAAGAATGGTTGAAAAACTTGTTGGAAATGCAACAGAGTACGGGTAATTCATTAGAATTTATTGAAAACGTAAAAATTGATTTATTTCCTGATGAAGTTTATGTATTTACTCCAAAAGGTAAAATCCTTGAATTACCACATGGCGCTTCCGTGGTCGATTTTGCCTATACAATTCACACAGATATTGGTGATACCTGTGTGGCAGCAAAAATCAATCGACGTTTATCACCACTAAGTACACAATTAGCCAATGGCCAAACCGTCGAAATTATTACTTCACCAGGTGCACGTCCCAATCCGGCGTGGTTAAATTTCGTGGTTACGGGTAAAGCGCGAAGTGGTATAAAACATTATTTAAAACGTCAGCGTCAATCTGAATCTATGACGTTGGGGCGTCGTTTAATAGAAAGAGCGTTAGGAACATTGCATTTAAGTTTAGAAAAAATTCCACAAGCAAATATAGAACGAGTATTAAAAGAATCTAATTATAAGTCACTGGATGAATTACTCGAATCAACTGGACTAGGTAATCAATCACCATTAATTTTAGCCCGCCGTTTAGCGTTTGCAGTAAAAGAAGAAACCGAACAAGAAGAGTCAGAAAAACAAGCGGCAACACATCAATTATCAAAACAACCACTCTTAATTAAAGGCACGGAAGGCATGGTGGTTAATTTTGCCAAATGTTGTTATCCCGTTCCTGGCGATGTCATTTTAGGTGTATTTGATGCGGGTAAAGGCATCACTGTTCACGATGAACAATGTCAGCAAATTGCCCATTTACGAAATACTGAAAAATGTATTTATGTGAACTGGGAAGAACAGGTTAGTGGTGAATTTCCAGTAAAAGTTAATGCAGAATTAGTTAATCAACGAGGTGTTTTGGCTGATTTAGCTGCTGCTATTGCAGCGTCTGATGCCAATATTGAAAATATCAGCGTTGAAGAACGTGATGGACGTTATTGTTCAGTGAATATGACTATTTCGGTCAATAGCCGTGATCATCTCGCGCGTGTGATGCGCAGGGTACGTAAGTTACCAGCGGTATCAAAATTAAATCGTGTGAAATAATCATTTAAAAATATAGTGTGTCCAGATCGCTTCTTTTACCTAATGAAAGCACAGAGCAAGCAAAATTGTACGATGTGCTCCCCTCCCCCGCGAAGTGGGGGAGGGGTTGGGGGAGAGGGGGCTGTCAGGCGTGATTAAAATCAAATGAGAAGGAACATTCCATGACAGCCTTAAAAAAAGCAATTGCTACTAGCCAAGCGCCTTCAGCAATTGGTACTTATTCACAAGCCGTACGAGTAAATGATACTGTTTATATTTCAGGTCAAATACCTATGAATCCTGAAACCGGACAGTTATTGGATGGCACTTTCAAACAACAACTGTATATGATGTTTGATAATATGAAAGCCATTTGTGAAGCCGCAGGTGGCAGTATGAACGATATTGTAAAAACTACAGTTTTTATCATGGATTTTGCGAATTTTCCAATGCTAAACACAGTCATGGCGGAATATTTTAGTGAACCTTATCCTGCACGCTCGACAATAGGCGTTGCTAGTTTACCAAGAAATGCACCGGTAGAAATTGAAGCGATTATGGTATTGCATCAAACGGCAGGTAGATAAAATAAACGTAGCCTAAATGTAGCCCACGTAGCCCGTATTAAAGTGAGAAAAAATAATTGTTGTTGAGTACACATTGATTTTGTAAATTGAGAATAACAATATGATTCTCAATTAGAAGCGTAATACGGGATCGAAGTCTGCTGGATATATAAATTCTGTTCTTAAGATCCACAAGACGGATCATGTTGCCAATTAATTTTGACATTGACATCAACACTACTTGATTGTCCGGACACAGAAACACCATATTTATTATGATTAACATTGTCAGTTTTAACTGGCAGACTCGTTGTTTGTGTCCCATCCGTATTATCAATAGCTAACGTAGTAGGGCTGCGTGATTCGCCAACGACGACACCTTCATTCGGCGCCACAGTCAGGCTATCATTGGTAAGGAATTTGTCAGACGCAGGTTCATACTCAATGGTGAGACAGCCATTCTTAGTTTTGCGCGGAATATCGGTAATTTGGATATAGCTAGTGTTTACATCACCATTTTGATAACCACACAATTTAACCTTAGTGCTACCACCATTACCCCAAGTCAGTTGTTGTGGGGAGTTAAGACAATCGCTATCAGTATCACCAGCAAAGCTATAAGAATAAGCTAAGAAAAGTGTCGCAACAACAGGCATCACCCAAATTGCTTTCATGAAAAACCTCCTGTTGATTACCTATTTAACTATAGGAGGTAGGGGGTGGTTAGTCAATCTTTGGTATGCTTTTTGCATACCAGTTATCCGTAATTTTTAATAGCCGCCTTTTTAACTCAGGTTCAGCAAAGCTAGCCAAAATGCCACGACGTGTTGCAGCAATTAAATCTATCTTGCTAAAACCAAAACGTTCACAAGCAAGCTGATATTCTTTTGCCATATTAGTTTGAAAATAAGGCGGGTCATCAGTACTAAATGATAACGAAATTCCCAATTGTTTAAATTCTCGTGCAGGATGTGGGCGTTGATGATGGCCAACAGGAATACCATTTGCCATGGCATGAGTTTGAATATTGCTTGATAAACAAATTTCCAGGTGGATATTGTGTTGTTTCACCAATTCAATTAAGTCTGGATCATAAATAGTTTGTAAACCATGCCCGATTCGCGTCACATTTAATAGCTCGATACTGTCACGAATGCTCTGCGGACCATACCATTCGCCTGCATGAGCAGTGCGGTGTATGCCATGCTCACGCGCTAATTGAAAAGCTTCAATAAAATGAGCCGGCCCATTGTGTCGTTCATCACCCGCCAAGCCAATTCCCACCACATAAGGATGAGGGTAGGCGATCATTTTTTTTACGACATCTAGGCAATCAAAATGATTATAATGGCGCACCAAGACCATAATCATACGAGCTTCAATACCGGTGGCGGTCTTTGCTTTTTCGATGCCCGCAGCAACAGCTTCACACAGCGTAGGATAGTCAACGCCTTGTTTGGCCAAAATTTGTGGGGCAACGGTTAATTCAACATAAATTGTGCCCACAGCAGCCGCTTGGATTAAATAATCAAACGTAACCTCGGTAATATCGCGGGGTGTTTTGATTACTTCGCTACAAGCATCATAGACACCAAAAAAATCGAATAAGTTATGCCAAAGAATGGTGTTAGTATCAGGATCAACGCGCTCGGGAAGCGTAATTTTATTACGTTGAGCTAGTTTGGCAACGATGGCAGGACGCATGGTTCCTTCTAAATGAACGTGTAATTCTACCTTGGGAATCGTGACAAACCAATCAGTACTCATAGAAAATCCTTTTGTTTTTCAAATAGTTTTATTCAGATTGAGTCATTATAACCGGTCGGTTGAAATATTTATATACCCATCACACTTCATTATCATCAATAATGGTATGCCGTAATGAACACACAAAATTACATAATCTGTCCCCTCGCTTCTGGCGGGGGGAGGGTTTTTGCCAGTTTGCAGGCTCTTTACATACGTATATGAGCTACTTCACAAGCCAACAAACATAACAACATTCCTTTCCTTCGATCTCCCTTCAACAAATAAAAAAATATTCCACAAAAATGCTTGACTAAATTCCCTAAAATCAGTTTAATAGCAGCTCTTCGCAAAACGCGTAGCAAGTCTGAATGGCTAGATAGCTCAGTCGGTAGAGCAGAGGACTGAAAATCCTTGTGTCGGTGGTTCGATTCCACCTCTGGCCACCATTCCCTTAGTTTAAAATGTTTGAATTCTTCCTAAAAACCCTAGAAATAACGGGCTTTCTACGATACTATCATCCTATAGCAGTTTAATAAATTCCTCCAAATCTGAACCGATATGGGGGCATATTTAAGGGCCCTTATGCAGGGCAAATTTGCGAGGCCCCCAAATGACACTTACTAATATTAAAATCAGCACAGCGAAGCCACGTGATAAGGTTTATAAGCTCACCGATGAAAAGGGCTTGTACCTACAAGTTAACCCAAATGGATCGAAATATTGGCGCTTAAAATATCGTTTTGGCGGTAAAGAAAAGAAACTAGCATTTGGGGTTTATCCAGATGTAGGGCTAGCTGATGCTAGAGATAAACGTGATGCAGCCCGAAAGCTGATAGCCAATGATGTTGATCCTGGTTTAAATAAACAAATCTCTAAACGTGCTGCTAAGTATGCCGCTGAGAATTCATTTCAAGCTATAGCAATCGAATGGTATACCATGTTTTCTCCTAAATGGGCACCAAGCTATAGTAGTAAGATCATTGGTCGATTTGAAAAGAATGTATTTCCATGGTTAGGTAAGCGACCTATTCATGAAATTAAAGCGCCTGAGTTACTCACAGTACTGCGCCGTATTGAAGGGCGAGGAGCAGTAGAAACGGCACACCGTACTAATCAGATCTGTAGCCAAGTATTTCGTTATGCTATCGTCACGGGCAGGGCCGAGCGCGATGTTTCTGGCGATTTACGTGGGGCATTAGCTCCAGCAATAACTAAGCATCATGCATCCATAATTGATCCTGCTGCTATTGGTGATTTGTTGAGAGCAATTCAAGACTATCGTGGCTACTTTGTTACTAAATGCGCCTTACAATTAGCCCCATTATTTTTTGTTCGTCCGGGTGAGCTACGTAATGCTGAGTGGTCAGAGTTTAATTTTGAAACCGCAGAATGGCGCATACCTGCTGAAAAAATGAAAATGAAGAAAGCGCATATTGTTCCGCTAGCTACGCAAGCAATTAAAATTTTACAAGAATTATATGAATTAACAGGTACTAGTAAATACGTATTTCCTAGCGTGCATAGCAATTCGCGCGTAATGTCAGATAATACAGTCAATACTGCATTAAGACGGCTGGGCTATACCAAAGATGAAATGACTGGCCATGGTTTCCGTAGCATGGCATCAACCTTATTAAATGAGCAGGGCTGGCATTATGATGCAATAGAACGTCAATTGGCACATACTGAACGTAATGCTGTTCGTGCTGCGTATAACTATGCCGAGCACTTGCCGGAACGGAAGAAAATGATGCAGCATTGGGCGGATTATCTCTATGCGTTAGTAGGCAAGTAATTATTTAAATTAATACCTAAAAGGTTCTTAAATTGCATTAAAAGAAATGAGCAATTTTTAGAGCTGGCATTAATTGGCATGTTATTTATGCGAAAAGCTGTTTCTTGCCAATTAATCGGATACAACTCATCCGGCAACGGTTCAGCACAACGTTTAAAGTCATTCATGTGACCTAGAATTTTTTTATCTATCGTTCTAGTGAACATAAATTCTTGGTTAAATAACTTTTCAATTTCTTCAGCAATTGAGGGTAGCAAATTTCGATTAAATAACTCTTTCAATTGGCTAATAAAATAAGATGGAATCATTTTAGCTCCGCCAGCCTCAGCATAAGGAATAAAAAAAGTAAATTTAGTTCTGGCATGAGTAATGATTGCAACTTTTCTGCGGTGGACATACATGCAATCAATAAACCAATCATCGAGAGGGTGACTTACATTGATTGGTTCGAGTAAATACTTGATTTTGCAATCCATTGAGAATTTTTTTGTCAGTCGAAATTGAGGCATTTTTTAATTAATATCTCTATATTCTGAAAATACTTATTGCATTTGTAGTCAAGTAGTAATAAAAGTCCATAGCTTCGATAATCATTGTATATTCATTTCTAGATAAGCTACATTTCTTCCATCATTCTTTTCAATGGTGATGCATCGTGAACATTGGTTAAAACATTTTTGAAAATCGCTATAATTGCTTCTTCACTTTTGTTTTGTTGATTTTGCGCTACAATTAACTTAGTTAAGTCTAAGGCAATACTCATATGATGCTTAGTAATGTCAAAAATATTATTCACGGTGCTATTTATATCATCGTAACAAAATTCATCATTCATAAAAAGTGCATCAAAATCTGGCGTTTCTTCATGAAGTGGCACAATCGATTTTTTCTTTGCCATTTATATTATTCCTTATAGAAGGGAAGGGTAATTCACATCAAGAAGCGTAACATATTATATAATAACCATCAATTACACTAACAAGAAACATAAGTCATGTTTATGCCTGATTTGCTTGCGATGTGAATATTATTAATATAAATGTGAGTCGCAGGTATCTTTGAATTAGAACCACTATCCATCATCTGACGGATAGTGGTTGGCTACCTAAAACTGAATCTCATCGGGGCTGTCAGTACAATCTGTAGTTGGTACATCAGTAGCATCTGATGCTTTTAAACCATGCAGTTTAAGTACTGTTCCTGCATGCACCTCGGTTGCATAGCAATCACGTCCATCCTTATCTTGCCATTTACGAGTTCGTAGCAATCCTTCCACATACAGCTTGTCGCCCTTGTGAAAGTACTTACCTGCAACTTCCGCTAATTGACGAAATAGCGTTACACGATGCCATTCAACACGCTCCTTATATTCACCTGTTTGCTTATCGCGCCATGTTTCACTGGTTGCCAGTGATAATTGCGTAACAGCATCACCATTAGGTAAATATCGAATCTCTAGTGTTGCGCCCAAATTACCAATTAAAATAACCTTGTTAATACCTTTCATGCGTTTTCTCCAGTTAATAATGTCAAATAATCATTACTTGACATCAGGTTTGCCGGAAGCAACATATTCCCATCAGGGATATGCTGCTCCCTGGCGGGTTAAGACTGACTCGCAGTCTGGTTGTTGCTATAAAACTTTGTTTAATAGCAGTTGATTAAGCATGACGCTGCATTCTTTCAGAACCTGTTTATCAGATTCTCCCAAATTGCCGTCAAGCGCCAATAAGCTGACTAACTCCAACATTAAGTTCGATAATGTCAGCTCAATTTTAAAACGCGTTACCATTTCTGGTGACATGATGCTTTCTCCTTTATGAGACATGCTGGAAAAATAATCCCCCGTCTGGGAAACGACTTTCCCAGCGGGGTTAACTAACTTAATGCCGATTTACAATTTGCTGACATAGTGTTTGCAATTGCTGCTCATGCATTTGTAATGTATTACGCAGTTCAAGCAGTTGCTCTTCTTCCTGACGTAATGCATCCATTTGCGAAGCGATTAATTGCAATCTCTCTTCCAGTAATTGTCTACAGCTTGCTAAATTAACTTGTGATTTTTCTGGTGGTATGGTTGAAATGCTGTTATCCAGATATTCAAATACATCCATCGTACGCTTACAGGTTAATTCATTACGACCATAAGCCTTTATGAACTCGATATGACCCAACACGTGTTTAGGATGTTGAAAGAAATACGTATTCATATAAGCTCTTTTGCCATCTTTGGTAAACGGCCTTGCTTGTACCCAGCTTTCATCGCCTGATTTCTTTTGCAGAAATACCAAATCAACAGTGACTTTGGCATCATCAAACAAATCATCTGGCA
>JAGVJQ010000070.1 GCA_020051015.1 Gammaproteobacteria bacterium
AGATATTGGCAAAGAATTTTGTATATATGAAAAACAACAGAAATAAACATCCTGTAACAAATGCTGTTTTAATCAGGGCATATTTTTTGAAATAAACGGCGCCTAAGAACACAAATGTTTGCAATATAATATAGGTAGCAATATGGTGCCAAAGCTCGAATTGAAAAATATTGACTGGGCCTACATGCACTTTAAATATCAAGAGATCAGTAATCATACCTAGAACGGAAAATACATAATAAAATATTAACACGCCGATGGCATAACCAATCGAAGTTAAAAACCACTTCGAAAGAAAACGTTCGACATTAGAACAGGGCAACATTAAAAATTGGTATGCTCGTTGTGAACTGTGCATTGGACTAAATGCCAAACTCGTTATAATAAAACCACCGACGTACAAAATTATATAATAAGCGGTAAAGCGCGTAGTTACACTAAAAGGCAGTACAATGCAAAACAATACTACGGTAAGTGTTGCAAGGAAAATTGCTTTTTGATTTAATCTTAAATCGTTTAAGATTAGGTGAAAAACACGTTTTAAACTAAAGTTAGTATTAACGTTCATTTTTTTCTCCTTGGAAATGTTGATGCAATTTTTCTTTATTCAATAAAATTGCATTGAATAAAATTTCCAAATCTGCCTGTGTGTCTTGCCCCAAATCGTTTGCCGTGACTGTTGCAAAACCGCCTAACCGCTTTTCATAATAAAAGGAAGTACTTGACGCAGGTTCTTCTGGTAACAAAGTAAAAGTTAATTTATTGGTAATGTCATATATGCTTTGATTAAAGACAATCTTGCCTTCATCAAGCACAATAATAGCATCAACCAAACTCTCAACATCATGGACCTGGTGCGTTGAGATAATAATTAACTTTTCATCTGTTACAATCGATGCCAATAATTTTTTGAATTCACTTTTACTAGGGATATCCAAACCATTAGTTGGCTCATCCAAAATTAATAATTTGCAATTAGTCGCTAACCCAAATGCAATTAAAAATTTCTTCTTTTGTCCATGAGAGAAGTTAGTTAACAATTTATCATCGGTTAACTTAAATTCGTTTATATAGGTTGTAAATTGGTTATGATCAAAATGTGGATAAAATCCGGCATACAGTTTTACGTAATCTGCCATGCTTGTTGCCGGTAGATATATATCCTCAGATAAGAAATAGATATCTGCTAGAAAAGCTGGGCTTCTTACTTTTGGCGTATACCCCATTACGGTACAGTCACCTTGCTGTGGAAAAAGTAACCCTGCAATTATCTTTAATAAAGAAGTCTTGCCTGCACCATTTTTGCCCAACAAGCCATAAATACCACCTTGCTCGATTGATAAATCAAGATCGGTAAATAATTGATTTTTTTTGTTATAACCGAAATATAGATTTTTGAGTTCCAGCATTGTCTGTCCCGCCATTCAGTGTATTAGTTAACTAATACACCAATATTATCCGAATGACGTACCCCTGTCAACACTATTTTTAACATTAATTGCCAAATCCAATAGAACCGATTAAATTAGCGGGTAATCAACCTTTCTGGAATTAGCGCTATGTTTTTAGCCAAGCTTTATCAAGGCATCAAAGCCTATCGCTTAATTATTATTTTATTAAGCTCTATTTTACTAGGCGCACTAGTCGGCCATTTATTAGGGCCCACAGCCGTAAAACTCAAACCACTTGGCGATGTTTTTTTAAATTTAATGTTTACGCTAGTGGTACCTTTAGTCTTTTTTAGTGTGTCCTCTGCGATTTCTAGCATTGGTGAATTACAAAAAATATGGAAAGTACTATCTAATATGCTTGCTGTTTTTTTTGTAACAAGCGCAATT
The DNA here is from genome assembly GCA_020051015.1 of Gammaproteobacteria bacterium. GTDB lineage: Bacteria > Pseudomonadota > Gammaproteobacteria > UBA1113 > UBA1113 > JABEVJ01. Next base: position 1,839 of record JAGVJQ010000070.1, read on the forward strand.
GCCGCTGTTTTTATGATTGTTATTGTTATGTTTTTTCCACTTGATAATGGCTTATCGATTCCATTAATAACAACGACGGGGATGCAACCTATTAGCTTGACTGATCAAATCGTCAATATATTCACTGTGTCTGATTTCTCAAAATTATTCAGCCGTGACAATATGTTGGCCTTAATTGTTTTTTCTGCATTAATTGGTTTGGCAACTGCATACACAGGTGAAAAAGGAAAACCTTTTGCGACTTTTTTACGTGCCGGGGCGGAAGTGTCCATGACGGCAATTTCATTCATTATGTATTACGCACCTATTGGTTTTTTTGCTTATTTTGCTGTATTAGTGGGTGAAATGGGTCCTAAGTTAATTGAAACTTATCTTCGCACAACCGTTATTTATTATGCTTCTGCCATCCTATATTTTATTGTTGCCTTTACTATCTTCGCTTTTTTAGCCGGCAAAAAAACGGGTATTAAATTATTTTGGCAAAATATTTTATTTCCTGCTGCAACATCAATTGCAACTTGCAGTAGTGCTGCCAGTATTCCAGCTAATTTACATGCAGCAAAAGCCATGCGTGTGCCAGAACCAATTTATGAATTAGTCATTCCATTTGGTGGCATCGTACATAAAGATGGCTCCGTATTAGGCGGAATTATAAAAATTGCTTTCTTATTCGGTTTATTTCATATGTCTTTCAGTGGCCCATCAACATTATTAATGGCAGCATTCATCGGTATTTTAGTCGGTACAGTGATGGGGGCTATTCCTAGTGGCGGCATGGTTGGTGAAATGCTTATTTTGTCTGTCTATGGTTTTCCACCCCAAACATTGGTTTTAATTGCCGCCATCAGTATTTTGATCGATCCACCAGCCACCTTATTAAATGTAACCAGTAATACCGTATGCAGTATGTTAGTCGCCCGACTCGTTGAGGGTCGAAATTGGTTAAAAAAGTCAGTATTAACAACGGAAGAATTATCGAATGAACAGTATCAAACAGATAATTTACCAGAAACTCCAACATTATAGTAATGATTAATCAATAACCTTTTCACTTATAACACTAGCTATACTATAAGTTGGAACGTGTTTAAGGAAAAATTATGTTAACCATCTTATTGCTGATTGTGATTATCTTATTACTGATTGGCGCACTACCGCGATGGCCATATAGCTTGAAATGGGGATATTACCCATCAGGGGTTATCACCATATTATTGCTTATTATCATTATCTTGTTATTAATGGGAACTATTCCAATCTAATATCAAGAATGACTTTATCGATTTGGCTATTGAATGAAGCATGATGTTCATCAGTTAAGATATGATTTTGATGCTTTAATTTGCAGCTAGAAAGAATTAGTTATTTTAACCAAAACGACGTAATCAAGCACGTCATTTAGCTTGGAACCATGCTCTTCATAAGAAATGTTTTATAATTTATTATGTGTTGCATTTAAATCCTATGAATGAGCATGGAATTTGAATAAAATGAATAACTATTCAATATAGTGGATTAATTACCACTTCCATTTCATACCCTGCTCGGCTCGCTCAACTTCTTCTTGAGTAGGAATCATCTCTAATGATCTTCCAAACAAAGAAAAACCAGCAACTTTCTTTTCGCCAACTCTATTTTCTGCAATTAAACTCGAAGATTCTTGACGTACAGATTCATCTTTTGATGAATTTCTATTTTGCTCTACCATGATAAACTCCTCCTGAAAATATCATGAAAACAAGGTCATTTACTCTTTAAACCCTGTTCTTTTACTCATTCCAAAGCTAAAAAAACTGTGTTTTTAAATTCTTAGCTTATCCGCAAAAAGGACTATAACTGAATTTATAGCTATTTTTTAGCGTGGAGGGTAAGTATAGATCATGTTTTTCAGAAAATGCAAATAATTAAAAATAATTTTTTACGGTAATTTAAGACTGAAACTGCATGTTGGAGAAAAACATTTGATAAAACAAGCTATTTTTACCTAGTTTTCGTTATTGTATTATTACTAATAATGTCATTCTCCACCCTTATTGCAGTTCAAAAATTAGACAATTTGCATTTTTTTACCATACTTAATGTTAATAAAAACCTATTTACATTAGTTAATTTTTCATAAGAATTAACTCTGAGAGGTAAAGAATGAAAAGCATAATAGGATATTTAGGTAGTGTTTTACTAGCACTTATTGTCAGCGTCGCTCCTGGATTTGCTAATGCAAATGAAACGAGCTCAAGCGTATCAACAAGTAATGATAATAAACCTATTGTACTAGCCTACAATTCATCCCATAAAGGGGGGTACAGTGGCGGTTATCCGCAATATCGTCCTGCTGCTGGTGTTCCAGTATTTATATTCAATCCTAAAACTAGGATGTGGGCGGTATATAGCTCTGGCGGTAAGCTATTAAAAGTTGGTAAAGGATCTGGGGGTAAAGGCTATTGCGCCGATATTCGTCGCTCATGCCGTACACCAAGTGGTGTTTACCATATCATCGCGAAAAAAGGTGCTAGCTGTAAATCATCAAAATATCCGGTAGGTAAAGGTGGCGCACCGATGCCATATTGCACCTTCTTTACAAAAAATCATGGAATACATGGTTCGTATGATATACCTAACTATAATGCCAGTCATGGCTGCATAAGGGTTCGTCCTGCTGATGCAAAATGGATTCAATCCGTTATGCCGATTGGTTCTATTGTTATCGTCAAGTCATATTAAAAAGCGTTTTTCAAAAAAAAATCATCACAATGGAGAGTGGCTATAAGAGGTATATGATGAAAAGCAAAACTTGTTGTATCAGCAGTTTCATCCTCGCTTTAGTGCTAGGATGGCAACCTGGTTTTGCTTATACCTATGATGGAGATGATTCTGATACGATGTGGGGAACCACTGTTTATAGTGATGAACCTGTCGTATTAGCTGAAAATTCAAATTATAAAGGCTATAACTACGGCTTTCCCTCACATCGACGTGGAGCAGGTGTTCCCGTTTTTATTTTTAATCCTAGAGCACTCGCTTGGGCATTTTATGATTCTAATGGCAATTTGTTAAAAATTGGGAAAGCTTCTGGCGGCAGTAATTATTGTCATGATTTACAGCAAAACTGCCATACGCCAACCGGCACCTTTCGCGTCTACTTAAAACAAGGTGCCAACTGTAAATCCAAACTATTCCCGCTTGGTAAAGGTGGCGCCCCCATGCCATATTGCTCTTATTTTTATGATGGTTATGCTGTCCATGGTTCGTATGATGTTCGCAACTATAATGCTAGCCATGGTTGTATCCGCATTTATCCTTCCGACGCAAAATGGTTGCAATCAATGATGCCTCTTGGCTCAATTGTTATTGTTATGCCTTATTGATATCGATTAATATGTTATGATTATGTGGCATAACATCAAGACATGAGCAATGAATAATAACACTGAAATCCCTTATGAGTCCTTAGACCCAGATACAATTTTAGCTGCCATTGAAAGTGTCGGCTTGATCTGCGATGGTAATTTACACATGCTAAACAGCTACGAAAATCGTGTTTATCAAATTGGCATTGAAGATTCGCAACCTGTGATTGCAAAATTTTACCGACCATTACGCTGGACTGATGATGCTATATTAGAAGAACATCAATTTGCACAAGAATTAGTTGACTATGAAATTCCTGTTGTCGCTCCTTTAATGCAAAATACCGCTACCACACTACATCATTATCATGGCTTTCGTTTTGCCTTATTCCCCCGCTGGGGTGGACGAGCGCTTGAGCTTGATAGTTTAGAACAATTAGAGTGGATGGGCCGATTTATTGGGCGCTTACATGCTGTTGGGAGTTGTCGACCATTTCAATATCGACAACAATTAGATATTAAAACTTTCGGTTTCGATGCCTATCGGTTTATAATAAATCATGATTTTATTCCTGATTATTTACAAGATAATTTTTGTAACATTGTTGAATCAGCTTTACAGAAAATTGAATATCGATTTAATTTAGCCACGCCAACTAGATATATTCGTTTACATGGTGATATTCATGCTGGAAATGTATTATGGCGCGATACAGGACCACATATTGTTGATTTAGATGATTGTTTAATGGGGCCAGCAATTCAAGATATTTGGATGTTATTGTCAGGTGATGAAAATCAAATGACGCGCCAACTCGAGTATATATTACGCGGTTATCGCGAGTTTCATGACTTCAATAATCAAGAGTTGATATTGATTGAAGCGTTACGAACATTACGTATGTTACATTATTCAGCATGGATAGCTAAACGTTGGAAAGACCCAGCATTTCCCGCTAGTTTTCCATGGTTTAATACTCCACAGTATTGGCAACAACAATTACAGAACTTAGCTGAGCAAGTAAGTTTATTGGATTATATAAGTTAAAAATGATTGAAAAAGTAGATGTCATCATCGTCGGCGCGGGCGCTGCTGGCTTAATGTGTGCGATTGAAGCTGGCAAACGCGGACGAAAAGTTATTGTCCTTGATCATGCAAATAAAGCTGGTAAAAAAATTTTAATGTCCGGTGGCGGGCGTTGTAATTTTACCAATTACTCTATCACACCTGAAAATTACATTTCACATAATAAGCATTTTTGTAAGTCTGCATTAAGCCGCTATACACAATGGGATTTTATTGAGCTAGTCAAAAAACATCACATCCCCTTTCATGAAAAAACGCTGGGGCAATTATTTTGCGACCATAAATCACATGATATCGTTGATATGCTATTAGCGGAATGTGACATGGTTAATGTTGACGTTCGGCTCAATGCTAAAATTGACCATGTTGAAAAACCAAATGATCATCATTTCAAAATCAGCAGCAATCGTGGCCATTTTCACTGTCAATCATTAGTTATTGCCAGTGGTGGATTATCTATTCCAACCATGGGCGCAAGTCCATTTGGTTATAAAATCGCCGAACAATTTGGTATTAAAGTATGGCCAACTCGTGCGGGGTTAGTTCCATTTACTTTACATAACGATGATAAAGATAAATTATCGATATTATCAGGTATTGCCATTGATAGTATTGTCAGTAATGACAGGCAAAGCTTTCGTGAAAATATATTATTTACCCATCGCGGTTTAAGTGGTCCTGCCGCCTTACAAATGTCATCTTATTGGCATCCAGGCGAAGAGTTAATTATCAATATGCTGCCAGACATTGATCTGGTAGAACATTTAAAAATAGCTCAACAACAGCAATCACAAAAACAGTTAAAATCCATCATATCTGATCTGTTGCCAAAGCGAGTCGCTGAAATTTTTCTTGATGCTAATATTTCAGAAACAAAATTAGCATCCATCGCTCATCACGAAATAGAACATATTGCAGCACAAATACAAGCATGGTCATTAAAACCAAATGGCACGGAAGGTTACCGTACCGCCGAAGTGACATTAGGTGGTGTTGACTGTGATGCGATTTCCTCCAAAACGATGGAGGCAACAAACATCATTGGTTTATATTTTATTGGTGAAGTGCTTGATGTCAGTGGTTGGTTAGGTGGATATAATTTTCAGTGGGCATGGTCGTCGGGATGGGCTGCTGGGCAAGTTGTATAGGGACTGAAATAATTTTTACAAAGATCTTGTAATACCGTTAACGTAACACATTCATTTACTGCATGATTAAATTCCATACGATTTGGTAATTCTCGAGCGTAGTATTTAGCAAATTTTCTTGCTTGCAAAATTGCCAATTTTTCACTACCCAATAACTCCACTAGCATTAATACATGCTCCATGAAAACTGCACCCATCTCATCAAGGGTAGGTAATACGAATTGCTCATTCCGCATTTGTGCAACTAACTTGTTAATTAGCCATGGTTGACCAACCCCTGCGCGCCCAATCATCACGCCGGCGCACCCGGTATCAAACATTTGTTTAAGCGATGTTAAACAGGCAATGTCCCCATTACCAATCACTGGGATTTTTAAATTATCAACAAAAAATTTAATTTGTTCATGATTACATGGTGTTTCATAATGTTCTGTCCAATGCCGACCATGCACTACTAAAAAATCTGCACCCGCCTCGCTGACTACTTTTGCAATTTCCATATTAAATTTATCATTACTGCCGCCTTCAACTCGAATTTTAATTGAAACAGGAACATTTGTATTTTGCTTCATTGCGGTAATTAATTGATAAAGTTTATTTGAATTCATTAATAAACTGGATCCGGCACCTTTGCTACGAATTTTATTGACAGGACAACCACAATTTAAATCAATTAAATCTGCCCCATAATCCGAAACACGTTTGGTTGCCTCAGCAATTTCAATTGGATCGCTGCCACTTAATTGAAAACAGACAGGACCTTCCTGCGGATCTTTTTTAATATATCGTTGTTGTGCTAAAGCAGGCTGATAAATAATTGTTTTGCTGGAAATCATTTCCGTGCAGGAAAAAGCTGGCTGGCTATAACGCCAGGTCAATAATCTAAAAGGCGCGCAACTTACCCCTGCTAAAGGACCTTGAATAATATTAAGAGGAAATGTTTTATTTCCAAGTGTAAGCGGTTTGATCAAACGAAAAATGCTCCGAAACATTAATTAAACATAATTAATATTAAATTTGACACATATTATATAACTCGATTGCAAAAAAGACTACTATTATACTCATCATCGACTTAAGGAATCACCATGAAAGCAGCTGAGTTATTCATAAAATGTCTTGAAAATGAAGGAGTTGAATATATTTTTGGAATTCCCGGTGAAGAAAATTTGGATGTCATGGATGCTCTCTTATCGAGTAAAATAAAATTCATTACCACCCGCCATGAACAAGGTGCCGCTTTTATGGCCGACCTATATGGACGATTAACGGGACGTGCTGGTGTTTGTTTGGCAACCTTAGGCCCCGGCGCAACTAACCTCATTACCGGTGTGGCCGATGCCCACCTCGATATGGCACCTGTAGTTGCCATCGCAGGACAAGCAGCAACGACACGTTTGCATAAGTTAAGTCATCAAGTATTAAATCTAGTTAACTTATTTAGTCCTATTGCTAAATACAGTGTACAAATTTCTGAAGCTTCAATTATTCCTGAAATTGTTCGTAAAGCCTTTAAAGTATCACAAACTGAAAAACCTGGTGCTAGCTTTATTGATTTTCCTGAAAATATTGCCGCCATGAATATAGAGAAAGAACCGCTAAAAGTACAAAGTGCAATGCGCCCTACTCCCCCAATAGAAAAGATTAAGCAAGCCGCTGAAGTCATTGCCAATGCCAAATCGCCCATTATTATTGCGGGCAATGGAGTTATACGATCGCATGCATCAGAAAGCTTAATTAAATTTGCAGAAAAGTTACAAATTCCTGTAACCAATACCTTCATGGCAAAAGGCGTCATGCCATTTACCAATCAATTGAGTTTGGGGACTGTAGGTCTACAAGCGCACGATTATGTTTCCACTGGCATTGATAAAGCCGATGTTATTATCTGCATTGGTTTTGACATGATCGAATATCATCCTTATTTATGGCACACGGATAAAACCAAGAAAATTATTCATATTGCAGAAGAACCCGCTGAAGTTGATGAATATTATATTTTAGAGTTGGGTGTCATTGGTAATATCAGTAAAGCGTTGGATGCTATTTGCGAACAAAAAATAGCTAAAAAAGCTTATGATAAAAAATTACGTGATATTATTGTTCATGAAATGGAAGAACATGCACACGATGATGCATTCCCGATTAAACCGCAAAAAATCGTATGGGATTTAAGGCAAGCATTAAATGAGAATGATATTGTGATTTCTGACGTTGGCGCTCATAAAATGTGGATTGCCCGCATGTATCAAGCAGCCAAACCAAATACCTGCATCATTTCTAATGGATTTGCTTCTATGGGGATTGCTTTGCCAGGTGCCATAGCAGCTAAACTTGTTCATCCCGATCGTGTTGTTGTAGCAGCAACGGGTGATGCTGGATTCCTCATGAATTGCCAAGAAATTGAAACCGCCATGCGTATTGGTACCCCCATTGTCATCTTAGTTTGGAACGACAGTGAGTATGGTTTAATAAAATGGAAACAAGAAATTCATTTTGGTCGTGATAGCCATATTGATTTTAAAAATCCTGATTTTGTTAAATTTGCAGAAAGTTTTGGAGCAAAAGGTTATCGAGTAAATAGTGCGAAAGAATTGCTGCCAACAATTAAAAAAGCTATTGCTGATAATACTGTTGTCATTATTGACTGCCCAGTTGATTACTCAGAAAACATGAAGCTTACCAAAAAACTTGGCAATACGGTATGCAATGATTAAAATACAATTTAAAATTTTTTATAGAGACTGATAAAGATGATAACAAAAAAAATAAAATGGGGAATTTTGGGTACTGGTTTTATTTCTGGTGTGATGGCAAAAGCTATTCAAGATTCAACTTATGGCGAATTAGTTGCTATTGCTAGCCGCTCTGTGGAAAAAGCAAATGCATTTGCCGCGCAATATGCCGTTCCCAAAACATATACTGATCAACTATTAATGCTACAAGATCCTGATATTGATGTAATATATATTGCTTTGCCCAATCATTTACACAAAGAATGGATTATTAATTGTGCTCAAGCAGGGAAGCATATTTTATGTGAAAAACCATTTACGACAACGTCGGAAGATGCGATAACTGCATTTGACGCGACAAAAAATGCAAACGTTTTTTGCATGGAAGCATTAATGTATCGTTGTCATCCACTGATACATAAACTCACAGAGATTATCCAATCAAAAATTATTGGTGACGTAAAGCATATAACTGCTGCGTACATGGCTAATATTGTTGCTTTTGCCAACCCAACAGCAGGTGGCAGCATTTACGATATTGGCTGTTATCCGTTATCTTTGATTCGTGTCATCGCAGGCGCGACACAAAACAAAGTCTTTGCTGAACCAATTGAAATGATTGGTCTTGGTACAATGAATGCCGAAAAGAAAAATGACATAAATGCGAGTGTGATTTTGAAATTCGCTGACAATGTTACCGCCACTATCACCTGCGCTGTTGATATTGGTTTCTTTTCGCAACTTGATATTTTTGGCACGCAAGGTCATTTAAAATTGCTAACTAATCCTTGGTTACCAGATAAAGAAGATAATCAAATAGCCCTATATAAAAATTCACAACCAACGCCAGAAATAATTACTGTCGCTGCACCTAAAGCACTTTATACACATCAAATTGACGTCGTTAATTCTCAAATTATGAACAGTAAGGTAAATATTGGATTTGAAGTAATCTCACCTGAAGAAACGCTTGGTAATGTTCAAGTAATAGAGCAATGGTTACAACAGATTAAGAAAATGGAAAAAATATGACTATCTCTTATGACGAATTTGCCAAAATAGATCTTCGCTCTGGTACTATTATTAAGGCCGAATCCTTTCCTAAGGCTAAAAAACCGGCTTATAAAGTCTGGGTTGATTTTGGTAATGAAATTGGTGTTAAACAAACTTCTGCACAAATCACGGCACATTACACTCCCGAAAATTTAATTGGTAAACGTGTCATCGGTTGCGTTAATTTAGGAACCCGCAATATTGCGGGTTTTATTTCTGAGTTTTTAATAGTTGGATTTTCTGACTTAAATGGTGATATTTATTTAGCTGCAGTTGAGCCCGAAGTTCCCAATGGTCAGAAATTACATTAAGTTTTGAATTCTTTGTTCGAGCGCTGACTTCACCGTTGGCCACTCAGAATTAATAATACTAAACACAACCGTATTTCTTAATACACCATCGGTAGTAATCATATGGTTACGTAACACCCCTTCTTCAGTAGCGCCTATTTTTCTTATTGCCGCACGTGCGCGCACATTGCGTACATCAGTACAAAATTCCACGCGATTCATTTGTAATAATTCAAACGCATTCTTCAATAACAAATATTTACATTCAGGATTAATCACCGTGCCCCATGTTTCAGGAATATACCAGGTATAACCAATGGTTAAACGCTTATGTTCACTTTCGATATCATAATATCGTGTACTTCCAACGATTTTATTATCTTTTAAGCGTCGTACCGCAAAGGGAATATGTTGATTCTTTGACATTTTTACATATGCACTATCAAACCAGTGCTTAAATTGAGGACCATAAGCTTTTGACCCCGTATAGGTCCAAATAGCTTGATCTTGGGCGGCAACATAAAGCTCATTTTCATGAGTTGGTTGTAATGGCTCTAATACCACATGATTGCCTTGTAATTTTGTTGCATTAATATTCATCATGATTTTTAGTTTAAATCCTCGAGCAGAAATTATTTTAGTAAGAATATATCATATGTATGACAGTCAGCCAATCTGATAGTCAATAGCGGTATATTTTTGCAAATTTTTCTTAACAAAAACCAACATATTATTTGCTACTTCATCAATCCGATTAATACTTTTACCTCGAACAATCATTTCTAAATGATAACCCAATTGTTTTGGAATTTTTATACTACGTGTATTGGCTTCATTACAATGAATTTCAATATACTTCATACCCAGTTGATTAAACGCATATTGTGTGAGGACATTCACAGCTTCTAACATTAAACCTTTACCACTATATTTACTACGAATCCAATATCCAATTTCCAACTGTCTGATTTTTTCATTGATATGATGAAACCCACTTGCTCCAACAAAATCCTGATTATCTTTATCAAATAAAAATATGGGTAACCCAATATCACTATTAGTAATCGATTGCCAATTGGCAATGGCCAATTGCACAAACTCTTCAGATTCGGCTAATGATGGAGGAACTTCAGCCCAAGGCATAAATGAATGTAAGCTATCGAACGATTCTAATACCGCTGCATTCACCATTTTACCATCACCCACACATGGTGAACGCATAATCAAGCGTGGTGTCGTGATTGGCATGGGCAATAATGATGGTTTTAATTGCGACA